>NZ_JALQEB010000044.1:0-174437 GCF_023630905.1 Caballeronia sp. ATUFL_F1_KS4A | reverse complement strand
CTATCGCCGATTCCGAAGAACCAGCCGCACTCGCCATCAAGCGCCCACACTTATCGGCTGTTAGTTTTTAAAGAGCATTTGCGCAGTTATTTGCTTCGCTATTCGCTTGCTTTCTTGCGCGCCGTCATTCAACGGGAGGCGAATTATGCGGGGCTATTTCGACCACGTCAAGCGCCTTTTCCAAAAAAAATAATCGGGTCATTTCGGGCGGCAAATTCGAAGCCGAGCAGCGGCGCGTGTCACCGGCGTCTGTGCACGTCAGATCGCACGCGCGCACGAAGAATTGACCAGGCACAACAACGAGGCGATGGCATTGGGCGGCAATTGACGCTCACCGGTACGATGTCGGCCGGTCACACGATTCAGGCGTCCTTCATCGCGCGCTCATCCCGCGCTAATTCTCATCTTCGATCATGTGCGCAGTCGCATGGTCGAAGCAAAGCCGCCCGACTGCCACCGTGACCGGTTTGAAGCGCAACCTGGAGACAACTCAGATGAGCACCCTCGCCGACCGCAGCGTCCCGACATCCACGAAAACCGGACGATATGGTCTCTTCGTCTGCCTGATGGCGGCGCTCGCCGGCCTGCTGTTCGGCCTCGACATCGGGGTGATCTCGGGCGCACTGCCTTTCATCGCGAAGCATTTTGTTCTGAGCGATCGCGCACAAGAATGGATCGTCAGCTCGATGATGGTAGGCGCGGCGATCGGCGCACTGGGTGCGGGCTGGCTATCGTGGCGTCTCGGACGCCGCTATGCGCTCGTGCTCGCGGCGATACTTTTCATTGCGGGATCGCTATGGTCCGGGTTCGCGGCGAGTCCGGCTCATCTGATCGGCGCACGCTTGCTGCTGGGCCTCGCGGTCGGGATGGCGTCTTTCACCGCGCCGCTTTATCTTTCGGAGGTTGCGCCGCGACAAGTACGCGGCGCGATGATCTCGACGTATCAGTTGATGATTACCGTCGGAATCCTGGCCGCCTTCCTGTCGAACATCGGACTGTCGTACGTGGCCGACTGGCGCTGGATGCTCGGCGTCATCGCGATTCCCGCCGTCTTCTTCCTCGCAGGCGTGCTCGCCCTTCCCGATAGCCCGCGCTGGCTGCTTCAGCGCAACCGCGCCGACGAAGCGCGCGCCGTCCTTCAACGCTTCTACGCCAATCCCGCCGACGTGCAAGCCGAACTCGAACAGGTCAACGAAGACAACACGCGGCCCCAGCGAGGATGGAGCCTGTTGCGGCAAAACGCGAACTTCCGTCGCTCGGTACTGCTCGGAGTCGTGCTGCAGGTGTTCCAGCAACTCACCGGCATCAACGTCGTGATGTACTACGCTCCGCGCATCTTCGAACTGGCCGGCTTCGCGACTCATGAACAGCAACTGTGGGCGACAGTCATCGTCGGCCTCGTCAACGTCATTGCGACCTTCGGCGCCATTGCCTTCGTCGATCGTTGGGGCCGCAAGCCGATCCTCTATGCGGGATGCGCCATCATGGCAATCGGCATGTGTTCGCTCGGGTTCCTGCTACATGCCGGAGTCGCCGGCCTCACGGCACAGATTCTGGCGGTCGCGTCGCTGCTGCTTTTCATCGCGGGGTTCGCCATGTCTGCCGGCCCGCTCGTTTGGATCCTGTGCTCGGAGATCCAGCCGCAGCAAGGGCGCGACTTCGGCATCGCCGTTTCGACGCTCGTCAACTGGGTCGCCAACATGGCGGTCGCGGCCACGTTCCTGAGCTTGCTGTCGACCGTCGGCGAAGCGAACACCTTCGTGCTCTATGCGATCCTCAACGTCATCTTTGCGGTCGTCGTGTTCTTCTACGTGCCCGAGACGCGCGGCGTTTCGCTCGAGAAACTCGGCAACGATCTGATGGCCGGCAAGCGTCTGCGCGATCTCGGGAAGAAAAACTAGTTTCGTCGTTCGATGGAAATCTTCACGGGGCGGATATTCCAGATCCGCTCGCAATATTCGTGAACCGCGCGGTCCGAAGAGAACTTGCCTGCATAGGCGGTATTCAGGATGGACATGCGAGTCCAGCGCCGCTCGTCGCGCCAGGCGGCGCTCACATCTTCCTGACGCGCGACGTACGCGGCATAGTCGGCAAGCACCAGAAACGGATCGTGGTGCAGCAGGTTGTCGACCAGCGGACGGAACATCTCTCGATCTCCGCGCGAGAAGTGCCCGCTGCCGATCAACTCCAGCACTTCCCGCAACGTCTGATTCGCATCCGCATAGTCGGCCGGACGATACCCTTCGCGCTTCACGCGTTCCACTTCGTCCGCATTCAGGCCGAACAGGAAGAAGTTTTCATCGCCGACTTCTTCGCGGATCTCGATGTTCGCGCCATCGAGCGTACCGATGGTCAACGCGCCGTTCATCATGAACTTCATGTTTCCGGTGCCCGAAGCCTCCTTGCCCGCGGTCGAGATCTGCTCGGACAGGTCCGCAGCCGGGTAAATGAAGTGTGCGTTCTTGACGTTGAAGTCCGGGAAGAATACGACTTTCAGGCGGCCGTTCATCGCGGGATCGTCGTTCACGACTTCGGCGATGCCGTTGATCAGCCGGATGATGAGCTTGGCCATCGCGTAGCCAGGCGCGGCCTTGCCGCCGAATACGAAGCAGCGCGGCGTCAGCGCGAGTTGTGGATCGCGGCGCAGACGCATGTACTGCGTCACGATGTATAGCGCGTTCAGATGTTGCCGCTTGTACTCGTGGATTCGCTTGACCTGTATGTCGAACAGCGCCGCAGGATCGACGACGATGCCCGTCGCGCTCTTGATCTTATCCGCGAGGATCTGCTTGTTCGCCTGCTTCACGTTGCGCCAGCGTTCCTGAAATGCGGCATCGTCGGCGTATTCGGACAGCTTGCGCAGTTTGCCGAGATCGGTCGCCCAACCTTCCCCCAGCCCCTCGTCCAGCAGTTTCGCGAGACCCGGATTGCTGAGCATCATGAAGCGGCGCGGCGTGACGCCGTTGGTCACGTTATGGAAGCGCTCGGGCCATAGCTCGGCGAAATCTCGCAGCACCGTCTTTTCGAGCAGTGCCGAATGGAGCGCGGCCACACCGTTGATCGCGTGACTGCCGACCGTCGCAAGATGCGCCATGCGTACGCGCTTCGTGCCGCTTTCGTCGATCAGCGACATGCGCGCGATCCGCGCTTCGTCGCCGGGATATCGTTGGCGGACATCATCGAGGAAGCGGCGATTGATCTCGTAGATGATCTCGATCAATCGCGGCAACAAGCCCTGAAACAATGGCAAGCCCCACGTTTCGAGCGCTTCGGGCAACAGCGTGTGATTCGTATAGGCGAGCGTGCGCTGCGTGATGTCCCAGGCGTCGTCCCAAGGCAGTTGCCGCTCATCCACGAGCAGGCGCATCAACTCGGCGACGGCTATCGACGGATGCGTGTCGTTCAATTGCGCCGTGAACATGTCCGGCAAGCGATTGATCGGCTCGCCCTTGAGCGCAAGCAGGCGCAACATGTCCTGCAACGAACACGAAACGAAGAAGTACTGCTGCGCGAGCCGCAAGCGCTTACCCGCTTCGGGCTCGTCATTTGGATAAAGCACCTTCGACAGCGTCTCCGAAAGCACCTTCTCGTGCACGGCTTCGTAATAGTCGCCGGCATTGAAATCCTGAAGATCGAACGACTCGACTGCCTCGCTTTTCCAGAGCCTCAACGAGTTACATGTATTGACGTGAAAACCGGGGATCGGCGTATCGCAGGCCACGCCTTTGACCGTATAGGCAGGAATCCAGCGCACATGAAAGCGGCCCGCTTCATCGGTCGAGCTTTCGGTGCGGCCACCGAAGTTCACGTAGAACGCGACGTCCGGGCGCAGGATTTCCCACGGGTTGCCCTTCTGCAGCCATTTGTCGGTGATTTCCACTTGCCAGCCGTCGCGGATTTCCTGATCGAAGATGCCGAACTCATAGCGGATTCCGTAACCGATCGCCGGGATTTCGAGCGTGGAAAGCGAGTCGAGATAGCACGCGGCCAGGCGTCCGAGGCCGCCGTTGCCAAGGCCCGGTTCCTCTTCGATCGACAGCAGCGTATCGAGGTCGAGTCCGAGCGCCTGCAACGCTTCGCGCGCGTTGCTTTCGATGCCGAGATTGATCAGGTTGTTGCCGAGTTGCGGGCCGATGAGAAATTCAGCGGACAGATAACACGCGACTTTTGCGTCGCGCGCGACATAGGTGTGCGTGGTGGCGACGCGGCGGGTCATCATCCGGTCGCGGACGGCGTAGGCGAGCGCCATGTACCAGTCGTGCGGCGTGGCGATCTCCGGATAGCGCGCCTGCAGACAGATGAGGTTATCGACGATATCGCGCTGCAGCGCCTCGACGCCAAGTCCGCTGCGTGCGGGCTCGGCGCTGATCCGCGATTCGATGGTGGGCGTGTCATCCATGATCTGTCCTCTCTCCCTGCGTACCGGGCTTCGACAAGAATGTGCCGGCTCTATGTCCGGCCGTTGACAGTGCTGCGTCATGGCGCATCGATGAATAGCATACGCCCTCAAGTCGTGCGCTTCCATGCCGTTATCCCCAAGGGGAAGGCCAAATTCGGCAATCGCGGGACGACGATGGCCTGCCGCTTCAAAGGCTGTCGGACCAGTTCAAGATTCCGGTCATCGCTTATTTCATTCGCTTGCCGCTAGCGCAAGTTCAGACATCAGAAAAATATGAAACGCGTCGTCGCAGTATCTGCAGTTACAGTCGTTTTGGCCGCATGCGGTGGGGGCGGCGGCAGTTCCGATAATGCGCCGAGCGCGCCCGAGGCTAACGCTGCACAAGGCCTTTATTCCGGAACCGATGCGAACGGCAACGTCGTGGGCGGCGTAGTGCTCGAGACTGGCGCTTTCTATTTCGTGTATGCGAACACGACGACAAACGCGCTAGGTCTGGTACAGGGTGCGGCATCCGCATCTCATGGCACTTTTCAGTCGGACAATGCGCGCACCTTCGACATAAGCGGCAAGGCTGCGACCGATACGCCCGTCCTCGCGGGCTACAACGCGACGAACAGCGTTCAGGGCGTGATCTATACGAGCACGGCGAAGCAGAACAGCATCAAGTTCAACGTGGTTTATGACGCCAACTATGAACGTCCGGTGGCGCTGTCGTCCGTTGCCGGGACGTATTCGGGCGCGGCCGGATCGACGAAGGACGGCGAGACCGCCACTTTTGTAATCGGGCAGGACGGCTCGATCAAGGGTGAAGGCTTGAGCGGCTGCACGTTCAGCGGAGCCGCCACGCCTCATGGCGACAAAGACGTGCTGGACGCCACGATCACGTTTGGACCCGCGCCCTGCATATATCCGGGTGCGAAGCTTACGGGCGTCGTTTTTTTCAGCAACAGTCAGGTATTAGGAGCTTTGACGCTACCTGACAGATCAGACGCCTTCGTGGTGGCCGCTACGAAGTGATGTCGCGTGGAGTGCGCGTCGCGCACTCCCAGTTGCGGATCGGAATGCCGGCGGCCTGTTGAGCTTTGCCCGTCCGGATTTATTTGCGCTAAGCATCCCGCGCGTATTTTCACGGCCACATTACTTCGGATACCGAAGAAATATACAAGGTAGGCGTTGCGCAAGGGCCTTTCCGCCGACAACTCGCCACTTGCGTCTGACTTTGAATTTCGACGCGCCGGACGCCCGCGGACGCATTTCGGTCAGCCCGCGCGCATTCCAGACATTAAGCGCGGACGGAAATTTGAAGCGTCGAACAGATGCCTGTTGTCCCGGCTGATCGCGACATCGACTTTGCCATGCCTCGCTCACACTGAGTCCAGTAGATCTCCAATACAAAACTATGCGACCGGACGAGGTGAATATGTCTTTGCTCGAGTTCCTTGGCACGATGGTCTTCGTTGCCGTCGTATTGCTCTCGATGGTCGCGGTGCTCGACATTTTCTTCCCGCGACTGATCCCGGTCGCGCGTGATGAGCGCTCTTCGGGATTGTCGCGCGCGCGGAAGTTCGCGAGAGCGAACGCGCGGGGACGCTGAGCCTAACTTTCAGATACCTGCGGCTCGCGCATGTTCCGTCCGAGCTTTTTCACCAGCACGCGGGCGGCAAGCAGTCTGAAAGGACGAGGGAGCAAGCGGAAAGTTTGCTGATCCGCGCAGCATGTTACGAAGGTTAGTCTGGCGGATCGATGTCTTCCGTCGCCCCATCCGGAGTCGCGACGGGTGTTCTTCGCCGCGACCAGCGAAACGCCGTCTACCGCAGCTTCGACGCCTCACTGCGGACGTATCGAGCGCTACATTTTTCGTCTTATTCGTCACGATGCGGCCGTTAAGCGCGTTTCGGAGCGCTCGCCGGTTCCTTTTATGCCGATACCCTCTGTTCACGCAGACGATTTCGTGAAACATCCTCCCAGATCACCCTTGAAAATGGGCCGCCAAGCCCGTCCTGCCTAGCGATCGCAGGAGTGGAAACGCGGCGTCGATTGTTTCACGAACGATCGGAGCGATCATTGTTCAGCAGCTTTCTAGGCGAAGTACTTGCTCGAGTGGCGGTGACCGCCTTCTCCGTTGGTTTCGCATCGCTAAGAGGACGTTCAGGCTTTACATTCAAGCTTCGGATGCTGGCGGGCTCCGCCTTTCCCAAGCTGCTATTCACCCACGCTGAGAGTGACTCGCATCGACGCGCTTGGAGTAGTGGCTGCGTCGTCCTCTGCGCCAAACCGGATGACCATGCGCCTGGATCGAGATCGAGATATTTCGCGCGCCTCATGTGCATCGATGGTGCTTGCCATCAATTGTCCTGCCGTTGAGACAGATCGTTCCAATGGGAAACTGCCCCAGTCCACGAGTTCGCGTGCAAACAACCGTGCGGGTCGTGTCGATGCGCGCGTGTGGGAAAGTTTGCGCCCGGGGCGCGAACGGCCGAGGTTGCTGCGGAGATCGAGTGTCCCAAGTCGGGACACTCGTTAGATCAATCTAGAAGTGCACGAGCGTGACTTCGCGCTGCGCGTGTCCCAAGTTGAGACACTCTTGGAGCTTCGGAAATTGACCCAGATGCCGAGCGCACCGCATCAAGACCAATTGCTGGAGGGAATCGACTAGCTGTTATCGGCAAACAACTGTGTCACCAACTCCCGAATTTGCCGTTCCTTTTCTTCGGTCAGTAATCCTGCTTTGATCTTGACCGTGAGCCCCATTGAGTCTCTCGTGATCGACCCTGCCTGCGATCCACCCGCAAAAATCTTGTCGATACTGCGATCGCTTACGGCCGGCGCCGGCTTACGCTCGTCATCCAACGCCTGCTTGATCGCCTTGCCAAATTTCGACTGATCCAGATCGCCCGAAACGACGCGCGCCCAAAGGCCCTTGGCAACGTCGAACGCCGCCGCATTCCGCCCACGCAGTACCGAGACGACATTCTCCGCGGCCGTGGCTCCCAACAGGCGAGGCTGCACATCTAGATCCTGCACGACGAAATCCGGCAACTCGCCAAACGAAAGATACCGGTACAACTCGGAGCGCGAGATGCCCAACGCTTCCGCCATGCGCTTGCGGTTAGGAAACTCCTTTTCGGTCCGTCGAATCGATCGCGAGATCTCGTAGTCGCACAGATCTTCACGCGCTACGTTTTCGACGAGGGCGAGCATCGCCATCTCTTCGTCAGAAAGATCGACGACAAGAACCTTGATCGATTCCTTACCGATCATCTTATGCGCGCGCCAGCGACGCTCACCCGCCACGATCTGGTATCCGGTGCCGATGCGCCGTACAACGATCGGCTGTACGAGACCCGCTTCGCGGATCGACTCGGCGAGTTGCACAAGCTTCGCGTCGTTGAATACCTGCCGAGGCTGCCAGGGATTCGGAACGATCTCCGACACCGGCGCTTCCGACGCGGGACCTGCCTGCTCGAGTTGCGCGATGCGCTGCTGCGCCGAGGCCAACGCCGCTGCCATTCCGGGCGCAGTGCGCGGACTCGTCGCCTTCTCTTGCTGCGGATCGAGTTGGATGTCCTTTGCCGCACGAACTTCCGCGGTCTTGCTCATCATTCGGTCGCGAAGGCTGCTCATTGTCCCGCCCTCCATTGCTCAACGTACTGGTCATCGATCCATTTGCAGTAGTCGACCATCGGCTGTTTTACGCGCGCCAAAGTTTTCGCGACTGTCTCGGCCCGTGAAAGATCGAAGACAGTAGAAAAAGCCAACGCGCCATTGCTCATGACCGAACTCGCCGGAATCTCAGTGGTGTGCAACCAGTCGCCATACGCGCGCTGAGACCATGAGCGAACGACCGGCGCCGAAGATGTATTGCCATAGTCGACCCGCGAGAGAAGCACCGAAACGAAGTCGTATGTTTTGTCGACTTCGTGTTCGACGAAACCATTCGCGACTTCAGCGAACAACGACCAGAACGACACCGACGAAATGAAATCCAGACTTTCGGGTACGAGCGGCATGACCATCGAATCGGCCGCCATCAATCCGTTCAGCGTCATATAAGAGAGCGAAGGCGCGGTATCCAGGATGATGTAGTCGTACTCCGCGCGCAGCGGCTCAATCCCTTTTCGCAACACCGACCAGAACTCGAAGTTCGCGTTCGTCTTCTGCGCAGTAGGCAGATGGAATTCGGCGTCGTGAAGATAGTTGTGTGCCGGAATCACATCGAGTCCGTCCCAATACGTGCTTTGCACTTTCGACGCGAGACCGCCTTCCATGTCCGGATCGTAAATGTATGGCAGGACCGTATCCTCCCAAGTCACGTCCTTTTCCGCGTACAGGCCGCACAACTCCGAAAGCGACGCTTGTGGGTCGAGGTCGATCATGAGAACCTTGCGACCACGCAAGCTCAATCCTTGGCCGATGCACATCGACGTCGTCGTCTTGCACGATCCGCCTTTGAAGTTCGCCGTGATTAACACGCGACCGCGATGTTCGCGCGTACCAGTGACAAGCGGCGTCTGATAAATGTCCGAGACCTGCTGAACCCACGTTCGGGCATCCTTCAGAGAGAAGATACGCGCACGCCCGGTTCCGTGCGTTTCACCCGGCGGGAGGTCAGTACCTTCCTTTGTCGCCAGATAATTGATCTTCTGCCGGTCGATCCCGCACATGTCCGACAGCTCGCCTATCGTAAACACGGGCGCTGTCTTCCTTGGCCGTGGTGCCAAGATCTGATCACGCAGTTCGTTCGTCATGACCGACAAACGCTCTGCGAATTCTCCTAGGTTGGAGAGCTTCACCCTTCGATTAATCCCTGGCAGTTCGCTCAAATTCATTCGGTGCTTCCTTTTTAGTCCACGGTGAGGCGTTTTCTTCACGCTCGCCGATGTTTCCACGGTTTTGGTGTAACTAGATGTCGAACCGTAGAATACTCGCCGCAGTGATGAATAGCTATTGGAATTGATCGAAATTTGCAAGCACCGGGGCGGAGGTGCAAGACTATCAATAAGATCAACCACTTATACAAGCTATCTTCAGTGATTCCCGAAACGCTCAGAGGACAGCGAAACGCTCCACGGCATCGGAAGCTCAGTGGAACGCCGGATCCCATCACAAAAAACCTCACCTCTGCGGACGCCGGCGCAGTTGGATTCCAGCGTCTCGACGGCTGGTCACAATTCACTTCACCTAAACGAAGCGCGCGAAACGCCATCGTCCCGCTGGTTAAAAATCAAATGCACCGTCTATATGAGTAAGGCCGTTGGTTAGTTATTTTTGTAAACACAAAGACTCACCACCACTAACGTCTCACGCGCACGCTCATGAAATCAACGACTTACACCCATAAGGTGAGGAAAAGTGTGCTTGAAGTGATGTTGATTGAGCGTCAAGGTGCTGTGTTTACCCCGTCAAGGTGAGATGAAGTGGACCCCAAGGTGAGGCGTCCAGGCAAGAATGGTGAGGAAATTTGTGTAGGTTGCGACGCAATGGTGAGGTTTCCTGTGTCCGCGCCTGCAAAAGGTGAGGTAGTTTGTGTTGACAGCTCACCTTGCAGCCGTTAAGGTACCGCTCGACACAATGAACTAGCGCCGGACACGGAGACGGAATGACGACAGCAGGGCAGGTGGCCACGTCGAGACAACTGGCGCTGGCCCTATTCGACGATGCGAATGCGCAGGGCTTGCCCGTCGACGCCGCCCGCTCGGACATCGGCTTTTCGCGCAAGAACGTCCTGATCCGCATCGTCGATCTTGGCGTGGCGGCTCGCCGCTTGATCGACGCGGCCTATTTCATCGTCGCGCAAGAAGAAAAGATTCACGACCTGTACGACGTCGAGCTCGACTATTTCAAGTGGCTCATGCGCTACTCGAGCCGGAACAACGCGCATCTGGAACAGGTGATCACCGAGGCGCAGAGGGCGCTCATCCAGGCGACCGCGGAAGCCGACGCCGATGGCTCCAAGCCGTTCGGCTCGGTTCAACTGATTGGACGCATCTCATACGTCGGCGGACGGTTTCAGTTCCGCGTTCCGCCCGATCTCATCGGAATCATTCGCGGTCCCGGGAAATCGCATTGGCTGAGCTTGCGCATCACTTCGCTTTTCACGCTCAGCTATGCGCGCGTGATGTACGACCATCTGCTTCCCTACGCGTCCGAGGGTATAACCGATTGGTTCACGCTCGACGAATTGCGTGCCTGGCAGGGGACGATGGGCGCAAAAGCGCAGGAATTCAAATACTTCAAGCGCGACTGGCTCGCTCCGGCGGTGGATCAAATTAATGAGGTATCCGATCTTTCCCTCTCGTATGAGACGCGCAATGAACCGGGTTCACGCAAGATCGGACGCATGCGATTTCGCGTCGAGCGCAAGGAAATAGCCGAGCGCCTGCTGCATACGCACGAGCACGCGCAGGCGCTGTATCTGACGCTGAAACAGGAAATCGGTCTGTCCAGCGCGCAGTTGAATCAGATCGCTTCCGACCGCGATACCTTCACCGACGAACGTCTGGAGCAGGCAATCGAGCGTACGCGTTTCAGCCTCAAGCTCGGCAAGGTGTCGAAGAGTCCGGCGGGCTTCTTCATGAAAGCGCTGAAGGAAGGCTGGATCGTCTCGGATGCGGAACGCCAGATGGTTCAGATTCAGGAGAATCTGGCGCTGACCGATCAACGCGACACCGAAGCGAAGCAACAGGCCGAGGCGCGTCGGGCATTGCAGGTCGCGGCACAGGATGTGAACGCTCAGAACCGGATCGTCGATGAAGTCCGTCGCGGCTGGGAGATGTACGAAGCCGCGACGCCGCGGCAGCGCGAAGACTGGCGGCGCACCTACAAGACGAGTCCGGCGGGAAAGCTGACGCTGCGCAGATTGGGCATCGATCCATCGAGCGAGCTCGTCGAAACCATCATTCAGAAATATCCCGATCTGAGAGACGGCTTCTCGGGCTACGTCTTCAACAAGTCGAAAAGCGCGAAGGGCAGGGACTGACCATTACGCAATCGCATCGATCGCAACTAACGGTCTTTAGCAACCGCGCCACCATTTGCTTCGCGATCCCCATGCCCGACGGCAAGAACGACATTGGGCATTCGCACTATCGGCTCGAGCCACGTTCCGCCCTGACGCTCTTCGGCTCCAGTTCGAGCGCGTCGAAATCGTGAATCCAGTCTTCGACCTGTCCGCGGATGCCGCGAAGGGCACGCGCAAACCGATATCGGCGATTTGAGCTAGTCTGTCCGACTCGATTCCAATCTTCACGAACCTCATGTCCCGCACTCTCCAAATCGACTTCGTCTCCGATATCGCGTGCCCGTGGTGCGCCGTCGGACTCTCTTCGCTGCAACGCGCGTTGGAGCGTCTCGGCGATACCGTCGATGCGCGCATCACCCTTCATCCCTTCGAGCTGAATCCGGACATGAGTCCGCAAGGCGAGCGCATCGTCGATTATCTCGGCCGCAAATATGGCCGCACGCCCGAACAGATCGGCGAGACGCAGGCGATGATCCGCGAGCGCGGCGCGCGCGAAGGCTTCGCGTTCGGCGAACGCAAGTGGGTCTACAACACGTTCGATGCTCATCGGCTGCTGCATTGGGCGCGCATCGAAGGCAAGCAACTGCCGCTCAAGCTCGCGCTGCTGCGCGCTTATCACGGTGACGGCAAGGATACGAGCGACCCCGACGTGCTGGTCGAAGCGGCTCGCAGCGCCGGGCTCGATGGCGACGAGGCGCGCACGGTGCTGCAAAGCGGTGCGTACGCCGACGAAGTCCGCGCCGAAGAGCGCGAGTTCCAGCAACTCGGCATTCAGTCCGTGCCGGCGATCATCTTCGACCAGAAGTATTTGGTGAGCGGCGGGCAGCCTTCCGAGGCGTTCGAGGAAGCGATCCGGAAGATCATCGACGGGACCGCCTGAAGCCGCCTGCTCATTCGGGCGTCCGCTGCTTCGCGAGAAAACGGTCGAGCTGCGCGGCGAAGTTCTTGCCGTCGCGCGGCGCGTACGGCGGCGGCCCGCCGGTCTGCACGCCGGAGCCGCGCAACTGATCCATCATCGCGCGGATCGACAGACGTTCCTCGATGTTCTCCGCGTTCATCCATTCGCCGCGCGGATCGAGCGCGAACGCGCCCTTTGCGATCACCGCCGCCGCGAGCGGAATGTCCGCCGTGATGACGAGATCGCCAGCCTGCGCCATCTCGACGATGCGCGCGTCGGCGACATCGAAACCGGCGGGCACCTGAATCGCGCGTATCCACGGCGAGGGCGGCGTGCGCAAAAACTGATTCGCGACGAGCGTCACGTGCACCTTCATGCGTGTGCCTGCGCGAAAGAGAATATCCTTCACGACGGCGGGGCAGGCGTCGGCATCGACGATGATTTGCATCCGTTGGCTTCCGATAAGTTATGTCGTGACGAACGAAAGTCGCATGCTCGACGGGCGCAGTGCCGAAACGCGCGCCCTATACTTTCCTCAACGCAAGTCCTCCAGGCGAACGGAGAATCACCGTGAGAACGAAGCTAGCAAGCATTGCTGTGTCATTCTTCCTGGGCGTGGCGGGCGCATCCGCGGCCTCGCTTTCCTATGCGCAGGATACCGGTTCGACCGCAACCGGCGCGACGCAAGCTGCGTCCATGACGAAAGCCGAGAAAAAAGCCGCACGAAAACAGGCGCGCGACAAGAAGAACGCCGAGCTGAAGAAACTCGAGGATGCGGGCTATAACCCCGGCCGCGCGAATGATCCTAACTATCCCCAGGACTTGCAGAACGCTCAGAAGAAAGCGGGGATCGGAGCGGGCGCCAGCCAGTAGCTTCCGACGCGACGTTCCGGCTCGCGAGACATAGAACGCAAAATCCATGACCCGGTTCGGCCGGGTCGGGCCGCGCGGCCGAACGTCGAACCATCGCTTCCGTGATTCCGCCGCGCCGCTCGCGCGTCCTGGCGGCTCGTCAGCCGGCTGCGTTTGTAGCCGCATCCCCTATCTGATCAAAAAACCCTCGCCAATTAGGGTTCGGGCCGCTTGTGCTCGGAATTTTCTCATCCAACACTGAAGTTCGATCCGATACGCCAGATGTCTGTCCGGTATATCGGACATAGACGAACTTTCGCGTTTCGCTCTGAGCCGGTTCTGGAACCGGTTCCTCCTAACCATCCTTCGAAAGGACCTGCTCATGAAACTCTCGAACATAGGCGTCAGAACCGTTTCGCTGTTCGTCATCGCCGGCGCGCTGGCGTTGGCCGCCTGCACCAAGGTTTCCACGCCGGCCGAAGGCGGCGGCGCAAACGCCGGGGCGGCGGCAGGTTCGTCGACGCTCCAGGCGGTTCTGCAGCGCGGGACGTTGCGGGTCGGCGACTGTCTGACGTTCGCGCCGTTCGGCTTCTACGACAAGGATGGTCAGCCCGACGGCTACGACGTCGATCTCGCCAAGGAACTCGCCAGGCAGATGGGTGTGAAGCTCGAAGTCGTGAACACGACGAGCGCGAACCGCATCCCGAACCTGCAGACGAGCAAGGTCGATGTCGTGTTCTGCAACTTCACGCGCAATCTGGAGCGCGCGAAGGTCATCGAATTCACGACGCCGTATGTCGTCGCGAGCGAGGCGCTGCTGGTCAAGAAGAGCAGCGGCATCAAGTCGGTTCAGGACATGGGCAACCGCACGATCGCGACCGTCAAGGGCTCGACCAACGGCGATGAAGTCCGCTCGCTGAACATCCCGATCAAGATCCAGGAATACGACAGCTCGCAGGCCGCGATTCTCGCCGTCAAGCAAGGCCAGGCCGACGCGATGATCGAGGACAACAACTTCCTCGCGTATCAGGCGAAGCTCGATCCCGAATTGACCGTCACGAACGAAGCACTCGTGCCGCTCGAATACAACGGCTTCGGCGTGAAGGCCGGCGATCAGGCGTGGCTCAACTATCTGAACCTGTTCCTCTTCAACATCAACGCGTCGAAGCTCAACGCGCAGCTCTACAAGAAGTGGTTCGGCACCGATCCGCATTTCCCGCTCAACCCGCAGTTCTGAGGATGAAGTGATGTCGATATCGCACGAGACCGGACGGATGCGGAGGCCGAGATGAACTACGAATGGCTGACCTTGTGGGGCTACGTCCCCGAGTTCCTGAAAGCCGGATGGCTGACGCTGCAGGTGACGCTTCTCGCGTTCGTGCTGTCGCTGGTGCTCGGCTTGCTGGCCGCGCTGGCGAGCCTGTCGCCGATGGCCGCGATCCGCTTCGTCGCGCGCGCGTATGTCGAAGTCATCCGCAATACGCCGGTTCTTTTGCAGATATTCATCGTGTTCTTCGGCTTGCCGTCGGCGGGCATTGCGCTCGATGCCTACTGGGCCGGCGTGATCGCGCTGGGCCTGAACGTCGGCGCGTATCTGTCGGAAGTGTTTCGCGCGGGCATTCAGTCGGTGCCGCGCGGACAGCTCGAAGCCGCGGGCATTCTCGGCCTCGAACGCGGGCAGATCTTCACCGAAATCGTCTTGCCGCAGGCCGCGCGCGCGGTCTATCCGGCGATCGTCAACTATCTGATCCAGCTATTGCTCGGCACGTCGCTGCTCTCCGCGATCGCGCTGCCCGAACTCACCGGCACCGCGACCGTCATCAATTCGCGCACGCTGCTCTACGTGCAGACGTTTTCGGTCGTGCTCGTCGCGTATCTCGTGCTGAGCAACGTGCTGTCGTGGATCGCGGGTCAGCTCGGCGCGCGCATGTTTCATCCGCCGCTCGTCGTCCGGCCGCGCGCACGCTTCGGCGGCCTCGCGTTGCGCCGCGCCAATCGCGCCTGATGCCCGAACCGGAGTCGGATCATGTCATTTGAACTGCTGAGAACCAGTCTGTCGATCCTGCTGCAAGGTCTCGTGACGACGCTTTTGCTGTCCGTCGCGTCGATCGTCGGCGGCACGCTGATCGGCCTTTTCGCCGCCGTGTTGCGATCGTTCGGACCGTGGGGCACGGACCGCATCGCGCGGCTTTATACCGAGCTCTTTCGCGGCACGCCCGTGCTCATCACGCTGATGTTCATCTACTTCGGCGTCTCGTATTTCGGCTATGCGATCGATGTTTTCGCCGCCGGCGTGCTCGGCCTGAGCGTTTATCAAGGCGCGTATATCGCCGAAGTTTTTCGCGCCGGGATCGAAGCGGTGCCGAAAGGCCAGTGGGAAGTCTCGCAGATTCTCGGTCTGTCGCGCACGCAGGCGTTCGCGTTCGTCGTGTTGCCGCAGACCGGCAGGATCGTGTTGCCGCCGCTCATCGGCCAATATCTTTCGCTTATCAAAGATACGTCGATCGTCAGCATGATCGGCATGTCGGAGCTGATGCACGGCGGCCAGGCGATCGTCGATCGCATCGGCAAGCCGGTCGAGATTTACGGACTCGTCGCACTCATTTATTTCGTCGTGTGCTTCCCGCTTTCGCAATGGGTGCGCCACCATGACCGCAGGAGACTGTCGTGAGCAATCAAAGTCAGACCAGGCCCATTATTTCGCTGTCGGGCGTCAGCAAAGCATTCGGCGCGACGCGCGTGCTCAACGAGATCAATCTCGACGTGCGCGCGGGCGAAGTGCTCGTGCTGATCGGCGCGTCGGGTTCGGGCAAAAGCACGGTGCTGCGCATCATGGCGGGGCTCGAAACGACGGATTCCGGCGAAGTATGGGTCAACGAAGTGCCGCTGCACGACCCGAAACGCGCGCGCGATATTCGCGGTCACGTCGGCATGGTGTTCCAGCAGTTCAATCTTTTTCCGCACAAGACCGCGCTCGGCAACGTCACGCTCGCGCTCATCAAGGCGCGCAAGATGAGTCCCGCCGATGCCCGCAAGCGCGCGATGGACGTGCTCGATCGCGTCGGGCTTGCCGACCGTGCGGATCATTATCCGAGCCAGTTGTCCGGCGGACAGCAGCAGCGCGTCGCGATTGCGCGGGCGCTCGCCGTCGAGCCGGGCATCATGTTCTTCGACGAAGCGACTTCGGCGCTCGATCCCGAACTCGTCGGCGAAGTGACCGAAGTGATGCGCGGACTCGCACGCGATGGCATGACGATGGTCGTCGTCACGCACGAGATGGGTTTCGCGCGCAAGACCGCCGATCGGGTCGTCTTCATGGACAAAGGCGTGATCGCGGAGCAGGGCGAGCCGGAGCAGATTTTCGTGAATCCATCCAACGAGCGGACGCGGCAGTTCCTGCATCGCGTGCTCGACCACTGACGCACACGGAGCGAATGAATGGCAGTCACGGAATCGTCGCGAGCGAGGGGAGTCGATCGGGTCATCGCCATGTTCCGGCAATTGCATCTCGCGCAGCGCCCGATGACGATGCGCGAGCTGATCGAAGCGACCGGCGCGCCGCGTTCGAGCATCTACGAGCTGGTCGCGATCCTGGCGGAAGTGGGCTGGCTCGAGACATCGGCCGATGGCAGCGTGTTCTTCGGACGCGAGATGCATTACTACGGCTCCGACTACGCGACGCACAACGACCTCATCAGCCGCGCGCATCAGTCGATACTCGCGCTCGTGCGCAAGTACGACGAGACCACGCAGTTGTGCATGCTCGAAGGAAACAAGTACACCGTGGTGCTGTCCGAAAACAGCGCGCGGCCGTTCAACATCAGCTCGGATATCGGCGTGCGCGTGCCGATTCCGTGGACGGCGACCGGACGCCTGCTGCTCGGCCACCTGAACGCCGATGAAATCCGCGCCCTGATTCCCGCCGAAGACTTCGCGCTCGACAACGGCGTGCGCATCGACTTCGATGAATTCATGCGCGATGTGCAAGCCGCGAAGAATCAGGGCTATTGCTGCACCGAAGGCTTGTCGAACGCGTTTCGCCTGTGCATGGCCGCGCCCGTGCGCGATCGCGCCGGACTGCCGATCGCGGCGCTGTGCTTCATGACGGGCCGCGACACCGATCCAGAGCGACGCCAGTCGATGCTCGACGACCTTCTGCAATCGGCGAAGGCGCTGTCGCATCGATAGCGCACATCACGCGAACGCACATGACGACGCCAGCCGCAGACGACGATCCGCTTCGACGCATCGCGCAACTCGAAGAAGAGAATGTCGCGCTAAGGGAAGTGAACGACATCTTGCGCAAGGCCGTCGCGTTCTATGCGCCGATGTTCGAGCGGGAGATGGCGTCGCAGCGTCAATCGACCGAAGACGCTTAGGTCGCCCAGCCGAGTCCGAGACTCTTCTGCAACGCGACGAAGTCCTTCAGCAGTTCGGCCTGCGCGGCGACCACGTCCTGCTGCGCGGCGAATTGCGTGCGCTGTGCGTCGAGCAGATCGATGAGCGTCGATACGCCCGCCGTATAACGTTGCCGCACGAGCGTGGCCGACCGCTCCGCCGACGCCTGTACCTGCTGCAGCCGCACGACATGCTCGCGCTGGTTGCCGTAACGCGACAGCGACGAATTCGCGTCCTTCAGCGCGCCGAGCACGGTCTTTTCGTAGCGCGCTTCGGCTTCGTCGCGCGCGGCTTTGGCGGCATCGACATTCGCCGCCGTGCGCCCGAAGTCGAACAGATTCCATTGCAGATACGGCACGCCGACCCACGAGAAATTCTGCTTGCGCAGCAGATGACTCGGCTCCGATGCGGAGAAACCGATATCGCCGAGCAGCGTCACCTTCGGAAAATAATCGGCAATATGCTCGCCGATCTGCGCATTGCTCGATGCGAGACGACGCTCGGCCGCGCGGATATCCGGACGCTGCTGGAGCATGGCCGCCGGATCGCCGATCGGCACCGACGACGGCAACGCGGGCAACGGCGCACGCGCGCCGAGTTCGGCATCGAGCGCGCCGGGCGCGCGGCCCGTCAGCACGGCGAGTTGATCCAGCGAATCGGTGATCTGCGTCTGCAAGGGCACGAGCGTCGCACGCGTCGTGTCGACTTGCGTCGTGAGCCGCTCGACATCGACTTCCGCCGCCGTGCCGCGCGCGCGCCGCTGCTCGGTGAGCGTCAGCATCTGCTGCTGATACTCGGCCGTGCGTTCCGCGAGCGCGAGACGTTCCTGCTGATCGCGCAAGTCGATGTACACCGACGCCACTTCCGCCGCGAGCGACACCTGCGCGTCCGAAAGATCGGCGTGCACGGCTTCGGCTTCGCCGGATGCCGCTTCGATCGCGCGGCGCGTGCCGCCGAAGAGATCGAGCTCCCACGAGGCATCGAAGCCGACGGTGTAGAAATCGACCGGACCGCGTCCCGTCGAACCCGACGAACCGTCATCGCCCGACGAACCGAAGATCGACGTATCCGGCGAGCGCATGCGCAACGCCGCCGCCGATCCCGACACTTTCGGCAACTCGTTGGCGCGCTGTCCGCGCAGTTGCGAACGCGACTGACGCAAGCGCGCCTGCGCCATCTTCAGATCGGGATTGTGGGCGAACGCGGCATCGATGAGCGCGTTCAGTTGCGGATCGTTGAGCGCTTGCCACCACGTCGCGGGCGCGTGCGTCGCGACGACGCCCTGCGCCGGCGCGCGCACGAAGGCGGCGCTTTTCGCGGCGTCGGGCGCGATTTCCGGCGCGCCGCGATAGTCGGGGCCGACCGTGCACGCGGCGAGCGCGAAAGCAGCGAGCGGAAGCAGGGCGGTCAGGCGAAGCGTGCGAGGGAACATCGTCGATGAATTCATGAATCAGTGGCCGGCAGAAGACATGTCGCCGGATTGGCCGCGCGGCGTCTTGAGCAAGAGTGCGAGCGGCAGACACGCGAGCAGCGCGATCGCCAGCACGTAGAAGGTTTCGGAGTAAGTCATGACGATCGCCTGCTGACCGATTTGCATCGACAACTGGCCGAGCGCCTGCATCTTCGCATGCGCCATGTCGCCGCCCTGCGCGAAAAAGCTGGCGGCGCTCGCGGCCATGCGTTCCTGACCGATGACGGAATTCGCCGTCAGCGATTCGCGGATCGATGCGGTGTGAAAGTCGTTGCGACGGTCGATCACGGTGCCGATGATCGCAAGCCCGACCGAACCGCCGAGATTGCGCGCCATGTTGTAGAGGCCGGCCGCATCGCCGGATTCTTCGCGCGAAACGGCGGCCATCGACGCCTGATTGAGCGGCATCATCGCGAGCATCTGGCCGAAGCCGCGCAAGATCTGCGACCAGAAGAAATCGTGGCCGACGCTTTGCGCGGTGAGCGAGATATCGAGCAGGCAGCTCGCGGCGAAGCACAGCAGGCCCGAGATGACGAGCACGCGAAAATCCACCTTGCCGAGCAGACGCGGCAGCACCGGCATGATGAGAAACGCGGGCACGCCCGACACGAGCATGATCGCGCCGGATTGCAGCGCGTTATAGCCCGCGACGACGCTCAGAAACTGCGGCAGCAGGAACGACACGCAATACAGCCCCGCGCCGACGGCGAACACGATCAGAATCACGCTCGCATAGCGCGGATTGCGCAGCAGCGACAGCCGCACGATTGGCTTCGTCGCGACGAATTGCGAGATCGCGATGAGCAGGAAGCCGAACGCCGTGACGCACGTGAGCATCACGATTTCATGCGATTCGAACCACTGATTGCGCTGGCCTTCTTCGAGCACGACGGTAAGCGAGCTCAGGCCGATGGCGAGTCCCGCTATGCCGATCCAGTCGGCCTTGAAGAACGATTCCCAATGCGACTTCTCCGCCGGCAAGCCGGTGATGAGCAATGCGACGAGCGCGAAGCCGACCGGCACGTTGACGAAGAAGCACCACGACCACGAGATGTTCTCCGCGAGCCAGCCGCCCAGCACGGGTCCGAGCAGCGGCCCGAGCAACACGATCAGGCCGAAGATCGTCATGCCGACGGGCATCTGCTCGCGCGGCAGCCGCGTGCGGATGATGGTCTGCGCGGTCGGAATCATCGCGCCGCCGGTGAAGCCCTGGCCGATGCGGCCCACGATCATCATCGACAGCGACGTCGAGAAGCCGCACATCACCGAGAACAGCGTGAAGAGCACCGCGTTGCCGAGCAGAAAATTGCGCAGCCCGAACACGCGCGTGAGCCACGCGGCGAGCGGGATCATCACGATTTCCGACATCAGATAGCCGGTGGAGATCCAGGTCCCTTCGGTGCCGGTCGCGCCGATTTCGCCTTGAATCTGCGGCAGCGCGGAGTTGGTGATGGAAATGTCGAGCGTGGCCATCAGCGCGCCGAGCGCGCCGGCCGTGACCGCGATCCAGTCGGTCGCGCTCGCGCGATGCGGATGCGCGGCGGCCTCAGTCATGGCGATTTTCCGCCGCGATGCGATGGCTGTCGTCGGTGGCGGTTTTGGTGTCGACATCGACCGTTACCGACAGGCCCGGCAGCAGCACCTTGCGCGTTTGCGGACCCGTATCGACGCGAATGCGCACCGGCACGCGCTGCACGATCTTCGTGAAGTTCCCGGTCGCGTTCTCCGGCGGCAGCAGCGCGAACTGCGCGCCGGTGCCGGGCGCGAAGCTTTCGACGACGCCGTGCAACTCGGTGCCCTTGAGTGCATCGACGTGCAGCGTCGCCGGCTGGCCGACGCGCATGCGCCCGACCTGCGTTTCCTTGAAGTTCGCTTCCAGATAGAGCGCCTCGACCGGCACGACCGTCATCAAGCGCGTGCCCGGCTGCACATACTGGCCGACGCGCACGGTGCGATCGCCGACGCGCCCCGCGACCGGGCTCACGAGCGTCGTGTCGCTCAGATCGAGCTTCGACTGATTCAGTTGCGCCTGCGCCGCTTCGACTTGCGCGCGCGCCTGCGCGATCTGCGCTTCGGTCGCGCCGATCTGCGTCGATGCCGAACGCGCGGCGGCGAGATTCGCGGCAAGCGTGGCGCGCGCCTGATCGCGCGTGGAGACGAGGCTCGCGAGACGCTCGGCGGTTTCGGCGCCCGTCGCGACGAGCGGACGATAACGGTTCACGTCGTCTTCCGCATGCGCGAGGCTTACGCGCGACACTTCGGCCTGCGCCTTCGCCTGATCGGCGTTGGCGTGCTGCTGCTTCAGCTCGGCTTCGGCGCGGTCGATGTCGGCGGCGCGCGCATCGAGCGCGGCCTTCGCCTGATCGAGCGAGGCCTGATACTGCCGCGTATCGAGCCGCGCGAGCGGCGCGCCGGCCTCGACCGCCTGATTGTCGGCGACGAGCACTTCGGTGATATAGCCGCTTACTTTCGGCGCGATGGTGACGCTGTCGGCCTTGAGATAGGCGTCGTCGGTGGTTTCGACGAAACGGCCGACCGTCCACCAGCGCACGCCCCATGCAATGCCGGCGACGACCGCGACGATGCCGATTGCGATCAGCAGGCGTTTGCGTGACGGTTTGCGTTCGACGGCGTCGGCGGGTTGGCCGCCGTGCGTGGGCGCTGTGACTGACATGTGTTCTCCGGGAGCTTTCGCGCCACCGCGCGGGTGCGGTAGCCTTCGATGAATGCGGGACGGCGAGGGCGTTGCGGCCAGAAATGACTACGATGTCACCGCGACGCGCTCGCCAAACTAGACGATGCCGTCTAGTATGCACGAATCTAGACGCGAGCGTCTAGTTTGACCTTGCTCGAGGAGAGACAATGAAGAAGGCTCGCGCCGACAATGAAAGCGAATTGCAGGATCCGGAGCGCGCCAGCACGGCTCGTTCGCCCTTGCAGGCGCGCGGGCGCGCGCGCATCGAGGCGGTGCTGGATGCGACCGCCGAGCTGATCGTCGAAAAGGGGTTGGAAGGCGTGACGATGCACGGCGTCGCGCGGCGTGCGCAAACGCCGATCGGCTCGATGTATCACTTCTTTCCGGATCGCGACGCGTTGCTCGCCGCGTTGTGGGACCGCCACGCGGCGGCGCTGCAGGAACTCGAAGACGAACTTGCGCGGGTCGACAGCGAGACCTGGCGGGCGTTGTCGGCGGAAGCGGTGATCGATCGGATCATGTCGCCGCATATCGAATATTTCGACCGCAAGACCGATCTCCTGATTCTGATGTCGGTCATGCCGCACGATGAAGCGAAGAAAAAGCGCAAGTCCAGCATGATGCGCAAGGTGATCGACGCGCGCATGCCCGGCGTGAAAGCGTCCGAGCGCGAACTGTACGTGGACATGCTGCACGCGCTCGCGAGCGGCGCGCTGGCCGTCAAGCTGCGTCCCGCAATGGGCGACGTGCAACTGGCGCGCCGTTATCTGCGCGAGGTCAAGCGGGCGCTCGCCGCGTATCTCGCCGCCGTGGAGGCGGCGGTGCTCAAATGATGGACGGGCCTTCCAGTCTCTATCGGCCATGATTCGTCGTATTTTGTCCGACGATTCGACGGAAACGGCCATGCGCCATATAGGGCGATTATCTTTTCATCGCAACAACGGCGCGGAAACGGGATAATGACTTGTCCAAAGAAAACATGCCGAGCACAAAAAGCAGGCTCCACGAATGACGAGGGTCGGTCGGGGTGCCTGCGCTCGGTTAAACACGGGTCATAAATGTCCAACAGTCCAGCCAGCATTCAAGGCGATTTTCTCAACGCGCTGCGCAAAGAACGCAAGCGGGTTTCCATTTATCTCGTTAATGGGATCAAGCTGACGGGCCATATCCAGTCGTTCGACACCTATATGGTCTATCTCAATTCGACGAGCGGAAACCAGGTTCTTTTCAAGCACGCGATTTCCACCATTTGCGAAGATCACGGCGCGCCCGGCCGGCCGAATCATCGCGAGAGCCGTGGTCCGGGCGACCGTCCGCCGCGTCCGCCGCGCAGCTAGTCCGGTCTCGCGCGCGAGTTGGCCCAAGCGACGCGCGCGTGAGCTTGCTCACGCGCGTCGACGGGCCGACTATCCGCGCGCCGCGATCGCGTGGCGCAATTCCTGATAGCCGCGCAATCCCGCCACGCCGAGCTCGCGGCCGATTCCGCTCAGTCCGAGTCCGCCCCAGCACGCCTGCGGGAAGATCAACTGCGGTGTGTTGATCCACACGAGGCCCGCGCGCAGCGCATCGCGAAAGCGCCGTGCGGCGTCTTCATCGCGCGTCACGACGGTTGCGACGAGCCCATAACGCGTGCCGTTGGCGAGCGCGATGGCTTCATCGTCGGTGCGGAACGACTTCACGCACGCGACCGGCCCGAACACTTCTTCCGTCCAAAGCACGTTGGCGGCATCCGGTTCGGCGACGACGACCGGCGCCATGAAAAAGCCGTCCGCGCAAGCGCCGTCGAGCGCGCCGCGGAACGCGATGCGCGCGCCGTCCGCCACGCCCTGCTCGACGAGCGCCTGCACGCGCGCACGCTGCGCATGCGATACGAGCGGGCCCATCGCGGCATTTTCGACGTGCGGCGGGGCAACGACGAGCGCGCGCACGGCCGCTTCGAGCGCGGCCACGAACTTGCGATAGACCTCGTCGTGAACGAGGATGCGCGACGTCGCCGAGCACATTTGCCCGGCGTTCGTGAACGCGCCGCCCATTGCGAGCGCGACCGCGTGCTCGATGTCCGCATCGGCGCGCACGATCAGCGCCGATTTCCCGCCGAGTTCGAGCGTCACGCGCTTCATGTCCTGCGCCGCCGTCTGCATCACCTTGCGGCCGACGCCCGTGCTGCCCGTGAACGAAATCTTGTCGATGAGCGGATGCGCCGCGAGCAGCGCGCCGACTTCGCCGCCGCCGTTCACGATATTCACGACGCCATCGGGCACGCCCGCCGCCGTCATGACTTCCGCGAGCAGATGCTCGACCGGCGACGTCAATTCCGACGGCTTCAGCACGGCCGTGCACCCCGCCGCGAGCGCGGGCGCGGCCTTCCACGCGGTTGTGACCATCGGGAAATTCCACGGCACGATCAGCGCGGCCACGCCGACCGCTTCGTAATGGCGCTCGCCCGTCACGGCGTCGTCGGGCAATGTCAGCGTCTCGGTCGCAAAAAGCGATGCGTCCGCGCACAGGTCCGCGTAGTAGTCGAACGTGGCGATGGCGTCGCTGACGTCGGTGTCGGCTTCGAGCGGAGGCTTGCCGCTGACTGCTTGCTGCATCGACGAAAGACGCGTGCGGTTCGCAGCGAGCGACTGCGCGATCTTGCGCAGCACCTCGCCGCGCGATGCGGGCGTGCGGTTGCGCCATGCATCGAGCGCGGCGTGCGCGGCACGCACGGCGGCATCGACTTGCGCGGCGTCGGCATGTTCCTGCCAGCCGATGACCGCGCCCGTCGACGCGTTGTGGATCGCGTTGCCCGCTTCCAGAACCGATGCTCCATAGCGCGTGCCCGCGATCGTCGCGGCGGGCAGAAGAATCGAGTGATTGTCGCGGATATTCATGATCGTCCTCGATGGTTCAACGGTACGCGACGCCCGGCATCACGCAGAGCATCTCGAATGCGAGATTCGCGCCGACGAGCGCCGTCGTTCCGGCCTGATCGTAAGGCGGCGAGACCTCGACGAGATCCGCGCCCACGACATTCAGGCCCTTCATGCCGCGCACGATTTCAAGGCCTTGCTGCACGGAAAGGCCGCCGATTTCCGGCGTGCCGGTGCCGGGTGCAAACGAGGGATCGAGCCCGTCGATATCGAAGCTCAGATACACCGGTGCGTCGCCCACGCGCGCGCGGACTTCTTCCATCAACGGCGCGAGCGACCGGTTCCAGCACGCTTCGGCCTGCACGACGGTGAAGCCCTGCTTGCGGCACCAGTCGAAGTCGTCGGCGTGATAGCCCGTGCCGCGCAGACCGATTTGCGTGACCTGATCGCAGCGAAGCAGGCCGTCCTCGACCGCGCGTCGAAACGGCGTGCCGTGCGCGATCTTCTCGCCGAACATCGTGTCGTTGACGTCCGCGTGCGCATCGACGTGCACGACCGCGACCTTGCCGTACTTCTTGTGCAGCGCGCGCAGGATCGGCCACGCGATCGTGTGATCGCCGCCGAGCGTGATCGGGCGACAGCCGCTCGCGACGATCTCGTCGTATGCCGATTCGATCAGCCGCATCGAATCCTTCAGGTCGTAGGGATTCGTCGCGACGTCGCCGATATCGGCCACTTGCAGCGAATCGAAGGGCGCGGCGCGCGTCGCCATGTTGTACGGACGCAGCAGCACCGATTCCGCGCGGATCTGGCGCGGCCCGAAGCGCGCGCCCGAACGGTTCGACGTGCCGATATCGAGCGGCACGCCGACGAAACACGCGTCGAGACCAACGGTGCTCGCCGCCTGCGGCAGCCGCATCATGGTCGCGATGCCGGCGAAGCGCGGCATGTCGTTGCCGCCGAGCGGCTGATTGAGTTCGCGCTGCATCGATACATCTCCCGTCATCGTTGTAAGGACGGGGCGATGTTAGGCGAGGCGAGCGCCGCGCGAATCACGAAATGGAGATGTTCACATCGAGCCGGTTCGATGTGAACGCGGCTTCAGGTGGCGTGCAGACGAGGATGCTCCTGCCCCCACGCGATCAGATCGCGCTTGGTCCGCACGCCGAGCTTCGCGAACGCGCGCTTCACATACGACTCGGCCGTACCGATTCGCACACCGATGATTTCCGCCGCTTCGGGCACCGTGCGGCCCGTGATCAGATGCGTGCAGATCTCGTATTCGCGCTTCGACAGACGCACGCGATCCTCGGCGATGCGCGCATCGAACTGAGCGAGCGGATGCAGGAACGACGTCGGATGCGCGACGCGTTTCGCGGCGCTCGTCGAAGCATGCAGCTCCAGCAGCGGAAACAGGAACTCGCTCACGTTGCGAAAGCGGTTCATCTCGGCGAGCGTGAACGGCGGCGCATCGAGCGCGCGTTCGAGCGCGATGGAATCCTGCGCGTGCGGCGTGCCGCGCGCGAGCACGCATTCGTGCGCGATCGACGCTTCGTCGAAGAGCCGCTGACGGAATTCGCCCGGCGGAATCGCGCCGATATCGCGCACGACGAGCATCGTCCCGACCTTGCCGCGAATGCCCGCGAAGAGCGGATCGCTGTCGTAGAAGCGGTCGTAGTACAGCGTCATGACATCGGAGATGACGCTCGTGTCCATGCCGACGCCGCTGCTGCCGATCCACTCGCAGCGAAACCCCGTGGGCTTGCTGCGATCGACGCGCGAACGTTCGATGTGCACGACATTGAGCGGCACGACTTCATTGAGAAGCAGCGTGAGACGCGGCACGAAATCCGGCGTGCCGACAGCTTCGATGACTTTGCCGAGCGTCTTGAAAGACAGCGGAAACGCGGCTTGATCCTGATTGAGCGGGGGTACGTTGAGCAGCATGGCGCGCCCCAAAGAAAAGGCTGTCCGATTGTAGATCAAGCGCCGTATCGCCCGCCAGACGGGGATTTCGAGGTAACTAGGTATTTACCCGCAGATCGCTGAAACGCGGCTTGTCCCCCCTGCGGGGGGGCATACCGGGGCATGTCGACCCGGTAACTTTGGCGCACCGATTCATTGAAAACGACGCACCGAAGGAAACACATGAGCAAGCTGATTCAGGACATCGCGCCGCTGGGCGCTGGCATCGGGCAATTCACGCAACTCGATTACGGCATGGACGAAAGCGACTGGCGCGCGGCCGAAGGCAAGACCGGCAACTACGTGATCGGCTGGTGGGAAGGCAAGGTCGGCGCCGTCGATTTCCCCGCGACCACCGCCGACGAAGCCGTCTGGCTTGTCGAAGGCCGCATCGCGCTGACCGATATGAACGGCGCGCGCCGCGAGTTCGCGGCGGGCGAGGGCTATCTGCTGCCGGCCGGTTTCGCGGGCCGCTGGGAAACGATCGAGGACGCGAAGAAGTTCTACGTCGTGCTCGAACCGCAGCAATAACGTCGCGCACCGCGCCCGAGGAGGGGACACGTCATGAACGAAAGCGCGCAACTGTTCGAAGCCGACTTCGCCGCACCCGGCGCATCGCGCGATGTGCGCCGCAAGCCGGCCCGACTGACCGTCGAAGAAGCGCTCGCCCGCACGAAGCTCTCTCCCTACTGGCTCGACAATCCCGCCGAGCCGCCCGCCGAACCGTCGCTCGCGGGCGAAACACGCGCCGATCTGCTGATCGTCGGCGGCGGCTTCACCGGCTTGTGGGCCGCCGTGCAGGCGAAAGAGCAGATGCCCGAACTCGACGTCGTGCTGATCGAAGCAGGACGGGTCGCGCACGGCGCATCGGGGCGCGCGGGCGGCATCATCTCGACATCGGTGATGCACGGCCTGCCCAACGCCGTGCGGGTCTTTCCGAACGATATCGCCGAGCTCGAAGCCTTCGGCCAGCGCAATCTCGACGGCTTCGAAGAGACGCTCGAACGCTACGGCATCGACGCCGATATCGAATGGAACGGCGAGATGACGGTCGCCGTCGATCCCGAGCATATCGACCATCTGCGTGCCGATTACGATCTGCACAGATCGTATGGCCACGACGTCACGCTGCTCGACGCCGCGGCCACGCGCGAACAACTGGATTCGCCGCTGTTCGCGGGCGCGCTGTGGTCGCGCAATCGCAGCGGCATCGTGCATCCGGCGAAGCTCGCGTGGGGTTTGAAACGCGCGGCGCTCGAACTCGGCGTGCGGCTTTACGAGCACAGTCCGCTGATCGACGTGATCGACGAAGGCGCGACCGTCTTCGTGACGACGCCCGCGGGCAGCGTGCGCGCGCCGCGCGTGCTGTTGGGCAGCGGCACCGCGAAAGTCGGCATTCCGGATATCAACCGGCGCGTCCTGCAAGTGCGCGATCACGTACTCGCGACCGAGCCGCTCACCGGCGAGCAACTTGCGCGCATCGGCTGGAGGCAGCGTCAGGGCATTTACGACACGCGCACGCAGCTCAACTATTTCCGCCTCACGAAGAACAACAACATCATCTTCGGCGGCCTCGTGAGTTATCACTTCGATGGCGATCCGAATCCGCCGCGCGATCGGCAGCGCGACACGTACTACCGTCTCGCGGAGGCGTTCTACAAGACGTTCCCGCAACTGAGCGACGTGCGTTTCTCGCACGCGTGGGGCGGTCCGATCGACTACTGCTCGCGCGGATCGGTATTCGCGAAGCGCTATCTCGGCGACAAGGCCGTGTTCGTCGCGGGCTACACCGGCTTCGGCGTGGCCGCGAGCCGCTTCGGCGCGTTCATGGGCCTGAACATCCTTTTCGATCGCGACAGTCCCGAGCGCGCGCTCGACATCGCCAATCGAAGCCCGACCTACATTCCGCCCGAGCCGGTGCGATGGCTCGCCGCGAAAGTCACGTTCCACGCATTCGACGGCGCCGATGCCGAGGGCGGCTGGAAGCGCGCGTGGATCAAGGGCATCAAGGCGATGGGCTTCCCGATGTGAGCGCGACGACATGTTCTCCAATACATCCGATCTCGACCTTCGCCTCGTGCGCGTCTTCCTCGCGGTCGTCGACGCGCGCGGCATCACCGCCGCGCAAGCGTCGCTCGGCGTGCGCCAGTCGACCATCAGCTCGCAGCTTTCCGCGCTCGAGGCGCGCGTCGGCTTCAGGCTGTGCGAACGCGGACGCGGCGGCTTTCGGCTGACGTCCAAAGGCGAGCGTTTCGTGATGTCGGCGCGGGCGCTGATCGGCGCGACATCGCAATTCGTCGCGCAGGTGCGCGACATCGATCGCAAGCTGGTCGGCACGCTGTCGATCGGGTTGATCGGACAGGCATCGCATGTCGAGAACGCGCGGCTCGCGGAAGCTATCGGCGCATTTCGCAAGCGCGATCAGGCCGTGCGTTTCGCGATGCACGTCGCGCCGCCGCAGGAACTCGAAGAAAGCCTCGTCAATCGCGAACTCGATCTGGCGATCGGCTATTTCTGGCATCGCGTCGCGGGGCTGTCGTACAGCAGGCTGTTCAACGAGCGGCAAGTGATCTGCTGCGGGCGCGGACATCCGCTCTTTCATGCGGACCCGCTCGTGACGCTCGACGATCTGCGCGCGCACGACTGGATCTGGCGCAGCTATCCGGTGCCGGAAGAACTCGCGAGCATCGGCGAGCGGCGCGTGACGGCGATCGCGGACAGCATCGACGCGGCCACCGTGCTGATCCTGTCGGGCAGTCATATCGGCTATTTGCCCGCGCATCACGCGGACGCCTTCGAGCAGCGCGGACTGATCCGCGTGCTGGGACGCACCGCGTTCGGCTTCGACGTGCCGCTGCATCTCGCGATGAAGCGCGACATGGCCGACAAAGCCATCGTTCGAGCCTTCTGTGAAGACCTTTTCGGCGTCTATGGCGCGCGCGAGATTCATCACGATGAGCCTGAACGCGCGGTAGCAACGTGCCCGATGTGAACGCCTTGACGACGCCTTGATGACGCATTACGGCGCGCATTCCGACGCAACGGAATGACCGCCGATAACAATGGAGCGAGACAACATGGCAGACAACACCAGCGACAGCACCAGCATCACGAAGATCGAAACCTACGGTTTCGAGCGCATTCCCGACGCTTCGCGATCCGCGCGGCCCATCGATCTGTTCCGCCTGCTGTTCGGCGGCTGCAATACGTTTTCGACTTCGGTGCTCGGCAGCTTTCCGGTGCTCGTCGGCCTTTCGTTCGAAGCGAGCGTGTGGTCCATCGTGATCGGCGTGCTCGCGGGCACCTGCATGCTCGCGCCGATGAGCCTCTTCGGGCCGCGCAACGGCACGAGCGATCCGGTGTCGTCGGGGGCGCACTTCGGCATTCATGGCCGCATCGTCGGATCGTTTCTCGCGGTGCTCACATCGGTCGCGTTCTTCTCGCTCGCCGTATGGAGTTCGGGCGATGCGCTCGTCGGCGGCGCGCACGACATGATCGGCTTGCCGGTCAATCCGTGGACGCTCGGCACGGCGTATCTGGTGTTCGCGGTGCTCGTGCTGATCGTCTGCATCTACGGATTTCGCTTCATGCTGTGGGTGAACAAGATCGCCGTGTGGGCGGCGAGCCTCATGTTCGTACTCGGCGCATTCGCGTTCGCGAAGCCTTTCGACGTCCACTACGCGGGCGCGCTTCAGCACGGCAGCGCGGGCTTCTGGGCGGCGTTCGTCGGCGCGGCGCTGGTCGCGTTGAGCAATCCGGTTTCGTTCGCGTCGACGCTCGGCGACTGGGCGCGCTACATTCCGCAATCGACGCCGCGCCACCGCGTGATAGGCGCCGTGTTTCTCGCGCAGATCGCGACGTTCGTGCCGTTCCTCTTCGGCCTCGTCACCGCGACGATCATCGCGACGCAAGCGCCGAGCTTCATCAGCTCGAACGACTACGTGGGCGGCTTGCTTGCGGTATCGCCGCGCTGGTTCCTGTTGCCGATGTGTCTGATCGCGATCATCGGCGGACTGTCGACGGGCACGACCGCGCTCTACGGCACGGGCCTCGACACGTCGAGCATGTTCCCGAAGTTCCTCAACCGCGTGCGCGCGACGGCGCTGATCGGCCTGCTCGCCATCGGCTTCATTTTCGTGGGGCGTTTCGCGTTCAACCTCGTGGAAAGCGTGGCGACGTTCTCGACGCTCATCTGCACCTTCAGTTGCCCGTGGATGGCGATCATGGTGATCGGCTTCGTGCAGCGCGGCGGTTTCTATCTGGCCGACGATCTGCAAGTGTTCAATCGCGGCGGGCGCGGCGGCCACTATTGGTATAGCCACGGCTGGAACTGGCGCGCGATGGGCGCATGGCTGCCGGCCGCGTTCATCGGGCTGACGTTCGTGAATCTGCCGGGACAGTTCGCCGGGCCGCTCGGCGCGCTCGCGGGCGGCTGCGATCTCAGCGTGCCGGTTTCGTTCGTCGTGGGCGGCGCGCTGTATCTGACGATGCTGCGGCTCTTTCCCGAACCCGACGCCGTTCACGGTCCGCAAGGGCGCCGTCTCGTCGGCGCGTCGCGCGAATCTTCACGCACGAGCGCGCACGTTCCGATCACGGCGCGCGTGCGCGAGGATTGACTTTCATAACGCTCGTCTATTCGAACATTCGGACGATAGATTTAATCGACCGTTGATCCAGCGCTTTTCCAGTATCGGTTCAACACATGGACGTTATTCACGCGTGTGTTTCAGTGCGGATCGCAAAGGCGATCCGAGACGGAATACATCGCGTTCCGGCATTCCCCGACAGGAGACGAGATGTCCGAGCCGAAACATCCAGCCGATGCAGAAGCGCGTCGAGTCTTTCTGAAGAACGTTGCGGTCGCCGGCATGGCGACGGGCCTGTCGGGCGTCGTAGGCGATGCGCTGGCGCAGGCCGACGCGTCGCCATCGACCGGGACGGGCGCGGCGTCGAAGCCGGCGACGCGCGCGACGCTCGACATCAATCAGCAGTACGCCAACTTCCTTAACTTCGCGGATGCACAGGACTTCGAGGACGCAACCGACGCATCGCGGCGCAGCAACATCGTCGTGATGCCGGAGGCGGGCTTGCGCGCATGGCTCGCCGGACGGATCGGCGCGCGCGCGGCGCTCGGCGATGCGCTCTTTCACGTCGACGCGCCGGCGCTCGCCGGAACGACGCTGGCGACGATGCTCGCGAGCGCCGAATCTTCCGTGGCCGACGCGCGCTGAAGGAGCGCCGATGACGGTTTTAGTCGATCATCCGGAAGGTTTGTTCGTCGTGCTGCTCGCGCTGTTCATCGGCGCGGTGGCGTGCGGCGCGCACGTATTGCGGCGCTTCGCCGTGCTGCCGCCGGAGGATCGCGAAGACTTCAACATCATCCAGACTTCCACGCTGACCTTGCTTGCGCTGCTCGTCGGCTTCAGCCTTTCGATGGCGGTGAATCGCTACGACTTGCGCAAGACGCTGGAGGAAAGCGAGGCGAACGCGATCGGCACCGAATATGCGCGCGCCGATCTCGTCGATGCCGCGACCGGCGCGAAGATCAAGTCCGCGCTGCTCCGCTATACGAAGCTGAGACTGGCGAACTACACGACGCGCGCGCCCGATGCGCTCGCGACGATCGTCCGCGATACGTCGAATGTCGAAACGGAGCTGTGGCAGCTCGCGACGCAAGTGGCGAAGGATCAGCCGACGCCCATCGGCGCGCTCGTCGTCGCCGGCATGAACGACGTGCTGAACTCGCAGGACTACTCGGAGGCAGCGCGCATCAACCATATTCCGCTGGGCGCGTGGTATCTGATGATCATCATCGCGCTGCTCGGCTGCGTGATGCAGGGCTACGGCGCGAAGGGCAAGCTGACCAAAGGGCTGCTCATCACGATTCTTCCGGCGACGGTCGCGCTGTCGCTCGCGCTGATCGCCGACATCGACAGTCCGAAAGGCGGATTGATCCGCGTCGAGCCGCGCGATCTCACGCGGTTGCTGCAGTCGATCGGAGCGTGAGAGCCATGGCGCGCGTCCGGCTGCGTGCTATCTTTTTGAGTGGAAGCAGATCTTCCGCCCAGGAGAGATCGTGGACGTCGCCGCCTGGCTGCGCAGCCTCGGAATGGAACGGTACGAGCCGGTGTTTCGCGAGAACGCCATCGACGCCGACGTGCTGCGCAATCTCACCGCCGACGACCTGAAGGAACTCGGCGTCGCGCCGGTCGGGCATCGGCGCAAGCTGCTCGATGCGCTGGCCGGACTGCCGCATGCGTCCATCAAACCGGGCGATGAAGGAGAGCGGCGGCAAGTCGCCGTGCTTTTCGCCGACCTGTGCGGCTTCACGCAGATGAGCCGGGAAATCGACGCGGAAGAAGTGCTCGACGTGCTCGATCGATACTTCGAGCAGGTCGATCGCATCGTGGAGCTGCATGGCGGCCATGTCGACAAGCACGTCGGCGACTCGGTGATGGCGGTCTTCGGCGCGCCGGTCTCGCATGGAAACGATGCCGAACGCGCCGTGCGCGCCGCGCTCGCAATCGACGATGCGATGCCCGGCCTGTCGCGCGCGCTCGGTCGCGCGGTTTGCGTGCACATCGGCATTGCGGGCGGCGAGGTCGTCGCGAGCGGCACGGGCAGCGCGACGCATCGGGCGTACACCGTCACGGGCGACACCGTCAATCTCGCGTCGCGTCTCACGGACGCGGCCGGCACGGGAGAAATCCTCGTATCGGAGGCCGTGCGGCGTCATCTGGCCGAGCGTCTCGATTGCGTCGAACGCGGCGCGCTGTCCGTCAAGGGATTCGCCGATCCGGTTCCGGCATGGCGCATCGCCGGCATTCGACACGCGCCGCCGATCCGGCCGATGGTCGGCCGCTGCGAAGATCTGCTCGCGTTCCGGACCGTGCTCGGCTCGTGCCGCGCGACGGGCCATGGACGCACGATCGTGCTGCGCGGCGAGGCGGGCATCGGCAAGACGCGCCTCGTCGAAGCGTTCGAAAGCGCCGCGCGGGATGCGGGATTCGTCTGTCACGGCGGGCTCGTGCTCGACTTCGGCGCGGCGACCGGACGAGGCGCGATTCAATCGCTCGTGCGCGGACTGCTCGCGCTCGACAATCCGAACGATGACGCAACGATAGGGCAGGGCATCGCCCAGGCGATCGCCGCCGGTTCGATCGATGAAGGCGATGCGCTCTTTCTCGAAGACCTGCTCGACATGCCCATGCCGCTCGCGGATCGCACGGTCTTCGAGGCAATGGACAACGCGATGCGCGTTCGCGGCCGGCGCGATGTCGTGGCGCGGCTCGTTCGTCGCGCGAGCGGCCGGCATCCGCGGGTTCTTGCCGTCGAAGACATTCACTGGTCGGATGCGCCGACGCTGGCGGACCTCGCGGCGCTATCCGCGACGGCGGCGGATTGCGCGGCCGTGCTCGTACTGACCGCGCGCCCGTTATCCGAAACCTTCGACGCGTCCTGGCACGCCGCGCACGGCGCGCCGTATTCGCTCATCGATCTCGGACCGTTGAGCGCAAGCGAGGCGCGCGTCATGGCCGAATCGTTTCCCGGCGCGACGGCGGATCTCGCGGAGCGCTGCATCGCGCGGGCGGCGGGCAATCCGCTGTTTCTCGAACAGTTGCTGAACCACGCGCAGGACGGCGCGGAATCCGGCGTGCCCGGCTCGGTGCGCAGTCTCGTGCAGGCGCGGCTCGACCGGCTCGATTCCGCCGGCAAGACCGCTTTGCAGGCGGCGTCGGTGCTCGGGCAGCTCGTCGAGAAGGATGCAGTCGATTTTCTCGTCGATGAAACCGGCGCGGGCGCCGCGCTCGAATCGCCGTCGATGGATCGCCTGGTGCGACGCCAGGGCGCCGGCTTCATCTTCCACCACGCGCTGATCCGCGACGCGATCTACGACGGGCTGCTGAAAAGCCGTCGCCGCGCGTTGCATCGTCGCGCGGCGCAGTGGTTCGGCGAGCGCGATCCGGTTCTGCGCGCCGAGCATCTCGATCGCGCCGCGGATCGCGCAGCGGCGCTCGCCTATTGCGACGCGGCGCGCGTGCAGGCGTCGGCGTATCGGCATGAAGCGGCGCTTCGGCTCGTCGCGCGCGGGCTCGAAATCGCGGATGCGGACAGCGACCGCGCCGCGCTCGAATGCCTGCGCGGCACGATCCTGCACGACGCGGGCGACATGACATCGGCGCTCGCGGCGTTCGAAACCGCGCTCGGCTTCGCCACGACCGACACGGCGCGCTGTCACGCGTGGATCGGGCGCGCGACGGTGAAGCGCGTCATCGACGATCTCGACGGTGCGTGGGCCGATCTGAATCGCGCCGCATCGGCCGCGACCGCGCAAGGACTGCTGCGCGAGGAAGCGCGCATCCATTTCCTGCGCGGCAACCTGTGTTTTCCGCGCGGCGATATCGAAGGCTGCGTGCGCGAACACGAACGCAGCCTCGCGCTCGCGCAGCAAGCGGGCGACGCGGAACTGGAGGCCGCCGCGCTCGGCGGAATCGGCGACGCGCAGTACATGCGCGGACGGATGATCAGCGCGAACGACGCCTTCAGCCGCTGCATCGAGCTGTGCCGGCGCCACGGATTCGGACGGATCGAAGTCGCCAATCTGCCGATGTACGCGATTACCGCATGGTTCGCGGGCGCGGCGAACGCGGGGCTCGATGCGGCGCTCGCGAGTGTGGCCGCGGCGGAGAAGGTCGGGCAGTTGCGGGCGCTCGCGGTTGCGCATCATGCGGCGTTTCACTGCCTGCACGATCTCGCGCAGTGGGATCGCGCGTGGGAGCATGTCGGCCCGGCGCTGCGCTGTGCGCGCGAACTGAAATCGAGGCGCTTCGAAGGCGAGGCGCTCGCGTTGCGCGCGGAATTGCATCGTGTCGCGGGACGCCGGCGCGACGCGCTCGACGATATCGAAGAGGCGCTGTCGATCAGCCGCGAGACCGGCATGACGTATCTGGGCGCCGCGTATCTCGGCGTGCTGGCGCGTTCGACGGACGACGTCGCGGTCTTCGACAGCGCGCTCGCCGAAGGCGAAGCTCTGCTCGCCAGCGGCGCGGTGAGCCACAACCACTTTCTCTTTCGGCGCGACGCGATAGACGCGTGCCTCGATCGCGGACTTCTGGACGCGGCCGCGCATCACGCTGCGGCGCTCGAAGATTACGCGCGACGCGAGCCATCGCCGTTTTCGGCATTCGTCGTGGCGCGGGCGCGCGCGCTCGTCGCGCATGGCAAGGGCGACCGGAAAGCGGCGTCGACGGATGCGCTACAGCGGCTCGCGCAAGAGGGCAGGAAGCGCGGCTTGGTTTACGCGCTCGCAGCAATCGATGACGCGCTGCGTCGATGAGGACGGCGATCATGTGGAACGAATGGACGCGTCGAATCAAGGTCTTCGTTCAACGCTTCTGGCAGCCGACGAGCGCATGCATGACGTGCATGCCCGGCAGCTGGGGCAATATCGCCAGCGCCGCGCACTGGATGGTGGCGTTCAAGACCGGGCTTCTGACCGGACTGCTCGCGCTGCTTCTGACCTTCACGCCCGCCGCGAAACTCTACGGAAACCGGTACGGCAATGCAGCGCTCGTCGGCGTGCTCACCGCGATCGGCGATGCGTATGCGCATCCGGGCCACTATCGTCTGCCTTACGTCGAGCATGTGCTGACGGGCGCCGTCTCCATGCTTCTCGCGCTGCTCGCTTCGTATCTGTTCGAGGACCGCGCGCGGCGCCTTCGGGTGGCGTGGCGACGCGTGTTCGGGTAGCCGGCGTCGTATGATCCGCGAGCAAGCCAATCTCGAATCAGGATCGCCAATGTCATCGAGCATCAACAAGCAGGACCTGGAAGCGATGTCGAGCTTCCGTTACGAGCTGCGCAAGTTCCTGCGCGTGTCGGAGGAAGTCTGCAACGCGGCCGGCATCACGACGCTTCAGTACCAGTTGCTTCTGCATGTACGCGGATTTCCCGAACGGCGCTGGGCCACCGTGGGCGAGCTCGCGGAGCGGCTGCAGGCCGCGCCGAACGGCACCGCGGCGCTGGTGTCGCGATGCGAGACGGCGGGACTCGTCACGCGCAAAACCGACAAGACCGATCGCCGTCAAGTGCAGGTTCACCTCACCGCGAAGGGCGAGCGGTGCCTGCTCAGGCTCGCTGCAGAACACAAGGCGCACTATGGATCGTTCGGCTGGGTGTTCGGTCCGCAGGAAGTGTGATGCAACTTTTATGTCACAATGTGCCTTAAATTTTAGGCGGCTTCCCCGATGCACATTCCTGGATTCATCGACCGGCGCACCATCCTGCGCGCGCGCAGACTGTGGCTGCATTACGGCGTGTTCTGGCTCGGCGCGATCGCGACCGGGCTCGTCGCGGTCATGTATGCACGGCTGATCGACTTCGGGTACGACGCTTTTCTGCGCGTCGTCGCCGTCTACTGGTGGTTGCCGCTGCTGCTCACGCCCGCGATCGGCGCGCTCGCTGTCTGGCTGACGCGCCGCTTCTTTCCCGGCTCCGAAGGCAGCGGCATTCCGCAGGTCATCGCCATGCTGCACGACAAGCGCGAGCTCGGGCCGCGCCTGCTCACGCTGCGCATTCTCGTCGGCAAGATCGCCATATCGTTTCTGTCGATTCTCGGCGGCTTCACCATCGGGCGCGAAGGGCCGACCATCCATGTGGGCGCGGCGCTCATGTTCAGCTTGCGCCGCTTCTATCCCACACGCTTGCGCAACATGCGCGGCGGCGCGCTGGAACGCAATCTCGCGCTCGCGGGTGCGGCTGCGGGATTGTCGGCGGCGTTCAATGCGCCGCTCGCCGGCGTGGTGTTCGCCATCGAAGAGCTCACGCGCAGCTTCGAGCAGCGCACGAGCGGCGTGCTGATTACGGCGATCATCTTTGCCGGCATCGTTTCGCTCGCGCTGCAAGGCAACTACGTCTACTTCGGCACGATCGATCTCACCGGACACTTCCCCGAATCGCTCGCGCTCGCCGTCGTTTTGCTCGGCGTGGTGACGGGCATCGCGGGCGGCATCTTCTGCTGGCTGTTGCTCAACACGGAGCGCTGGATGCCGGGCCGTCTCGCGAGCTGGCGTCAGACGCATCCGGTGGCGTTCGGCGCGGCGTGCGGGCTCGTCATCGCGGTCATCGGCGTGGTGGCGGGCGGCCATACCTTCGGCAGCGGCTATGCGGAAGCGCGCGGCATGCTCGAAGGCCACACGGAAGTCGGCGCGAGCTATCCGTTGCTGAAAATGGCGTCGATGGTCGGGTCGTATCTGCCGGGCGCGCCGGGCGGACTTTTCGCGCCGTCGCTCGCGATCGGCGCGGGCATCGGCAATGCGCTGCATCTCGTGTTCGGCAACATGGAATTGCCGATGCTGATCGCGCTCGGCATGGTCGGCTATCTCGCCGCCGTCACGCAGAGTCCGATCACGGCGTTCGTGATCGTCATCGAGATGATCAACGGTCACGCGCTCGTGCTGTCGCTGATGGCCACCGCGCTGATTGCGAGCCAGGTGTCGAAGCTGTTCGCACCGCCGCTCTACGAAGCGCTCGCGCAGAAGTACATGGGCAAGTGACGCCGCGCGTCACGATGCGAGCTTGCGCGCGAGGCGGCGCATGCCGTCGAAGATCGTCTCGGCGACGTCCATCGGGAAATCGCGTGGCAAGCGTGCGGCCACTTCATCGATGACGTGCGGCGTGCGCGCGCCGAGTTCATCGATCATCGTTTCGACATCGTTCGCGGCAAGGCCGACGCGCCGCCCCTGCGCGATCCAGTGCCGCCGCTGAATCTCGCCGATCAGATAGTGCGCGTTCTTGCTGCGCACGGCCATCGCGAGGCGCACGCGTTGCGCGGCGAATTGATTGGCCCGCGTACCGATGACCGGATGCGCCGAGAGCACGTCATAAAGCGGCGTCGATTCATACCGGTTGCCGGGCAGATGCGCGATGCTGAAGTTCTTCGCGTGACCATCGGTGGCGGCGAGTATCCAGAAGATCATCTGCGTGCGAAAGAAGCGAAGACGGTCCTGTGCGGCGTGCGTCGATCCGGCGAGCACCTCCATGATCCGTTCGATGCCGGGACCGCCGTCCGACTCGTACTTGAGCAGCGCGGGCGTGCCGGTGGCCTGACACATGTCCTCTTGCGGCAGGCGCAGGATCCACGATTTGTCGCTCGACAGACGGCGATCGAAGCGCTCGACGACGAGCACCTTCTGATCGTCGAAGCGTTCCATTTCGCATCGCGCGATGGGCAGGCCGAACGCCGCGACGATCTTCGAGCAGAGCCATTCGTTCTCGACCGATGTACGCATGTCGGCGCGCATGTTGCCGACGAGCCCGAGCGGCAGCTTGAAGATATGCGTGGTCGGCGTGCTGCCTTCGGGCAGAAGCCAGCGCTTGCCGTGACGCAGAAGCGCGGTCTTTTCCTGCGCCCCGGCGATGGACAGGCGCAGGTCGTCGACCGTTTCGTGCTGACCGAGTTGCGGCGCCGATGTGGTCTCGCGCAACAGACGCGCGATCTGCGATGCGGTGAGCGCACGGCCTTTTATGGTGTCGAGATCGACGGGCGCTTCGCCGGGCGGCAGCATTTGAAGGGCGCCGACGCAATCGCGGCCCAACTGCGCGAGCAACTGGAACGGCGCCGTGCCGCCGGTGCGGAATCGCGTGGCGATGCGGCGGCGGATCGGCTCGCTATCGGGCAGGAGATTGTCGAAGAAGTCGGTGACGACTTGCCCGCGCCACGGCTGATTGCCCGGCGTGAAGGGCAGCGACAGCGATAGCGGACGGCCTTGAGGATCGGCGATCCAGTCGTCGCGATAGACGAGGCGTTCGCCGGCCGCGCCTGTTTCCCAATGCCCGACGGGCAGGCCGTTCATCCACAGGTCGAGTCGGCCGGATTGCGTGCGGCGCGCCATGATTACCAGTTCTCCCGTTTCTTCGAGGCCGCAGCGGCGGCCGTGGCGCGCTTGCGTGCGGGGCGCGCGGCGGTGGCCTTGGCCGCGATGGGCGGCGGCGGGTGTATCGACGCGGCTCCGCTCGCCTTTTCCGCTCGCGTGAGCGCGAGTTCCACGTCGAGCACGCGTAGAACCTTGAAGAGACGTTCGACGCTCACTGCTGCCGGATTGGCTTCGAGTTGCGCGTACGTCTGCTGCGTAACGCCGAGACGCGCCGCGACCGCCGCTTGCGTAAGGCCCGCCGCCTTGCGAAAGCCGATCAGGATCGGCCTGAGCTGGCTCAGTGTTTTCAGCGAATAGTCCATCGCGTGCTCCTACAGGTTTTGATCTGTAAAGCCATTTTACAGCCTTTGATTTGTTAAGCGTGAAAACAGATCATAGCCTGTAAATCGATGCGTGCCCCGTCGATGCCTCGTCCTTTGGGTTTGTCCCAATGGCCTCATCGTCAAGGTCGCAACTGATGCGCGAAATGGCGGGCGGGCGTCCCGGCCTCATCACGAAGACGGGGCTCGGCACGTTCGTCGATCCGCGTCAGCAGGGCGCGCGTCAGAGTCCGTCGACGGAAGAGATGCTCGTCGAGCTGATGCATATCGACGGCGAGGAATGGCTGCGCTTCAAGCCGTTCCCGATCGATATCGCGTTGCTGCGCGGCACCACCGCCGACGAAGACGGCAACGTCACGATGGAACAGGAAGCCGTGCTCGGCGAAATGCTCGCGATGGCGCAGGCGACGCGGCGCGCGGGCGGCATCGTCGTCGTGCAGGTGAAACGCATGGCGCGGCGCGGCACGCTGCCGCCCAAGCAAGTGAAGATCCCCGGCATTCTCGTGGACTTCGTCGTCGTCGAGCCGGAGCAGCGTCAGACTGATCGTGCGGCGCGCGGCGATGGAGCTGTATCCGCATGCCGTGTGCAATCTCGGCGCAGGCATTTCGACGGGACTCTCGACCGTCGCCGCGGAAGAAGACCTGCTCGACTCGGTGATCCTCACCAACGAGCAAGGGCTGATCGGCGGTGCGCCCATCACAGGCCGCGATTCGGGCGGCGCGCAGAACTTCGCCGCGATGATCGAGCAGCCGTCGCAATTCGACTTCTACGATGGCGGCGGTCTCGATCTCGCGTTCCTCTCGTTGGCGGAAGTCGACGCGCACGGCAACGTGAACATCAGCCGCTTCGGCGACAAGATCGTCGGCGTCGGCGGGTTCATCAACATCAGCCAGAACGCGAAGCGCGTGATCTTCAGCGGCACGCTCACCGCGGGCGGGCTCGACGTGCAATGGGAGAACGGCAAGACGCGGATCGTGCAGGAAGGCAGGCATCGCAAATTCGTGCGTTCGCTCGAACAGATCTGCTATAGCGCGCCGCTCGCGCGCGAGCGCGGCAATTCCGCGTTGTTCATCACCGAGCGCGCGGTGTTTCGTGTCGGCGATAAAGGGCTGGAGTTGATCGAAGTCGCGCGGGCATCGATATCGAACGCGATGTCTTCGCGCAGATGGATTTCCGTCCAGCCATCGCCACCGACGTGCACGAGATGGACGCGCGCATCTTCGCGCCGCAACTCATGGGCATCAAGGATGAAACGGTGGCCCGGGAACGTAGGCATCGTTCGCAACGCATCGCCGAGTGGTACGGGAGCCGCGCATGAGCGCCGCGTCGATCACGGGGCGCACGCGCTTGTACGGCATCATCGGCGATCCTATCGCGCAGGTGCGCTCGCCCGAAGTCTATACGCGCAAGTTCGCCGATGCGGGCATCGATGCGGTGCTCGTGCCGATGCACATCGAGGCAAGCGAGATCGATGCGGTTCTGCCCGCGCTGCTGCGCCTGAAGAACCTCGACGGCCTGCTCGTGACGTCGCCGTTCAAGACACGTGCGCTCGCCATCGCCGATGAAGTGCATTCGCGCGGACGGCGCATCGGCGCGGTGAACGCTTTGCGTCGCGATGACGAAGGCCGCTGGCACGCCGACATGTTCGACGGCGAAGGCTTCGTGCGCGGCCTGCTCGCGAAGGGCCACGACGTGAAAGCGAAGCGCGCGCTCGTGCTCGGATGCGGCGGCGCGGGCGCGGCCATCGCGGTATCGCTCGCGGATGCAGGCGTCGCGCACATCACGCTCTGCGATATCGATCGCGCGAAGTCTGCAACGACGTGTCCGAGCGCGCGTTCCAGCTCGAACACGGCGGTCAATGGGTGAAAGGCAAGATGGCGCCCACCTTCGGTCCGCTCGGTCCGTGGCTCGTCACGCCCGATGAACTCGGCGACGTGCAGAATCTGCCGCTGTGGCTCGAACTGAACGGCAAGCGCATCCAGAACTCATCGACGTCCGACATGATCTTTCCGATCAGCAAGCTCGTTTCGTACATCAGCCAGTTCGTCGTGCTCGAAGCGGGCGATGTCATCACGACGGGCACGCCGCCGGGCGTCGGCCTCGGCATGAAGCCCGAGCAATACCTGAAACCGGGCGACGTGATGAAGCTATCCGTCGAAGGGCTCGGTGTTCAGGAACAGACCGTCGCGCGCTGGGACGATCAGTAACGCCGCAACCCATACGACGCAAGAACGGCGGACATACGCGTCCGCCGTTCGCTCACGCTTCGATCAGAAGCGGTGACGCAAGCCCACGGTCGCCGAGACCTGGCTGTTCGTCGACGATGCCGACAGTCCGTTGATCGCCGCCGTGATGCCCGAATCGCCCGTATCGCTCACGTGCTGATACACGCCTTGCAGATACACGTCGGTGCGCTTGGACAGCGCGTACGCCGTTTGCAGGCTGAACTGATTCCACTTCGGATCGACGCCTTCGAGATGGCCGTCGGTGAAGGTGTACGCGCCCGACACCGACCACGCGGGCGTCAGGTTGTAGCGGCCGTTCACTTCGTAGTTGGTGAAGCGCGCGCTGCCGCCATCGAGCGTGATGCCGTTGGTCGTGCCCGATGCCGATGCGCCGATGCCCGTCGCGCCGTCGAGTCGCGTCTGCGTGAAGACGAAGCCCGCTTCCGCCGCGCCGAACGTGTAGCTCAGGCCCGCGCCGAACGTGCGCTGACGGCTTGCGCTGAACGTGGCGTCATCGCTGACTGCGCCGCTCGAATTCAGCGTCGCGCCCGCGTTGTTCAGCTGCATGTAGCTCGCCGCTACGTTCAACGGACCGTAGTTGTACGATGCGCCCACGCTATACGCGCGATTCGTCGCGAAGCCGCCCGCATCGTTCGAGAAGCCATACAGGCCGCCGAACTTGAAGCCGCCGTAGTTCAGGCTCTGGTACTTCACGGAGTTGCTGACGCGGAACGAGTTGTCGAGGTTGTCGTTGTCGAACGGATGCGCGGCCTGCGTGCCGCCGTATTGCGTGCCCGTGAGTGCGAGCGGGCCGAGATAATCGACGACGGAATCGTACTGACGGCCGAGCGTGAGTGCGCCCGCGCGATCGCTCGACAGTCCGACGAACGCCTGACGGCCGAACTCGCGTCCGCCTTGGCCGAGCTTGCCGTTCATGATGCTGAAGCCGCTTTCGAGGGTGAAGATCGCCTTCAGGCCGCCGCCGAGATCTTCCGTTCCGCGCAGGCCCCAGCGGCTGCCGTTGACGGCGCCGCTCGTCGCCTGAACGTTATGCGCGCCGCCCTGATTGTTCGTGTAGGTGAGGCCCGCGTCGATGAGGCCATAGAGCGTCACGCTGCTTTGCGCGTGCGCCGTGCCGGCGACGGTGCCGAGCGCGGCCAGCGCGCTCAGCGTGAATAGGGATTTCTTCACTGTGGTATCTCCAAGAGAGCTTGAGGTTCTTTCCGATCGATCGGTCGACGCATCGGACGGCGGATTAAATCACGGCACATGACGTGCTTTCGTTGGACGCGAGTTACCGAATGTTGTGTAACGCGTGCGCCTGCGGAGCACAGCGAAAGAGGAATCCCTTGAGCATCAATGCGTTCGCGTGCGCGCGATGCCGCAATGCGGCGCGAATCGCGATCACCTGCGGTAATGCCTTGTGCGAATCGGAAGGACGTTGTGGTCTGCGCGCGACATCCGCGTACTGAGTAAGATGGCCGAGTGTGTCCGGATTGACATGAAGTTGAGGTCCGGATTGATGGACAATCTCGTCTTGAGGCGCGACGCCGCCCGCTCTCGAACCGGTGCAACGAAGTGAACGAATCTCAACTGCTGCTCGTGGAAGACGACCCGGAAATCAGCGAATCGCTCGCGGATTATCTGCGCGGCAAGGGCTTTCGCGTGCAGGTCGCCGGAAGCGCGGAAGCCGGACACGAACTGCTCGCGCGCGGCGGCTTCGACCTCGTGCTGCTCGACGTGATGCTGCCCGGCGAAGACGGCCTGAGCTTCTGCCGTCGCGTGCGTGCATCGGGCGGGCCGCCCATCATCATGCTGACCGCGCTGTCCGAACCGACCGACAAGGTCGTCGGCCTCGAACTCGGCGCGGACGATTACGTGTCGAAGCCCTTCGATCTGCGCGAGCTGCTCGCGCGCATCCGCGTCGTGTTGCGCCGCGGCCAGACGAACGAGGCCGCCGCGCGCGCGCCGGCAAGCGAAATCGTGATGACGTTCTCCGGCTTCACGTTCTATCCGTACCGGCGCTTTCTACGCTCGCCCGCCGGCTTGCGCGTGCCGTTGACGGGCGCCGAAACCGACTTGCTGCTCGTGCTGTGCCAGCATCCGCGGCAAGTGCTATCGCGCGAAGAACTCATCCGTCTCACGCGCGGCAAAAACTTCCCGATCGCGACGCGCTCCGTCGATCTGCTCGTGAGCCGGCTGCGCCGCAAGCTCGCGGGCGACGATCCGCTCGATGATCCGATCCGAACCGTGCGCGCCGACGGTTACGCGTTCCAGCCCGAAGTGACCGCCCAGTGATGCGCCGCCTGATGCCGCGAGTTTTCGCGACCACGCTCGGGCAGATTCTCGCGATCGTCGCGGGCTCGTCGGCGGCGACGCTGTTGCTCTTCATCGTGTTGCTGTTCTATCCCGGCGCGCCGCCGAGCCCGCCGTGGCCGTGGCAGACGTCGTATCGCATCGTCGCGCTGGTGGACATGCTGAGCGCGACGCCCGACGCGGACCGCGTGCGCGTGCTGGCCGCCGCCGATCGCGCGCGCATGACGGCGAAGCTCGTCGACGATGCCGTCATCTGCAAAGGCTCGACGCTCGACACGCACGATCTCGAAGCCGCGCTCAGAGCGGAACTGCACGCGGGCGCGGCGCTGACGGTGCGAACGTGCGATGCGCGTCAGCCGACGCAGAATCTTCAAGTGCTGATTCCCCTCGGCCAGCGCACGCTGGAGATTCGCACCGACCGCAACGAACGCGAGCCCGATCGCTTCACGATTCCGTTCTTCGGCGCGCTCGCGTTTCTGTGCGTGGGCGTCGCGGGATTGTCGGCGTGGGCGGTGTCGCGCGTGATTCGCCCGTTGCGGCGATTGTCCGAGAAAGCCGATGCGTTCGGCCGCGACATCACCGTTGCGCCGATCGATGAAGAAGGACCGCTCGAAATCCGCCGCGCCGCGCATGCGTTCAACCGTATGCAGGAACGCATCGCGCGCTCGATGCAAAGCCGCACGCGCATGCTCGCCGCGATCAGCCACGATCTGCGCACGCCGCTCACGCGCATGCGCCTGCAGCTCGACGCCGAGAAGAAAGAGATCGAGCGTGCCAAGCTGCTGCGCGACATCGATCTGATGCAGACAATGGTGAGTTCCGCCCTCGCATTCCTCACGAGCGATGCGGGCGCGGAGAAAAAAGAGTGGCTCGATCTCGGCGCGCTGCTCGGCACGCTATGCGACGAATACGCGGAGTCGGGCGCGGCGATCCGCTACGACGGGCCGGATCAGATTCCGTTCTTCTGCAAGCCGGATGCGATCCAGCGCGTTCTCACGAATCTCATCGACAACGCCATTCACTTCGGCACGGAGATCGTCGTGACTGCGGCGCTCGATGCAGGCAACGTGGTGATCGACGTGACCGACGACGGGCCGGGCATTCCTGCAGATCGCCTTCAGGACGTGATCGAGCCGTTCGTGCGCCTGGACCCGGCGCGCGCGCAGCGGCCCGGCAGCGTGGGCCTCGGGCTGTCGATCGTCGATGACATCGTGCGTTCGCACGGCGGCACGCTCGCGCTCATCAATCGCGAGCCTTCGGGCCTGATCGCACGCGTGACGATGCCCGCATCGAACTGAACGTTCGCTCAGATTTCGAGCTTGTATCCGACGCCGTAGACCGAGACGATGATCTCGCCCTCGGGCCGGACGTCCTGCAGCTTGCGGCGCAGATTCTTGATGTGGCTGTCGATCGTGCGATCCGTCACCACGCGATGATCCGCGTAGACGTTATCGAGCAGAAACGAGCGCGGCAGTATTCGGCCCATCGACACATGCAGCAGATGCAGCAATCGGAATTCGATCGGCGTGAGGCGCAGTTCGTGGCCGTCGAGCGTCACGCGATGAAACTGCGGATCGATTTGAAGCGCACTGGCCGCCGCGCCGCTCGCGGTTGCGTTCGCGCCGCCCGCGCGACGCAAGATCGCCTTCACGCGCGCGACCACTTCACGCGGGCTGAACGGCTTGCACACGTAGTCGTCCGCGCCGGTTTCGAGTCCGAGCAGACGATCGATCTCGTCGATGCGCGCCGTCAGGATGATGACCGGCAGCTCCGAAAACGTCCGTAATTCGCGGCAGATATCGAGTCCGCCGCGGCCCGGCAACATCAGGTCGAGCAGCATCAGCGAAGGCGGCGTTTGACGCACGAACGGGATGACCTGCGCGCCATCGGCGAGCGTCGTCACGATGTAACCCGCGACGCGCAGATAGTCGGCGAGCACGGCGGCCAGCTTCGGCTCGTCCTCGACGATCAGGACATGGGCGGGAGAAGTTACGGGCATCGCTTACTCGCGGAGGGAAGGAAAGCGCGCGGTGATCGACACGCCGCCGTGCGCCGAATCGTCCGCGCGGATGCTGCCGCCATGCGCCGTGACGATCGCCTTGCATAGCGAGAGCCCGAGTCCCGCGCCGCCGCTTTGCCGGCTGCGCGATTCGTCGACGCGATAGAAACGGTCGAAGAGATGCGGCAGCGCGGACGTCGGCACGCCCGGCGACGAGTCCTGCACGTTGAGCGTCCAGTCGTCGGGTGCGCCCGCGAGCGCGACGCGCACGCGCCCGTTCGGATCCGTGTAGCGCAGGGAATTCTGCAACAGGTTCTTCAGCAATTGCACGAAACGCGCGGCGTCGACATCGACATCGGCGGAGGCGAGCGCATCGCTGCATTCGACATCGATGGCGAGCCGCTTCGCGCGGAACGACTGACGCATCGCATCGACGGACGCGCGCGTGAGCGCGTTCACCTGCGCGGGCGCCTTGCGATAGCGCAGCATGCCGACATCGCTCAGCGACAGGTCGTACAGGTCTTCGATGAGCTTGTTCAGCGCCGCGACTTCCGTCTGCAGCGAGGCGAGCGATGCGGCATCGAATACATGCACGCCGTCTTCGATCGCTTCGAGTTCGCTGCGCAGCACGGCGAGCGGCGTGCGCAATTCGTGCGACACGTCCGCGATGAACTCGCGCCGGCAACGTTCCGCGCGCTCCAGCGAATCGGCGAGCGAGTTGAAGTCCGATGCGAGCTTGTCGAGCTCGTCGCGATTCTTCGCGGGCACGCGAATCGAATAGTCACCGCTCGCGAGCCGATGCGTCGCGGCCATCACGCGGCGCACCGGCACGAGCACGAGGCGCGCGAGCACCATCGCGACGACGGCGGCGAGTATCACGGCGACGCCGCCGATCTGCCAGGTCGCGCGCATCTGCTGCGCCTGAAACGCGATGTCGGCGGCGTCGGTGAGCGGCGTCGGCCCGGCGGTTGCGAGCCAGCCGACGATCTTGCCATGCACGCGCACGGGCGACGCGGGCGCATCCGGCGGCGGCGGCTCGTTGGTGGATGCGACGAGCGCGCGATCCGCATCGAACAGCGCGGCAGGCGGACGTTCCCGTCCATGCCCGCGCACGCGATCCGCCGATTCGATTTCGGGCGCTGTATTCAGCGAATCGCGCAGACGTGCGGATTCGGGCGGCGCGAAAGGCGACGGGTTCGGCAACGCGTTCGAAGGACGCATGCCCCAGTGCGGACCGTGCCACGGCTCGCCGAGCGGCCCGAGGATGCGCGCCACGCTCCCGCTGCCCGGAAAGCTGCGCCACGCGCTCGGCACGGTCGCGCGCATGTCTTCGATCTCGCGCCGCACGAACTGCTCCTGTGCGTCGTCGAGCAGCGCGAGCCATGCATCGTCGTTGCCGCGCAGGAACGCCCAGTTGCCGTGCGCGGCGTACTCGCTCGCGACCTTCGCCATCACGGCGCGTTCGCGCCCCGCATCGCGTTCGCGCACGTAATGCAGAAAGCCGTTCTCGAAGCTGACGCGCACGGCGTAGCCCATCGTCAACGTGATGACGAGACACGCGACCAGCACGAGCAGAAAGATCTTCGAGGCGATGCCAAAACGAAACTTCAATGAGGAACCCTTCGCGTGGCAGGCGGATTGAATGACGGCCGATTCTAGTTGATGCGGCCTTCGTCACGCAGTTTCCTCGCGAATCTCCACGACTTCTCCACTTTTTCTCCATGCTGGATGCGGCATTGATCGCTAACGTCGCTGGCAATCTCAAGGGAAAACCACGGAGTTACGCCATGCCACGCACCGAACCAAAGGAGGCCGATATGAAGCGCCCGTCCTGGCCCGGACGAAGTTCCGCCGATGTAGCGCAGATCGCCGACGAACCCGCGACGAAACTGCGCGGCTGCCGCCTTTCCGCGCCGATCGTGCAGCCGTGGGGCGCGTCCTGCCGTGTCGTCGAATGGATCAACTTTCGCGGCGAACGCTCGTTCATCGCGGTGCATGTGAGCGCGACGGAACCGGAAATCCGCGAGCGCATGCGCCTGCACGCCAACGGCGAACGTCACGTCGCGCTCGATGCGGCCGCGCTCGGCCGTCCGAAGCTGCGGAGGGCGTAACGATGATCTCAGGTACGCACGAGCCGCATCGCATTGTCATCGTCGAGCCGGATGACGGCGTTCGGCAAAAACTGCGCGCATTTCTTTCGAGCTATTACCCGGCGATGCGAACGATCTCGAATGCAGAGACGCTCGCCGTCGAGATCGAGCACACGAAGCCTTCGCTGATCCTGCTCAGCAACGAACTGACCGACACGCCCACGGCAGCCGTGCTCTGCGATCTGCGCACGCTGCATCCGGATATCGCGGTGCTCGTCATCGGCGCGCCGCACGGCTGGATGGACGCCGTCACCTGTCTCGATCTCGGCGCCGACGACTTCGTGCAAATGCCCTGCAACGAGCGCGAGATTCTTTCGCGGATGCGCAATCTGTTGCGTCATCGCGCGGGGCGTGCATTGCCGGTCACGCCTGGCGACGGCAAGCTGCGCCTCGGCGACTTCGTGCTCGATCCGGCGAAGCGCACGCTGAAGCGCAAGCGCGTGGCCATCGACGTACACGACAGGCTCCTCGAACTGCTCGCGTTGTTCGCGCGCAATCCAATGACGGTGATGTCGCGCCTGCGCCTCACGCGTCAGTTGAGCGAGCAGGGCTGCGCGCTGTCCGAGCGCTCGGTCGATGCGCTCGTGTGCCGTTTGCGGCAGATCGTCGAGGACGATCCCGCAGAGCCGCGCCTCATTCAGACGATACGCGGGCGCGGCTACGCCTTCAGTCCGAATGGCGCGAAGCTCGGCGCGGTCATGCCCGCTCATGCGTAGATCGCCGAACCGGGACGGGCCGGGCTCTTCGCCGGAGATTCACGTAAAGAGCCTTAAAACGCGGTGCCGATCTGAAACTGGAACTTCTGATACGTGTCTCCGCTGTGATGCACGATCGGGAAACCGAGGCTCAGCTTCAGCGGGCCGATCGGCGAAATCCATTCGAGGCCCATGCCGTAGCTGTAACGCAGGCCGTTCGATCCGGTGCTGTTGCCTTCGTCGCCCCAGACGTTGCCGCCATCGACGAAGGTGAACACGCGCAAGGTGCGGTCGTAGCCGGTGCCCGGCAACGGGAACGTCATCTCGATGTTGGCGACGACCATCTTCGAGCCGCCGATCGGATCGTTCGTCGTCTTGTCGCGCGGACCGAGCGAGCTCGACTCGTAGCCGCGCACGGAACCGATGCCGCCCGCGTAATAATTCTTGAAGATCGGATACGACTTGCCACCCAGACCCGAGCCATAGCCCGCCTGAAGGTTCACGCCGAACACGAAGCCGCGCGAGAACGAGTGGTAATACTGCGCGGTGAAATCGGTCTTGTAGTACTCGGTGTTGCCGAGCGGCGTGCCCACTTCCGCGTTGGCCTGCAAATAATAGCCGCGGCTCGGCACCAGCGCGCTGTCGCGATGGTCGCGCTTCCAGCTCGCCGTGAGCGGCACGTTGTTCACCACACGGCCGAACTCGCTCACGTAGTCCAGATACGATTGCGGCGTATCCGAATCGGTATTGAAGCGATCCTGCTCGACGCCCGCGCCGAAGTACACCATGTCCGATTCGGAGAACGGAATGCCGAACTTCGTGTCGACGCCCATGCTCACGATACGAAAGCTCGAATCGCTCGAATAGTAGAGCGGATACGTCGTCCGGTAATACGCATCGGTGATGCGCTGAATGCCGTCGACGGTGAAGTACGGGTCCGTCTGCGTGATGCTCAGCGTGCGATACGTCTTCGCCGTATTGACGTTCACGCCGAGACTCGTGCCCGAGCCGAACACGTTGTCCTGCGTGACGCCGGCGGACAGCACGACCTTGTCCGTCGATGAAAAGCCCGCGCCGAGCGTGATCGCCCCTGTCGGTTTCTCTGTCACTTTCATCTGCACGTCGACCTGATCCGGATCGCCTTCGATGGGCACGGTCGTCACATCGACATCGGTGAAATAGCCGAGACGGCTGATGCGGTCTTTCGAGAGCTTGAGCGCCTGACTGTCGAACCATGCGCTTTCGAACTGGCGCATTTCACGGCGCACGACTTCATCGCGCGTGCGCGTATTGCCGATCACTTCGACGCGGCGCACATACACGCGCTTGCCCGGATCGACCTGCAACGTGAGCGCGACCGTGTGATGCGCCTGATCGATGTCCGGCTGCGCGTTCACGCTCGCGAAGGCGTAGCCGTATCCGCCGAGCCTGTCGACGAGCGTCTGCGTCACTTGCTGCAGCTTGTTAGCCGAGAACAGCTCGCCCGGCTCGATGCTCACGAGCCGCGCCAATTCCGCATCGCGCCCGAGCAGATTGCCCGCGAGCTTCACGCTCGTGATGGTGTAAGGCTTGCCTTCGTGCAGCATGATCGTCAGATACATGTCCTTCTTGTCGGGCGAGATCGAAACCTGCGTCGATTCCACGCTGAATTCGAGGTAGCCGCGATCGAGATAGAACGAGCGCAGGTTTTGCAGATCGCCGGTGAGCTTTTCCTTCTGATAAAGATCGTTCTTCGTGTACCAGGAAAACCAGTTGGGCGTGGAGAGCTGCATCTCGTCGTGCAGCGTCTTTTCATCGAACGCGGTGTTGCCGAGAAAATTGATCTGCCTGATCTTCGCGCTCGGTCCTTCGGCGACCGAGAAAAGCAGTTGCACGCGGCCGCGATCGAGCGGCGTCACCGTGGTCGTGACTTCGGCGGCGTAAAAGCCGCGCATCAGATATTGGCGCTTGAGTTCCTGTTCCGCGCGGTTCGCGAGCGCCTTGTTGTAGGTCTGACCCGGCGCGAGTCCGACCGATTTCAACGCCTTCGACAAATTGTCCTTGTCGAATTCATGCACGCCCGCGAACTGAACGCCGGCGATGGCCGCCGCTTCGACGACGCGCACGACGAGCACGTCGCCTTCGGTCGACACGCTCACGTCGGTGAAGAGGCCGGTGTCGTAGAGCGCGCGGATCGCATCGGTGGCTCCCGTCTCGGTGAAGGTGTCGCCGCGCCGTATCTTGAGATTGGCGAAGACCGTCGACGGATCGACGCGGCTCACGCCTTCCACGCGAATGTCGCGCACGATGAAGCTGCTGCCGGCATGCGCGTGCGCGCTGACGAGGGCGCCCGCCGCGACTGCGAGCGAGCGATAGATGTGATGCTTCATGCGGGAACCGGGAAAAGTGGAGAGAGCGGCGCGGGCTTACTGGATCGGTGCATCGCCGATGGCAGGCAGGGACTGGCCGGTCGCCGCGCCGATGACTTCATGGATCTGCAGCGCGCTTTCGCGGCGTATGCGAAAGGAGAGCTGCGCGCCGCCCTGAAGGACGAAGGAGAGAATCAGCGCGCCGGTGCCATCCGCATCGAGCGCGACTTCCCAGCCTGCGCAATGCATCGTGAATTTGGCCGCGCGATTTTTCTTGCGGATTCTTTCCGAGCACGCGATGGCGTGCGCGAGCGCGGCGATCAACTCGTGCATGACGGAGCAATGCAATGCGACCGACGAGCCCGAGGGCGCGTCGACGACGAGATAGCCGCCGTCTTCGCTTAGCCGGAAGCTCGCGAGCGAATCGATGGTGAGAGCCGGGCGCATGTGCGTTCGAAGCGGGTTATCGAAAGCGCACAGTCTATGAAGGCACGACGCGCATTGGGTTACGCGCCTCTTACCGGATGTTGCCCGGGATGCGGCCAAGAAAGCGGCGCATTCAATCGAATGCTTTCCTATAACCACATCATGAAATGCGCGTGATTTTTTAGGCGCTGCGGTCCGATATTTGCTCGATAAGGGCTAGGCTATCCGAATGCCTGATTTACATCGCATGTCTGGAAAAACGTGCATTGCGTGGCCGTCGAAAGCGGCGCGGCAAGGCAGCGCTCGAACGGTCGGGCGTTTCTCCGGGCGTTCGGACCTTGCATCAGCAGATGTGCTTTTAAACGAAGGACATCATGTACTCCATGAGCGGTTTTTTTGTCGAGATCATTCCAGAACACGTACCGGATGACGGCTGGACCGCGATCGCACAGTTCTCGCGCCAGCGAGATTATCGAAAGCACGACGAAGTGCCCAAAGCGACCTTTCCGACCAACGTGGCGTATGGAACACGGAGCGCCGCCGAGCGCGCCGCCACGCAATGGGCACGCGAATTCGTCACGTCTTCGAGCGAAGTTCTCGAATCGTCCTTGCGGCTGGAAGAGGCGGCGCGCAAGGCTCATTGAAGGCAATTGCCTGCAAACGTACTGGGTCGAGTCTTTTCGATCTCAATCCACTACGACAAGATGGATAGGCAGACTCTCTCGAGGATCGACCTCACGCTCACGCAATTCGAGCGTAGAGTTTCCGAACAGGAATAGCGTCAGATTCGTCTACGACAGATCGGTTGCAATGGTAAAGAGTGCATGGCATTGCTTCACGAATTGCAAAACCGCCTGAGATGCCTCCGGCGATATCGATTCGCTGTCGGACAAGACTTCGGGCGCCCCGATGATGACGTGGGTTCATGCTGGATTCAGGCCCCTTGACGCTTCCCATTCGGTCCGTCATCGCGGTCCCGGGCGCACGGGTTGCTGATCGACACACCAGTGCTGACCACTCCCTGTTGCAGGAAGAACGCCATGAATCGCAAATTACGATCGGGAATGATCCACACGCTCGCGTGCGTCTCGCTGTCGGGCGTCACGCTCGCAAACGCCCAGCAAAACGGTGCGCCGCCAGGCCATTCCACATCGGGAAACCAGGCATCCGGGAAATCCGCGGGTGTTGCCGGCGGCGCGGGCGCCGCGGGCCAGTCGGGCACGGACCCGGCCACGCTTAGCCGCATGGAAGAAGAGCGCGTGCAGAAGAACAACGCGCAATCCGCGACGAAGGGCGCATCGAATCCCGGCGCGGGCAAGCGCAAGGACTGGAAGGAGTGACGGCCCGCGTAACGGAGGATCAGGAGCGCGCGCGTCTGCGCAGGCGCATCGGCGCCGATCTGTGGCGCGCGGTGTGGGCCTGGCGCTATCAGACCGCCGCGGCGGTCGCGCTGATGATCGGCGCGCGGCTCGCGGTGGTCGGCGTGCCGCTGATGCTCAAGCGCGTCATCGACGAGTTCAGCCATCCCGCATCGAGCGTCGTCTTTCCGGTCTTTCTCGTCCTCGCCTACGTGCTGCTGCGCTATCTCGGCGATGTGCTCAACGAAGCGCGCGACGTCGTCTTCAGCATCGTCACGCAGCGCACGGTCGCGTCGTTCACCGAGCGCACGTTCGCGCATCTTCATGCGCTCGGCGCGCGCTTTCATGCGCGGCGCGAAACCGGCGCGGTCGTGCGCGACGTGCAGAAGGGCGCGGACGGCATCGGCTTTTTGCTCGGCACATCGCTCTTCACGATCGTGCCGGTGATGATCGAGATCGGCACGATCGTCGCGGTCATGGTGCATGCGTATTCGCTGGAATTCATGGCGATCATCGGCGCGACGTTCGTGCTGTATTCGGTGTGGACGGTCATCTTCACGCGCTTTCGCATGCGCTTCCAGCGCGCGGTGAACGGCCTCGAAGCACAATCGGACGGCCGTCTCGTCGACAGCCTGCTCAACTACGAAACGGTGAAGTTCTTCGCGAGTGAAAGCATCGAAACGCGGCGTCTTTCGAGCGTGCTGGAGCAGTGGGTGCATGCGCGCATCGCCAATCAGCGCGCGCTCACGCTGCTGCATGTCGGGCAGAGCACGATCATCACGATCGGCATTGCGGCGGTGATGTTGCGCGCGGCGCAACACGTCGTCGCGGGCACGATGAGCGTGGGCGATCTCGTGCTCGTCAACGCGTATATCGTGCAGGTGTGCAATCCGCTCAACACGCTCGGCTTCGTGTTTCGCGAGACCAACGACGCGATGGTCAACGTCGAGCGCATGTTCAACATTCTGCTGTCGCGCGGCCGCGTGCGCGAGGATGTCGATGAAGCGCACGCGAAGCCGCTCGTCGTGACGGCGGGCGAGATCGAGTTCGATCATGTCGAGTTCGGCTACGATCCGGCGCGGCAGATTCTGCGCGATGTCGATTTTCGCGCGCATCCGGGCAAGAAGCTCGCGGTCGTCGGCGGCAGCGGATCGGGCAAGTCGACGCTCGTGAAGCTGCTGTTCAGGCTCTACGAGCCGACGGCGGGCGCGATACGCATCGACGGTCAGGACATCTCGCAGGTCACGCAGAACAGCCTGCGCGCGACCATCGGCATCGTGCCGCAGGACACCGTGCTCTTCAACGACACGATCGCCTACAACATCGGCTATGGGCGTCCCGGCGCGACGCGCGCGGACATCGCGCGGGCGGCGCGCGCGGCGCAACTCGACGGCTTCATCGAGCGTCTGCCGGACGACTACGAGACGCGCGTCGGCGAGCGCGGCGTGCGGCTCTCTGGCGGCGAGCGTCAGCGCATCGCGATTGCGCGGGCGATACTCAAGAATCCGCGCATCATCGTGTTCGACGAAGCGACGTCCGCGCTCGATACGCGCTCCGAACGCGCGATCCAGAACGAGCTCGACAGGCTCGCGGAGGGCCGCACGTCGATCGTCATCGCGCACCGGCTGTCCACTGTCGTCGATGCCGACTGGATTCTCGTGATGGAGCATGGACGCATCGTCGAGCAGGGACAGCACGACGAACTGCTCGCGCGCGATGGCGTGTACGCGCGCATGTGGTCGCTGCAATGGCAGCAGGGCGAGCTGAAGCACGCGCAACGCAAGGTGTCCGCGACGGCGCTCGGACTGGATGCGCTCGTCGCAGGCGTGGTCGATGCGCTGCACGACGAGATCGTCACGCGCGGCGTGAATCTCTACACGGTCATCAGCGATCCGGGCTTGCGCGTCTCGGGCGATGCCAGCGTGCTGCAGCAGATCGTGGCCGATCTGTGCCGTTCGCACATGAGCTCGGCGGCGCGCGGCGAGCGCATCGAACTGCGCGTGTTCCGCGAAGACAATCACGCGAATCTCACGGTGATCGGTCAGCGCGCGAGTCCCGCCGATCTGTCTTCGCAGCAGATGCGGCGGCTCGAATCCGCATTGAACGAAATGGGCGGCGGCTTCACGGTGCGCTATATCGACGAGCATGTCGCGTATGTCGCGACGATGCCGCTGCGTCCCGTGCTCGACGATCCGCAAGCGTCCGAAGCCACGCATGACGATGCATTGGCCGGCATCACCGTGATGGTGCTCGACGATCAGGAAGACGCGCGCGATGCGCTCGAAGCCGTGCTCGAATCGGTGGGCGCGCGCGTCATGTCTTGCGCATCGGGCGATGAAGCGCTTGCGCGTCTGCGCGAACTGCCCGGCGCGCAGTGGCCGGACGCGCTTCTGTGCGACATCGTGCTAGGCGGCGAACAGAACGGCTACGACGTGCTGCGACTCATTCGCGAGGAAGAGTCGCGCCGCGGCGCGTCGCTGTCCGAACGCATGCCCGCGATCGCGCTGACGGGACACACGCAGGCGGATGCACGTTCGCGCGCGCAGGCCGCGGGCTTTCAGGCGCATCTGACGAAGCCGGTCGCCGCGCCGAAGCTGATCGCGACGATCGGCGACGTGACGGCGCGCACATCGCTTCGATGAGGGCGGCGCGAGCGCGCGTTCGAATGTGACGATGCAATGCTGCGCCGTTGAACGGAAGCATCAACCTGACGTGGCGATATGGAGCGCGTGACGTCCCTGCATCGCCTCGATGACGCCATGGAAATGCTGCGCCGTGCGACGCAGGCCTTCGTCGAGCGGCGTCGTCGGTGTCCAGCCGAGGGCATCGCGTGCGAGCGCGATATCCGGCTGACGATGCCACGGATCGTCCATCGGCAAAGGCTTGAACACGATCTCCGATGACGATCCCGTCAACTCGATGATGCGCCGCGCGATCTCGAGCATCGAAAGCTCGTGCGGATTGCCGAGATTGACGGGTCCGGTGAGTTCATCGGGCGTGTCCATCAGGCGGATGAATGCGTCGACCATATCGTCGACATAGCAGAAGGAGCGCGTCTGCGAGCCTTCGCCGTACACGGTGATCGGCTCGCCCGAGAGCGCCTGCATCATGAAGTTGGAGATCACGCGTCCGTCCGACGGATGCATGCGCGGCCCGTACGTGTTGAAGATGCGCGCGATCTTGATCGACAGTCCGTGCTGCCGCCGATAATCCATGAAGAGCGTTTCGGCGCAGCGCTTGCCTTCGTCGTAACACGAGCGCGGACCGATCGGATTCACGTTGCCCCAGTACGCTTCCTGTTGCGGATGCACATGCGCGTCGCCATACACTTCGCTCGTCGATGCCTGGAAGATGCGCGCATGCACGCGCTTCGCAAGCCCGAGCATGTTGATCGCGCCGTGCACGCTGGTCTTCGTCGTCTGCACCGGATCGTGCTGGTAATGAATCGGCGAAGCGGGGCAGGCGAGGTTGTAAATCTCGTCCACTTCGACGTAAAGCGGAAATGTCACATCGTGCCGCATCAGTTCGAAATTCGGGCTGTCGAGCAGATGCGCGATGTTGTCCTTCGTGCCGGTGTAGAAGTTATCGACACACAGCACATCGTGCCCGAGCGCGAGCAGCCGCTCGCACAGATGCGAGCCGAGAAAGCCCGCGCCGCCCGTCACCAGAATTCGCTTTCTATAGGCTTCTCTCATGTCGCCTTCATCCTTTCGATGTGTGTGCTAACTGCATACGAAGCGCAGCGTTTCGTCCCAGTCGCGGGCGAAGCGCGCGATATTGAATCGTTCGAGCGCGGTGCGCCGCGCGCCTTCGCCGAGACGCCGCGCTTCGGCGGGATCGCGCAGCAGGTGCTGCATCGCGTCGATGAGCGCCTGCGTGTCGGTATGCACGTAGCCGCTTTCGCCGTTGCGGATCACGGTGGCGAGTTCGGTCGTCGCGAGACCGATGATCGGCATGCCGATCGTCATCGCTTCGACGATGGCGAGCCCGAGGCTCGTCCAGCGAATCGGATTGAAGAAGAAGCGATAGCGCGCGCTGAACGCCGCAAGCTCCAGATTGCCGATCTCGCCGATGCCGCCCGCCGACTGCGCATCCATGCCGACGAGATCGAGCGGCACGCGCGCGGCCGCTTGTGCATAGACATCGTTGCCGAGCCGCCTGCCGCGCTGGCGCAGATGATTGATCACCGCGATGCCGCGTTCGAGTTCGCCGCTATAGCGCACGTCTTCGGGCACGATCACGCCGTGTTCGATGACGCGCGTCGGCGTTTCGCCGCTGTCCCACATCAGCTTGTTGAAGTGCGTGACGTGCACGAGCAGCGTGTCGCGTTCCTGCACCCAGTGCTTCTGTTCGAAGGGGTTTTCCTGCGGCGGATCGTGCTCGATGTAGACGCGCGGCAGCCGGCGTTGCGCGTCGCTCAGCAGATTGATGCGGTCGTCGTCCCATTGACGCTTGTGCTGAAAGAGCACGACATCGAAGGATTGCGACTGCACTTCGCTCGCCGGAATTTCATGCACGTTCGGGCCGAAGGGCAACGCACCCGCCGTGCCCGCATAGCCCGGCGGATAACCGGGGCGCGTGACGAGATAGAAGTCGTGCGGCGCCTGGCTCAGATAGTAAAGATAATTGCCGTGAATATGCCAGGTAAGCACGCGCAGACGCCGGGAACTAGTCGTGGGCATGAAGAAGCGTCTCCTCTCGGACGGTCGATTCAAGCTGGGCGAATGCCGTGTCGATCACGGATTGCACGCTTATGTTCACCGCGCATTCATGACCGTAAGGACACTCGCGAAACGCGCACGGACGGCACGAGGGCCAGTCCGCGAGCACGCGATGACGCGCGTGATCGAGCGGCGCCCAGCGACGTGTATCGCTGCCCGACGCGACGACGACACTCGGCGTGCGCATCGCTGCGGCGACATGCGAAAGCCCCGTGTCGTTGCATACGATGAGCCGCGCCTTCGCGACGAGCGCCGCGAGCGAGCCGAGCGACGTGCGGCCGGCGAGATCGATGCCGGCACCTTGCGCAACGCGCGCCGTCAACGAGGCTTCACCCGCGCTGCCTGTGACGGCGACTTGCCAGCCGCGCCGCGACAACGCGCGCGCCACGTCGGCGAAGCGCTCGACGGGCCATCGACGGGAAGGCAGCTGCGCGCCCGGATGCACGAGCACGAGCCGCTCGCTATCGAGCGCGCACGCTTCGATCAGCGCATCGCATTCGCGATTGTCGGCATCGGTCAGCGGAATCTCGAGATCGAGATCGTTTGCGTCGATGCCGAGCCGCTGCATGAGCGCGGTGTATCGCGCGGATTCGGGCAGATCGTCGGGCCATGGCATGAAGACGCCTTTACGCATGGCTTCGTCCGGCTTCAGAAAGCCCGCGTTCAGACGCGCGCCGATGCCTTCGACGATATCGTTCGCCACGCCGCCGCTTCCATGCAGTTGAATCGCGAGATCGAAGCGACGTGCGCGCATCGCTTGATGAAAACGAGGCAGATGTGCATCTGTTTCCTGCTGCTCGGGAAAACCGATAGCGCCGGGAAACACGATGAGTTCATCGACGAGATGCGCGTATCGTTCGACGAAACTCGCCGCCCAAGGCAGACCGATAAGCGCGATATGTGCTTGCGGATAGGCGCGGCGCAATGCACGCAACGCAGGCACGGCGCACAACATGTCCCCGAGCTGCAATGCGCGAAAGATGACGATGCGCTCGACGTTCATAGAAAGAAGACCCTGAACTTGAACGCGCCGCGTATGCGCCAGTAGATCGACAGATACGGAATGATCGCCGACGTCCACAGCATTTCCGCGACGTGCGACGGCGTGCGCGCAGTCGTCTTCAATCGTTGCATGCTGAACCATATGGTCATTGCGGCCCAGGCAAGCAATGCGAGCGACCCGGTGCGCGGCGCGTGTGCTGCGAACGATCCGATCGCAACGACGAGCGCCGCGAGCATCGCGTAGTACAAAAGCGGCGGATTGCGGCGGATGCGCGTGCGAAACATCGCGGGATACTTTTTGTAGAGCAGTGCATCGAACTGGCTCTTCTTCTGCTGCGATATGCTCACGCCCCAGCGCGCGGGGCGCACCGGATGCAGCACGGTTGCGTCTTCCGCACGCGCGATGACGAGTCCCGCCTTAATCAGCGCGAATTGCAGATCCGAGTCCTCGCGCCACGCCGCCGTAAAGCGCGCATCGAAGCCGCCCGTACGTTCGAGTGCGGCACGCGTGACGAAGGTGTTCGCCGTCGCGAATTCGGCGCTGGCGAGTCCGGCGGCGTCGCGTTCGTAATCGGTCGGGCGTGGTCCCAGCGGCACGACGATGCGGCCCGACACGGCATCCGCGCCCGCATCGAGCGCACGCATGCCATTGGCGATCCAGTTCGGATCGGGAATGGTGTCGTCGTCGGTGAAGGCGATGCGCCGCGCAAGCGATGCGCGCCAGCCCGCGTTGCGCGCGCCCGCCGGACCCTGCGTCGCGGTGACGGGAACGTAGCGGATCAACGGGCCGCGCCGCGCACGCGATTGCGACAGGCGCTGCACGCATGCCTTCGTCGCTTCGTCGGGGCCGTCGTCGCATACGATGATCTCGTAGCGCGCCGGATCGTAGGTCTGCGCCGCGAGCGCCAGCACGCAGCGTTCGAGCATCGCGGGGCGGCGATACGTCGGCACGACCACGGTCACGTCCGGGATGAAATCGCCGCGCGGTATCGCGGGTGCATCGGCCGCGCTCATCGCGCCGTGATCGAAGAGTTCGGCGTAGGTGCTCATGCGTGCGCGCCCGGCTTTTCGACAAGGAACGAGCCGATCACGAGCGCATCGAGCGGCGACGTCCAGAACGATTCGAGTGCGTCGCGCGGCGTATTCACCATCGGCTCGCCGCGCGTATTGAACGATGTATTGACGACAACCGGCACGCCCGTGCGCGCCTTGAACGCCGCGAGCAGATCGTAGTAAAGCGGATGCTGCGCGCGATTGACGGTCTGCACGCGCGCGGTGCCGTCGATATGCGTGACCGCGGGAATGCGCGTCTTCATGTCGTCGCGCACGTCGAACACGAAGAGCATGAACGGCGCGACGCGTGCATCGACGAACCAGTCGGCTGCGTGCTCTTCCATCACGACGGGCGCAACCGGACGAAAGTCCTCGCGATCCTTGATCTCGTTCAGGCGCGCCTGCATGGACGCATCGATGGGCGATGCCAGAATCGAACGCGCGCCGAGCGCACGCGGGCCGAACTCGGTGCGTCCCTGATACCAGCCGATGACGCGGTTCTGCGCGAGAATGTCCGCGGTTTCTTCGGCGATATTCGTGAGCTTGCGATACGGCGCGCGCGTCCACTTGAGGAAGGTTTCGATCTCGTCGTCATCGAACGACGGTCCGAGATATGCGTGATCCATGCGCCATTTTCGACCGCGATCGCCGGTCTTCGCGCGTTGCTGATAGTCGGTCCACAAGGCAGCGCCGAGCGCCGTGCCCGCATCGCCGGCGGCGGGCTGAACCCAGATTTCATCGAACGGTCCGCGATCGCGCAGGCGCGCGTTCATCACGCAGTTGAGCGCGACGCCGCCCGCCATCGCGAGATTCTTCAGACCCGTACGTTCGTGCAGCCACTTCGCGAGTTCGAGCGCGGTCTCTTCCAGAACGACCTGCAATGAATGCGCGATATCGAAATGATGCTGCGTGAGCGGGCCGCCGCGTTCGCGCGCGGGACCGAAGCGCTCGACGAGACGCGGCGCATCGACGGTATAGCTGCCGTCGCGGCGATACTTCACGATCTCGCGAAACTGATCGACATACGCGGGCTTGCCGAACGACGCGAGCGCCATCACCTTGTACTCGTCGGACGAGTGCAGGAAGCCGAGATAGCCCGTCACCGTTTCATAGAGCAGGCCGAGCGAGTGCGGCAGTTCCACTTGCTTGATGCGCGTGTATTCGCCATTCACGAATTGCCCGAGACTCGTCGTGACGCCTTCGCCGCGACCGTCCATCGTAAGTACGGCGGTGTCGTCGAAAGGTGCGGCGAGAAACGCGCTCGCTTCGTGACAGAGATGATGATCGACGTTATGCCACGCGAAGCGCGGGGCGCGTCCGCCGCTTAGGAAACGCCGCTTCAGATGATGCGGCGCGCCGTCGATCAACTGACCCTTCGCATTGACGATATAGCTCAGGAACAGCGGATCCCAGGGCGATTCGGACGGGTTCGTCATCGCTTGCGCCGAGGGCATCATCGGCAGGGATATGTTCGCGTTTGCGTCCTTCGGCATGCCGGAAAACAGATGCGGATCGTACGAATACGCGATGTGATCCACATCCGCGAGTTCGATGCCCGCTTCCTTCAGGCAATAGTCGATTGCATCGAACGGAAGCTGCCATGTGGAAAACGGCACCGGCCGTTTCGCATGCTTGACGTGCGTGAAGCGCTCGTCCTCGGCCGCCGCGATGACGACGCCGTCCTTGACCAGCGCCGCGGCGCTGTCGTGATAAACCGCGTTGATTCCAAGTGTGTACATAGCTTAGCTTGCCTGTGTTATCGGATGGACGGGCGATGCATGTTCTTCTTCGATGAGCTCGAGCGCGGCGGAGACAACCTCGTCTACCTCGACGCCGACAAGGCACGCGTGATGGCCTTCGGGACACACGCTGCGATAGCACCAGCGGCACGAGACATCGTGATACAGCACGCGATGCGATGTTTGCCACGGCATGTGCTGCGGATTCGTGAGTGCGTAGAGATCCACGACGGGCGCGCCCAGCGCGGATGCGAGATGCACCGGTCCGCTGTTGTTCGAGATGAGAACGCGAGCGCGCTGGATGAGCGCGGCGAGTTCGCCGAGTTCGAGCACGCCGGACAGATCGTGCGCGTAGGGACTCGTGCCGCAGGCGGCGCGGCACAAGTGACTTTCGCTTCGCGAGCCCGTCACGAGAATCGGCCATTCCAATTGAGCGCCGAGACGTTCGATCGTTTCGGCGAAGCGTTCGACGGGATAGCGGCGCGATTCCGCGCTCGCACCCGGATGCACGACGATGAACGGTGCGTCCATATCGACATCGCGGGCGATGAGCTTTTGCGTCAGCGAGTCGATATCGGCGGGGCGCACGGAGAAGCGCATGCGCGTATCGTCGGCTTTCGCACCGACTCTTGCGACGAGAGCGAGTTGCCGCTCCACTTCATGCCGTGTGCCGTGCTGCGGTTCAGTCTCCTGAACCCAGTCGGTGAGCAAACCATACGGATTCTCGCGGCAATGCGCGAGCCGCAGCGGAATGCCGGCGAGATGACACAACATGGCCGCGGGCAGCGGATTCTGGCTGTAGACGCTGAAGATCACCGCTGCATCGAAATGCGCCGATGCAAGGCGCGCACGCATGGCGAGATCGGCGAGGGCGTCGATGGGCGCATCCTGCTTGACCCACGGCGCGTCGTATTCGATCACATCGTCGATTGCATCGATGAAAGGCGCCGTCGCCTTGCCCGAACGCGATGCGAGCAAGGTCAGATGCCTGCCCGGCTGCGCGGCGCGTAACGCGTGCAGCGCGGGCGTCGTCATCAGCACGTCGCCGAGATTGTCGAGACGGATGCAGAGAATGCGCTTGACATCCGCGCCCCATTCGCGCGCCTGGCTCGCGGCGCTCTTGCGCGCATGCGCTTCGACGACGGGTGCAAGCATGGGCTTCATGCGGGACACTCCGCATTGACGACTGCAATCGCCGCCTCGTACAGGTCCTTCGCAACGATATCCGGCTCGCGTCCAACGCCTTTGAGCCATTCGGTTTCGTTGCCGTTATCGATCAGCGCACTGCGGCAGCCCGCGCGATGACCGGCTTCGACGTCATCGAGAATGTCGCCGATGAACCAGCTCTGCGAAAGATCGATGCCATGCTCGCGCGCCGCACGCAACAGCAGGCCGGGCGCGGGCTTGCGGCATTCACACGCGCGCGTGAATTCAGGCACGACGCCCCGCGGATGATGCGGGCACCAGTAAATGCCGGCGAACGACGCGCCCGCTTCGGCTGCGAGTTCACGCAAACGCGCTTCGACGCGATCGAGTGCCTGCAAGTCGAACTTGCCGAGCGCGACGCCGCTCTGATTGCTGATTACGAAGATCGGCAGTTCGAGCCACGAAAACAGGCGCAACGCGTCGAGCGCGCCCGGCGCGAGGCGCATCTTCAGCGGATCGACGTTCCAGGGCACATCGTCGAGCAAGGTGCCGTCCTTGTCGATGAAGATCGCAGGCCGCAGTGGTTGCGTCATCGTGCGGCTCCGCCCATGGCAACGCGCGCGGCGGCTTGTCCTTCCTCGCCCGCAAGTCGCACGTAGACCTGTGCGAGCGCCTGCGCGACGCTCGACCATGTGAACATTGCGTTCGCGCGGGCGAGGCCCGCTTCGCCCATTCGCGTGGCGAGCGCGGCATCTCGCTTGAGCGTGACGAGCGCATCCGCGAGCGCGGCCGGATTCTTCGGCGGCACGAGCAAGCCGGTTTCTCCGTGCGCCACCGAGTAGCGAATGCCGCCGACAGCAGCACCGATGACGGGCCGCCCGCAAGCCATCGCCTCCAGCGGCGTGATGCCGAACGGCTCATACCACGGCGTCGTCACGAAGACATCGGCTGCGTTATAGAAGTGCTTCAGTTCACCTCGTCCATGACGGCCCACGAAGTGAACATGCTCTTCGATGCCGCATTGGCGCGCGACCCCGCGCAGCCTGCCGATCTCCGGCGTCGCGTTCTCGTTCGCTTCGTCGGAATTGCCGCCCGCCACATAAAGCTCGGCACTTTCGCCATGCTCACCGTGTAGCATGCCGAGCGCGCGCACGACATTGTCGACGCCCTTGCGCGGCACCATGCGCCCGAGTTGCAGCACGATGAACCGGTCTTGCGGCCAGCCGAGACGTTCTCTCGCTGCCGCCTTGTCTAGCGGATGGAACTCCGCGCGATCGAAGCCGCACGGCACGAGGTCGATGCGCGCGGGATCGGCGTCGTACAGATGAATCAGATCGTTCTCGTCCTGGGGACATTCGGCGATGACCGAATCGGAGCGCCTGACGAGCTCGTCTTCTATATCGAAGCGCGCATCGGGAAAGCCGTCCGATTCGCCTTGATGCAGGCGTCGCACGCGCCCCAGCGCATGAAACGTCGTGACGAGCGGCACGCCGAGCGCGTCCTTGATGCGCAGACCCACGAGGCCCGACATGAAGAAGTTCGCGTGCACGATGTCATACGGTTGCGCTTCGTTCTTCATGAAGTCGATCATGAAGCCGGCGAACGCATCCATATGCGGCAGAAGCTGTTCCTTCGGCAACTGCACGGGCGGACCGGCCGGTACATTTATCACGCGGATGTTTTCGAAGCGCGAGACGAGCGGCAATAACGAACGGTCGCAACGCGTGAACACATCGACGTCGTGACCGATGCGAACGAGCTGACGCGCGACATTCGCCACATAGATGTTTTGCCCGCCGCTGTCTACGCCACCCGCGATCGCCAAGGGCGATGCGTGCTCACTGATCAATGCGATTTTCACGGAAGTCCCCTTATCTTGCGATCCCAATGTGCGTGTGCGCGGCGCGCCATCGCGTGGATCAGTCACCAGCGTTCAGCATTCCCTGTGCCACTCGTTGTCGAACTGGCGAGAACTGCGAAACGATTTGCGGTTCGATGCGGGACGAACCAAATTTCGTTTGGTTCGTCGCGCGACGCACGCGTTTTTACGTGGGGCGTGTAGAACCGAAAGACGCCGACGATTTCGTCTGCCTGGCGCGGCGCAAATCGTCTTCGCGCACGACGCGGCGCATGTCCTGGACGCGCGAGGGGATCACGCGGCGCCTGGTCATCGCCCAAGCGATGCCGCTTGCGAGGATCGGTAAATCGCGCATCAGCGTGCGCTCGCGCCATGCCACGAGGAAGGCTTTTCCGGTGGCGTGAAGGGCTTGGTCGAATGGCAGGCGCATCCATGCGACCCACGCGGCGTTGCGCGCGAGGAGCCTGCGCCGTTGTGCGCTGTCGCGCAGCGGTGAGGGATGGTGATGAAGGACGAGGTCATCCATATAGACCATCTCGTAGCCGGCGGACAGGACATCCAGCGAGACGAGCGTTTCTTCTCCGCCGATGAAAAGCCTGGGCTCGTAGCCGCCGACTTGCCGGAAGACGTCGGTGCGGAACACGCACGCGCCCGCCATGAAGCCGACGAGCGCGGGACCGGGCAAGCCGCGATGCGGCAGCGGGCTTTCGCGCATTCGTTGGCAGGTCTCGTCCGCCGCGCCGTCGGCACCGACGACGACGCGCGCGTTGAGCACCGCGACGCGCGGCGCCGCGTCGAGGATCGCGACGGCGCGCGACAGCGATCCGGCGCTCCACCAGGTGTCGTCATCGCAGAATGCGACGTACTCCGTCGCGACGCGAGCGACGCCGAGATTGCGTCCGGCGGCGCCGAGATTGTCCGGCGCCACGACGAGTTCGACCGATGGAAACTGCGCCGCAATGCGCTCGGCCGTGCCGTCGGTGGACGCATTATCGACCGCTACGATGCGGATGCGGTCCGGCAGCGCGGCAAGTCTTGCGAGCGTGTCGAGCACCTGATCGGCTCTGTTGTACGTCAGCACGACGACGGTGAGCCGCGCGCGATCGGGCTCGGAAAGTGTTGCCGGTTCAGCCATGGTCGACGGCTCGCAGAGTCCAGAAGCGTTCGGGCGCGAGCACGTCGTCATAGCCGTGGGGCCCGAAGGCTTTGAGCTGACTCGCATAACATTGCACCGCGCGTTGCTTCGCTTCGATGCAGCGCGAGAGCGTGGCGGCATCGATCGGATCGAGCAGCGGCGTCGCTTCGATGCCGCTTCCGATGAGCTCGACGAGCCGTTGCTGCACGAGGCCATCCATGCGCCGATATAGACAGTCTTCGTACGCAATGCATGCCGTCGCGTCCGAAAGGCACGCCTCGCGCGCGGCCGTATGAACCAGCGCGTGGTCGGAATGAAAGAGGCCGAGCGGGATGAGGAGCGTGGTGCAATCCATCTCGCGCATCACGTCGCGAATGGCCGAAGCGATCTTGGCGGTGGTCGCGCTCGTGCCGCCTTGCGTGTATTGGGAGTCGAGAAAGCCGAGATGCACGGCGCGAGCGCCCAGGACGTGCAGCGCGGCTTTGTCTTCGACACGGCGCTCGCGCATCGCCTGATGTGCGTCCGCGAAGCCGCACTGCGCGTCCCAGTCGGTGGCGAGCGCCGTGTCCGGCGCACCCGCGAATATCGTGCAGACGGATGCGCCCGGCGACGCGGCGAGCAGGGCGCCGCAACTGAAGACGGCATCGTCGAGATGCGGGGAAATCACCAGGGTTCTTTGAGCGGAGAGAGGCATGGCCGGTTGCTTTCGATGAATCGATCCGAAGCCACTGCGCAATGTGCGTGCCTCGACGCGCCGGTCTGCAGGTAATCGTCTGATCGTGCGCGGTCGGCGCGTGTCGATTGATTAGGAACCCAAGCTAATCGCAACGCGGAGACGACTTCAGCCCATTCGCATGAAGGCACCGCCGGGGTCCGCTCCGACCCAGGCGCATCGGCCGCGACCGACGCTTAACAAGAGCGTGAGCACGCCGGCGCACAAGAAGGCGAGCCGGACGATCGCGGGCTATCTGAGATTGTCGCGCGATGCAGGGCATAGGCTCAGCGCATCGCGATAACTTCAACGCCGCCGCTTCTGCTGAAGCGAAGGCGGCCGTTCGGTCAGGCTGTTCGCCGTGTCCTTGACGAGCGCGCCTGCATCGATGAACTGACGCCGGTACTCCGCCGGCGTCGTTTGCTTCGCGGCCTTGAATTGCCGATTGAAGTTGGCGACGTTCGCAAATCCCGAGCGCGCGGCGATGACCGATATCGGCAGGGACGTGTCGCCCAGCATCCGGCACGCATGGCCGATTCGAACCCGAGCGATGTATCGCCCGACGCTCTCGCCGATGTGCTGCACGAAATAGCGCGTCAAGGTGCGCTCCGAAAGGCTCGCCGCTTCACATAGCTCCGATAGCCGGAGCGGTTCGGCAAAGCGCGCATCGATCATCGAAAGAACGCGATTGATGCGCTCGGGCTCGTGACCGGACGGCCCCGCGTTCGTCTGATTGAAAGCGCTCGGCGACGCGAGCGGATGGCCCGGCGCATCGGCGAGCGTGCACAGGACATCGAGCGCGGCGCTCAGGCGTTCGCGCGGCGCGGTCGAGAGCAACTGTTCGAGACGGCTGCGCATCCGTTCGCCGGCGGGAGGCTCGAACGCCAGCCCGCACGCCGCACGGCGCAGGAGCTTGCGAAGCGGCTCGTATTCGCGGCAGCAGTCCGCCATGCGCCGCGCCCAGTCGCCGTCGAACCAGATGACGATGGCGACTTGCGGCAACGACGAGTCGATCGACCGGTTCGACGACCACGTATGCGGCAAATCAGGCGGCACGAGGACGAGATCCTCGGCCTGATAGTCGTTCACCGAATCGCCGATATAGCGCTTGCCGTGACTGTTCATCGTCAGCGTCAGCTCGTATTCCGGATGGTGATGCCATTCGAATGGAATACGCGCGAGCCGCCGATGGTAAACCCGCACCGAACAGTCCGCGCCGAATTCGACATGCTCGTAGGCTGGTTTCATGGCCGAAAACGCAAATGAATTGCCTGAATCGTATCACCGCCGCAGACGGACGCATCATATGCTGTGTCCACGGCAATTCATGTGGAGACGATCATGGCGCTGAAAATCGATGACTTGCCGGGCGCGATCCGGCAAGCAAAAAAGGAACTGCGCGCCGCGCTGCCGAACTACCGCGAAGTGTTCGCGCAAGTCGAGCAGACGATCGGCGAGGAAGCGAAGCGGATCGCCGCGCGGCGCGATCGCGGCGAAGACGTCATTCCGGAAATTCAGTTCGCCGACATCACCGAAGGGCGCGTGAGCGGCGAGCAGATCGCGCTCGTCAAGTCGAGCGGCGCGTGCGTGATCCGCAATGTCTTTCCACGCGCACAGGTACAGCAATGGGATGAAGACATCGCGCATTACGTCGAACGAAATCGCCTCGACAAGCGCCTCGAAAACCGCGCCGAAGACAAGTACTTCGGTCAGCTCGCGTCGAGCAAGCCGCAAATCTACGGCGTGTACTGGTCGAAGCCTCAAGTGCTGGCGCGCCAGTCGGAGTCGCTGACCGCGGCGCGCGTGTTTCTCAACAAGCTCTGGCGCAACGAGAGCGAAGGACGCGTTCACTTCGACCCGGAACATGTGCCGGTTTATGCCGACCGTCTGCGCCGGCGGCCGCCCGGTTCCGCGTCGCTCGGCTTGTCGGCGCATTGCGATGGCGGCTCGGTCGAGCGCTGGATCGAAGGCAATTTCCGCAAGGTGTATCGCCACGTCTTCGCGGGCAACTGGCGCGATTACGATGCGTTCGATGCCGCTTTCCGTCCCGATGTCGAAGAGATCGCATCGCCGGCCGTGTGTTCGATGTTCCGCACGTTCCAGGGCTGGACCGCATTGACGCCGCAAGGTCCGGGCGACGGCACGCTGCAGCTCGTGCCCATCGCCAACGCGATGGTGTACATCCTGCTGCGCGCGCTTCAGGACGACGTCGCCGACGACGACCTGTGCGGCGCGATGCCCGGACGCGCGCTGTCGATCAGGCCGGAGTTTCACGCGCCGCTGTTCGAGGCGCTGTCGTCGATCCCGAAGATGGATGCGGGCGACACCGTGTTCTGGCATAGCGACGTCATTCACGCGGTCGAAGACGAACACAAGGGCGCCGGCTACAGCAACGTCATGTACATCGCTTCCGCGCCCGGATGCGCCAAAAACGACGCGTATCTGAAGCGTCAATTGCCGAGCTTCCTGAAGGGCGAAAGCCCGCCCGATTTTCCAGGCGATCATTTCGAAGTCGATTTCGAAGGCCGCGCGACGCCCGACGACCTGACGCCGCTCGGCAAGTCGCAACTCGGATTCGAACAGCGCGCGTGAACGCGTCGCTTCATGAATAAATAAAACCCGGAGACAAGCAATGAAACGATCAACGATGTCGGTTGCGGCAGCCGTCGCGATGTTCATCGCCGGCACGCACGCGGTAACGGCCGCCGAACAGATCTCGGTCCTGCACTGGTGGACTTCCGGCGGCGAATCGAAAGCGATCCGCGTGCTCAAGGACGACATGAGCAAGCAAGGATACGAATGGAAGGACTTCGCCGTCGCGGGCGGATCGGGCACGGCGGCCATGACCGCGCTGAAGACACAGGTGATCTCGGGCAACGCGCCCTCCGCCGCGCAGATCAAAGGACCGCTGATTCAGGACTGGGCCGATCAGGGCGTGGTCGTCGCGATCGATCAGGCCGCGGCCGACTGGAAAGCCCACACGCCCGCGCAGATCGACAACGCGATGAAGTCGGGCGGACATTACGTCGCCGCGCCGTTCTCGGTGCATCGGATCAACTGGCTGTGGATCAACAAGGCGGATCTCGACAAGGTCGGCGGCAAGCCGCCCACGACGTGGCCGGAGTTCTTCGCCCTTGCCGACAAATTTCGCGCGGCGGGCATCACGCCTGTCGCGCATGGCGGTCAGCCGTGGCAGGACATGACCATCTGGGAGACGGTCGTGCTGTCGCAAGGCACGGACTTCTATCGCAAGGCGCTCATCGATCTCGATCAGAAGACGCTCACGTCGCCGCAAATGATTCAGGTCTTCGAGACGGTGCAGAAGATACGCACTTACTTCGACAAGGCCTATCACGGCCGCGACTGGAATCTCGCCACCGCGATGGTGATCTCGGGCTCGGGCGGCATGCAGTTCATGGGCGACTGGGCCAAGGGCGAATTCGCGAACGCGAGCAAGAAGGCGGACGTCGACTTCGTCTGCGCGCCCGCTCCGGGCACGTCGAACGCCTACACGTACACGGCGGATACCTTCGTGTTCTTCCAGCAGAACGGGAAGAAGGATGCGACGCCGGGACAGATCGCGATGGCGAGGACGATCATGTCGCCCGAATTCCAGGAACAGTTCAGCCTCAACAAGGGTTCGATTCCCGTTCGCCTCGATGTGCCGATGGACAAGTTCGACAGCTGCGCGAAGAAGTCTCGCGCGGACGAGCAGGCGACGATCAAGTCGGGCGGCTTCCTGCCTTCGCTGGCTTTCGGCGAACTTCAATCGCCGGTGACGGCGGGCGCGATCACCGACGTCGTGACGAATTTCATGAACTCGAACGAGGATGCGAAGGAAGGCGTGCGCAAGCTCGCCGCCGCCGCGAAGATTAAATAAAAGGCGCATCCGTAGCGCCGACGCCTTCATAAGAAGCCTTCCCGCCGCCCGACGGAATGTGGACTCAACGATTGTTCCCGTCTGGCACTAACTTCCTGGATTTTTCGCTGTGGATACTCGGTCATCGGTTCGCCGCTTGCGCGACGGACCGCACCGAAACGGGGAATGCCGCGCCGGCGAGCCCGATTTTCCACTTCTCCAGGAACCGTCATGAACACGATCCGCGTCTGTGGCTTGAAACGCCTGCCGGGCAAGTTGTTTAGAAAGTTCTCGCCGGCGCGCGCGCTGGCGACACTCGTCGTCGCCGTGTGCGCGTGGGGCGGCGCGCAGGCCGCGAACGCCGAAGACAAGGAAGTGACGATCGCGTATCAGCAGATCGTCGATCCCTGGGTCGTCGGCATCGCCGATGGCTCCATCGCCAAGGCGACCGGCTACAAGATCAACTGGCGGCAATTCGAATCCGGCGCGAAGGTGGCGACCGCGATGGCCTCGGGCGACATCAAGATCGGCGTGATCGGCTCCAGCCCGCTCGCCGCCGCCGTCAGCCAGGGCGTGGACGCGCAGCTCTTCTGGATTCTCGACAACATCAACGAAGCCGAGGCGATGGTCGTGCGCAACGGCTCGGGCATCGCCAAGCCGGCGGATCTGAAGGGCAAGACCATCGGCGTCCCGTTCGTCTCGACGACGCACTATCACACGATGTTCGCGCTGCAGCACTGGGGCATCGATCCGTCGTCGGTGAAGATTCTCAACATGCAGCCGAATCAGATCGCGGCGGCGTGGGAGCGCGGCGATATCGACGCTGCCTACGTGTGGGATCCGGCGCTCTCGCAACTCAAGAAGAGCGGCAAGGTGCTGATTACGTCGGGCGATCTGTCCAAGCTCGGCAAGCCGACGTTCGACGGCATCGCGGTCGATCGTGCGTGGGGCGAAGCGCACAAGGACTTCATGGCGAAGTTCGTCAAGGCCATCTCCGATCTCGATGCGCAATACCGCAACGATCCGGCCAAATGGACCGCGCAGTCGCAGCAGGCCGCGGCCATCGCGAAGACGATCGGCGGCGCGCCGGCCGACGTGCCGGGCTCGCTTTCGCTGTATGGCTATCCGTCGGCGCAGGAGCAGGCGACGAAGCAGTGGCTCGGCGGCGGCGCATCGAGCCGCGCGGCCTTCGCGCTCAAGGACACGGCGGACTTCCTGAAGCAGCAGAAGCGCGTCGACGCCGTGCTGCCGGACTATTCGAAGTTCGTGACGGCGGAATACGTCGAAGCCGCGGAAAAACTGAAATAAGCCCGGCCGCGCGCCGCTTGCCCTTGGCACATCCGAGTCCGGAGGACATATGGGTTGCATGCAGGTGAAGAACGTGAGCGTGGTGTTTCCGGGCCGACGCCCGGGCGAGCGCGTGCAAGCGCTCGACGGCATCGATCTCACTATCGGCGATGGCGAATTCGTCGTCGCGCTGGGTGCGTCGGGTTGCGGCAAGACGACGCTTTTATCGCTGATGGCGGGTTTCATCGCGCCGTCATCGGGTGAGATGCTGCTCAACGGCAGGCCGGTAGAAGGGCCGGGCGCCGATCGCGGCGTTGTGTTCCAGAAGCACGCGCTCTTGCCGTGGCTCAACGTGCTCGACAACGCGACCTTCGGCCTGAAGCTGCAAGGCGTGCCGAAGGCGCAGCGCGAGGACATCGCGAAGCGCAATCTCGCGCTCGTCGGCCTTCAGGATTTTCATCGGCACATGATTTATCAGCTGTCGGGCGGCATGCAGCAGCGCGTCGGCATTGCGCGCGCGCTGACCTGCGATCCGGCGATGCTGCTGATGGACGAGCCGATGGCCGCGCTCGATGCCCTCACGCGCGAGACCATCCAGGAGCTGCTGCTCGATGTCTGGCAGCGCACGCAGAAGATGTTGTTCTTCATCACGCATAGCGTCGAGGAGGCGCTTTTTCTGGCGAGCAGGCTGATCGTGATGTCGCCGCGTCCGGGCCGCATCACGCATAGCTACGATCTCGATTTCAACCGCCGCTTCCTCGCCACACGCGATGCGCGCGCGATCAAGTCCAGCCCCGATTTCATCGAGATGCGCGAGCGGGTGCTCGGCATCATCTACGGCGACGAGCGCGCCGCTCATCATGCGGAGGAGATTCATCATGGTTAAGCGCGCATCGATGACGGTGCCGGGTCCCGCGATCGACAGCGGCATCGGCGCATCGCGGCGTCCGCCGGGCCGGCCCGCGCGGCAATCGAAGAAGAAGCCGGTGAAGCCGGGCGACACGTTCGGCGTGCCAGGCTACGGCAGCAGCTTCGCGATGAGCATCGCGACCGTCGCCGTGCTCGTGGCCGGCTGGTTTCTGATCACCGGCATGCACTGGGTCAAGCCGCTCTTTCTTCCGTCGCCGCAAGCGGTCTATGCGAAGTTCATCGCGGTGGCGAGCGATGGCTTCGCGAACTCGACGCTCGCGGAACACGTCGTCGCGAGCTTGCTGCGCGTGTTCGGCGCATTCGCGCTCGCGTGTGCGACGGCGATTCCGGTCGGCGTGATGATGGGCGTCTCGCGGCACGCGCGCGGCGTGTTCGATCCGCCGATCGAGTTTTACCGGCCGCTGCCGCCGCTCGCGTATTTGCCGCTCATCATCATCTGGTTCGGCATCGGCGAGTTCTCCAAGATCTTCCTGATCTATCTCGCGATCTTCGCGCCGCTCGCGATCGCCGCGCGCGCGGGCGTGCGCTCGGTGTCGATCGAGCAGATCCACGCCGCGTATTCGATGGGCGCGTCGCGCACGCAGGTCGTCACGCATGTGATCCTCAAGTCCGCGCTGCCGGAGATTTTCACGGGCATGCGTATCGGCATCGGCGTCGGCTGGACGACGCTCGTCGCGGCGGAGATGGTCGCTTCGACGCGCGGTCTCGGCTTCATGGTGCTCAACGCGGCCGAGTTTCTTGCGAGCGATGTCGTCATCATGGGCATCATCGTGATCGGCTTCTTCGCGCTTTGCTTCGATCTGCTGATGCGGTATCTGGAAAAAGCGATGGTGCCGTGGAAAGGCCGCGTGTGATGCCTTTCAATAGCCGATCCTGAGCGGCTCGGGATGCGTGCGGCTGATCGTGAGCGTCGCGCCGACCTTGAAGCCCGAAAGCGTGATGGATGCCGTGAACGGACGGCATCCGTTCGCCGCGTTCGGATCGAGCGCCGAATTCGCCTGGAACGACTGCGTGACGCCTTCGGCCGCGAAGTACACGGTGACGTCGTTGCCGCGTCTGACCGCGAGCGCGGCGCGCGGTCCGTTGAGCGAGTCGAGGATCGGATCACCGCTGCAATCGGACGATGCGAAATCGACGACCTTCGTCGCGAGCCAGTTGAAGTCGGTCGCGGAAAAGTGAAAGGTCGCGTCCTGTACGCGTGCAATGGGAATCACGGCGGTTGCGTCTCCGGCCGTCAGCGCGACGCCGTTTTGCGCGGCGAAGATCGTGAGATCGCCGATGACGTGACCGTTCGCATCGAACACCCTGACAGGGCGATGCCTTGCCTGATGCGCGAAGTCATCGGCGGGCGATGTTGTTGCGTATAGCGCGATCAGCGCTCCGATCAGCCAGTGCCTCATGTCGGTCTCCGTGCGGTCCGTGCGCGTCTTCCGTCAATAAGCCACGCGCAACGGCTCGGGATAATGCTGCGTCAGCGGATACGTGCGCTCGATGGCCCAGTAGTTGGCGCCTTGGTCAGACAGACTCGTCAGGCAGGTCGTCGCCCCGGTAGACGGATCTGTCTGCCTGAACGACCACACTTGCACGTTGCCGGACATTTGCTTGCCCGCGATATAGACGGTCACGTCGGCGCCTTCTCTGAGCGGCATCGCCGGAGCGGGGCTGCCGGCATCCGCGACGGCGACGCTTCCGGTGCAATCGCGCGATGGGTACGGCACGAACGTATAGCCGACCCATTCGTATTGCGAGGCCGAATACTGCAACGGACCGACGCGCTTGTGATTCACCGCCACGAAGACGGGCTCGCCGTCTATCGCGAGATACACGCCGTTGACGCCCGAATAAACCTCCAGCGGGCCGACGCGCTTTCCCTGTGCGTCGTACACCATCGGCTGGCGCAATGTGTTCTCGCCGGAATGCGCGCGATCGTCGCGTTTATCGCGTTCATTGCGTTCATCGGCGGCGCTCACGCTCGCGCACAGGACGAGCAGCACAACAAGCATTCGACACATGAAGCGTCTCCGTCGATCGTGCCCGATCAATATCTGATGGTGAGCGGCTCGGGATAATGAGCCGTCAGCGGATAGTTCGTCTCGGCCGTGAATGCGGGCACGGGCGCGGTCGATGGCGGCATGTGCCCGATAGTCGGCGGCGGCGTGCACTGCTTGCCGTCGAAGACCGCGACGACCTGAGCGGGCGACGAGTCCGTATCGCCCGCGATCAGGAGCGTGACGTCCGCGCCCGTTCTCATCGCGATCGACGGTCGTGGGCCGCTGCCGGGAGGAATGATCGGCGAGCCGCTGCAATCGGCGGTCGAGTAGTCGAATGGTCCGTAAGTCGACCACTGGAATTTCGCCGAGTCGTACGCTTCGCCGTTGTTGTTCAGGCGCGTGATCTGCGCGAAGACGAGCGCGCGGTCGATCGTGAGGAACACGCCGTCGTAGCCGCCGTAAGAAGCAAGGCGTCCGATAAGTTTGCCTTGTGCATCGAATACTTTCAGGGCGGGCTGGTCGCGATGTCGTCGCCAGTCCTGCCTCTCGTCTGCGTCCGCATGCAGGGACATTGCGCTCACGGCCGACAGGACCACGAAGATAAGCGACAGACGCATGAGGCGTCTCCTTCCACTGACGACGTCCGCATGGGGCTTGCGGACCGGATTCGACTGTTCAATGAGCATAGGTTCGCGATGCGCTTATTTCAAGCGCCGCGAAGTCATGGATAGCTTTGCAAATCGCCGTCGGCTCGTTCGTCTTTGAATGAGACCCGAAGGAGCACGCGATGAGCGGACGCGATTTTCTCGAACAAGGCCCTCTTGCGGCCATCGACGGGGTGAGGATCGGCGAGTTGATCGGACTCGATGGCGACGCTGCGTCCCCGTTCGTCGTCTACCCTGGCCAGCCGGGGAGCGCGGCGCTCGTCGCGCGCACGGTCGTCGATCTGCGCGGCATGCATATCGGCCGTCAAGTCGCGCTGATGTTCGAAGCCGGAGACCCGACGCGCCCGATCGTCATCGGCTGTCTGATCGGATGCGAAGCCTGGCCGTTCGACGATGCGCCCGCACAGATCGATGTCGACGCCGATGGCAAGCGGCTTCTCGTGACGGCGAAGGAGCAGATGGTGCTGCGTTGCGGAAAAGCCAGCATCACGCTCACGCGCGACGGACATGTGCGCATACGCGGAAGCAGCGTGTCGAGCAGTGCGTCAGGACTGAATCGCATCATCGGCGGATCGGTGCAGATCAACTGATGCATGTCGCCGTGGACACGACGAAAGCCGACGAAGCCGAACCGGTCGCCGACTCGGCGAGCGGCGTGCTTTTCCGCGTGCTGGAGCAACATGTCGAAGACGCCGCCGCCTTGCGGCGAATCCGCTCCCGTCTCGTGCGCGCGCCGCATGTGAGGCTCTCCGATCTGACACGGCTCGACGAACGCATCGCGGCGCATCTCGACGGCATCGCCGTGGCGGGACGCGCCGGCCTGCGTTCGAGCATTCGGGCGCTGGAGCACGCGGGCAAGGGCGAACTGTTCACCGCCGCCGTCGGTTGCATCGAGGCGCGTTCGGACCCGGCGATCATGCGGCTGCTCGCTTTGAGTCAGGCCACGCCCAATGCCAGAGCGGGCTTTCATTCGGCGTTCGGCTGGGTGAGTCCGGGCCGTCTCGCCGGTGTCGTCTCGATCCTGCTCGCGTGCGACGACCCCGCCGCGCGACTGGCCGGCATCGAGGGATGTGCACAGCATCGCGTCGATCCGAAGCGGCATCTCGACGCGGCGCTCGTTTCCGACGACGCTGTGCTGCGCGCCCGGGCGCTGCGCTGCGCGGGTGATATCGGCCGCGTCGATCTGCTCGGAACATGTCAGGCCCATCTCGATCACGCGGACGCGTCATGCCGGTTTCATGCCGCGCGATCCGCGCTGCTGTTCGGCGATCGCGACGAGGCGCTCGAGGTCATACGCGATATAGCGGCTACGCCATCCATGTTCGGCGACATCGCGCTCGCGCTCGCGGCGAGCGTGCTCGCGCCCGCCGATGCGCATCGATGGCTGGAGCGATTCGCTTCTAAACCGGCGAGTGCGCGCAGGCTGATTCGCGCCGTCGGTTTCACCGGCGATCCACGTTATGCGCAGTGGCTGATCGGCCGTATGGACGATGACCGCGTGGCGCGGCTCGCGGGCGAGAGCTTCAGTCTCATCACGGGAGTCGATTTCGTTCGTCTCGGGCTGGAACGCGCGCCGTTGGCATCGGGGAATTCCGGCGGCGAAAAAGATGCCGATGCCGCCGAGGAAGAGGACGACGGCGCGCCGTGGCCGGACCCCGACAAGACGCGCACATGGTGGCACGCCAACAAGGCGCGGATGCCGGGCAACGGGCGCTATCTCATGGGCGCGTTGTCGTCGAAAGCGCAGTGCATCGACGTGTTGCGCAATGGCGCTCAGCGGCAGCGCGCCGCGGCGGCCATTCAACTGCGCCTCGCCGATCCGCGCAGCGTGCTCTTCAATTGCGCAGCGCCTGCATGGCGTCAGCGACGCGCATTGCAGGCGATGGATTGACGCTCTTTCAAAACGATTCTTCGTGCTTCGTCTTAACACTGTTCGCGATAGGGGGTCGTCAATGTGGAGCATCGAGAATCGGACTGCCTACGAAGTCGATACGTCATGGACGCGCGACAAGGAGGGCACGCACGAATGGATCGTCGCGGTAAAGGCGACCTATGACATCACGCCGGCGGGACCGCGGCTCGCGGACGAGCAGACGCCGCCGGTCGAGACCGCCGAATACACCGGCACGCCCGGACGGTCCAGCCTTCGCTACGACTCGGACTTGCTCGGGCCCAAGCCGACGACCGACATCGTGCTCAACGGTACCGCTTACGCGCCCGGCGGCAGGCCCAGCGACGACTTTCTGGTCGACATGCGGGTTGGGCCGGTTCGCAAGACGCTGCGTGTTCGCGGACATCGTAGATGGGGAAAAGGGATGCCCGGACGCATGCTGGCGGAGCCGGTCGTCCGTCTGCCGGTCATCTACGAGCTCGCTTATGGCGGCTACGATGCGCCCGGCGACGACCCCGCCAGACACGGCTATGACGCCCGAAATCCGGTCGGGCGAGGCGTAGTCGGCGCCGGGCAGAGCCGGGAAGGCATGGCGATGCCCAATTTCGAATACCCGAGCGGACGTCTGGACAAGGATGGCCCCGCCGGGTTCGGCGCCATCGACAGCTTCTGGTCGCCGAGGCGGGAACGCGCCGGCACTTACGACGATGCGTGGATGCGCGATCGCTCGCCGCTGTTGCCCGAGGATTGGAGTCCGCACTCCTTGCAGTGCGCTCCACCCGATCAGCAACCCGCAAGCCCTCTGCAGGGCGGAGAGCCGGTCGAACTGATCAACCTCACGCCCGCAGGGTCGATGTCCTTCGCGCTGCCGAAGGTGCGCCTGGCTTTCACGACGCGCATCGACACCCGCGACGAGGAGCATCGCGCACGCCTTTCGTCGGTGATACTGGAACCCGATGCGCTGCGTTTGATGCTCGTGTGGGTCACGGTTCTGAAGGTCGAAGACGAACCCGATTATCTCGAGAGCACGCTGGTCCGCGAGAAGGATTACCTGTCATGAGCGCACGCGTCGTCATGGCGGCCGCCGGTGCGCGCACGCCGCTCGGTCTCGGGGCAGAGGCAAGCGCGGCGGCCGTGCGGGCGGGTATAGGGGCGGCGCGCGAGCATCCGTTCATCGTCGACAGGCTCGGCAACTACGTGAACCTGGCCTTCGACGCCGAACTCGACCCGGGGCTGCACGGTCCGTCTCGTCTGCTTGCGCTGGCAGGTTTCGCGTGGCGCGACCTGACGCGCGCCCTCGCTCACCTGGGCGAAGCGCCGCTTCGATCGCCGATGATGGTCGCGCTGCCGGAGATCCGCCCTGGCTTCACGCATGAAGACGCGAGCGCCGTCATGCAGGGATTGCGGCGGCTGGGCGGATCGACGATCGATCCGATACAAGTCTCGGTGCATGCGCAGGGGCACGCAGCCGGAGTAGCGGCCTTCAGGAAGGCGAGCGAGTCGCTCGGAAGCGGCGAACTGGACGCGTGCGTCGTCGGCGGCATCGACAGCTATCTGCATCCTGAGACGCTGAATTGGCTCGACGGCCGCAGGCAGATCGCAGGCGAAGGATCGAGGAGCGGCTTCGTCCCCGGCGAAGGCGCGGCATTCTGCCTGTTGATGAGCGACGCCGCGTGCCGGCGGCTCGGCGTTGCCGAAACGATGCACCTCGTCGCCGCTGCGACAGGATCGGAGCGCTGCCTCATCAAAACGCGCGAGGTGTGCGTCGGCAAGGGTCTGACCGCGGTCGTGCGAGACGCGCTGACGAGCGCGCCGGGCGCGCGGAAGACGATCGATCATGTCATCTGCGATATCAACGGCGAGCGTTATCGAGGCGAAGAGTGGGGGTTCGTCTGCCTGAGACTGGGCCGGCATTTCAAGGATGCCACCGGCTATCTGTCGCCAGCGGACGTCTGGGGCGATGTGGGCGCGGCGTCCGGGCCATTGTTCGCGATGCTGGCTCATCAGGCGGCGTCGCGTGGCTATGCGGCAGGCCCGAGAACATTGATCTGGTCGAGTTCGGAGGCGGGCTTGCGGGCCTGCGCGCTTTTCGAATCGGCCACGATGCCGGCCGCTTCGCGCCATTGACTTGCTCGACGCGCCATGACCAGCGTTGGAATCCATCCTCCGAAGACGCCTGTCACCAAGGGCAGTTCCGGCACCGCTCGGGCCACGCTCCCGAACATGTGCAAGATGCCGGGGCCGCCCGCTCCGTTCGTTCCGGCTGCGTTGCCCAATACCGCCAAATCGGGCGATTCGCCGGACGGCTATTCGACGAGCGTCAAGATCGAGGGCGACGAGGTGGCTATCCGGGGCGCGATGTTCAACAGCTTCGGCGACATGGCCAGCAAGGGCACGGGCGGCGGTCTGCTTTCGAGCAACACGCACGGGCCGGCCAGATTCATCACGCCGGGTTCGATGACGGTGAAAATCGAGGGCAAGAGCGTTCATCTTCTCGCCGAGCCGATGCTCAACAACTGCGGCCCGAACGGTTCTCCGCCCAATACCGGCGCGACGATGACAGGCGTGAAGCAGAAAAGATCGAAACGTCCGCCGGCGACTCAGGTCGGACCGGATTGCGGGAAAAAGAAGAAAAAGAAAAAGCGCAAATGGGACGATTGCATGTGCGGTCAGGTCTGCGAGATGGTCAAGGCCTACAACCAGTCGAAGAGCAAGAAGGCGAGGCTGAGCGATAGCCCCAGCAATGCCGGTTCCGACCACTACGATGCGTATCAGGCGAGCCTCAAGCAATTCGCGAAGGACTTCGCCGACGCAGTGACCGCGGCCGCCGGCAATCCCGATCATCCGGCCATCAAGCGCATGTTTTACAGTCCGAAGAACGTGAAGCCGCCGGACTGTCAGCACGAAAAATGGAAGCAGGCGGGAGGATTGGCGGACCCCGCTCGCAGCGGCCGGGGCGCAATGAATCCGGATCACATGCACCCGGCTTCTCTTAGCGGGCCACTCACCAGCGCCAATATGCGATGGGCCGACGCCCGCGTGAATTACACGGTCGGCGGCAGCATGAACCGGCTCAAACCCGCCCCCAAGCGCATGAAAGCGCATCCCTCTTGTAACTGTGATTAAGGAGGTCGCGTGAACACCCAACAGATGCAAGACCTGCTGCAGAAGCTGAGTGATACCAAGTTCAAGCTCAACGGCTACTTCAGCGACGATCCCGTGCGGCCTCAACTGCGCCCGCCGGCGAGCGGAGGCGACCTCGCGGCGCTCGATGCCTTTCTGCAAGCGCGCAACCTCGTCATGCCGGCGAGTTATCGATTGTTTCTGTCCACGAGCAATGGCGTATCCAGCTTGATGAATGATGAATTGTCACTGCTTTCGGCGCTCGAGGTCGCGCGCGACGACCACGGTCTCCTTCCGGAAATGGTCGACGAGTACCCGGCGTGCAGCCAGTTCGTCATCGGTGCGGGGAACACGCCGGAGTGCGTTTCGTTCGACGTGGACACTTCGCCCTCTAAGCATGGCTACGAGGTTGTGTGGATTTCCAGCATCGGGGAGCAATGGCGTCACGATAACTTCGAGGCTTTCCTGAAAGGCTATCTTTCAGTGCTGGAGCGTCGTGTTGCCGCTCAGCAGAAAGACCGGAAAAACCTCAAACCCTGACCGGGAAGTCCGACGCGATGGCAAACCCCATCCTCGAATTCACGGATGATCCTTCGTCGCCCATGCCGCTGGTCGAATTGAAACAGCATCTCGTGTTCTATGTGCCCGATCCGCCCGGTCCGGTCACGGCGAGACGCGTGTATGACGCGTACCTTCGCGCGGTCGGCGATGTCTTCAGGAACTACAGGTCGACCGTTTCGTGGGCGAGGCTCGAAGCGTGGGATGCGGCGGCGCGCATTCGCTTCGAAACCGTCTTGCTTCCCGAACTGCGCAAGACGGTGCATTGGGGCTATGGGTTTTCGGACGAAAAGCCCGTCGATTCGCGGGTCTTCATGTTTCACGGCTTTCGGCCTTTTACGGAACCCGAAATGGCGAGCTTCTTTCGCTTCGAATTCGATTGGCAAGTCGATGCCGCATTCCTCCGTTCACTCGCACTCGACATGATGTCGATGTTTCCGGTTTGCTCGGGCTATGGCGGTTATCTGCTGCAGGGACGTCCGTCTTCGAAATACGAAGAAGTTTCGTTCGAGCGCATCTATGCTTTGGCGCGCCGATACTGGGGCTGCGATGTGGAGGAGATCGAACTGAGCGCCAGGGAACTCAAGCGAGGCTACAAGTGCTTGAGTTGGCTGACGGTCATCGGCGAACCTTTTCGAACGCAATTTCAAAAGGAATTAGCGCAGGCGAAGCTTGCTGCTTTCGATTTCGTCGATGGGCCTTTCGCGACGCTTTTGCAGGTGTCGGACAGCCCGACGCTCGGCGACCGCAACGTTCAAGCGGATCTGAAACCGTATTTCGATGTCGCACATGCGTTGTTGCCGATGCAGATCAAAAGCCACGAACCGTTCTGGAGCACTCGATGGGAAGGCGGCCAGACCATGGCGTGGCTACAGCGCTTCACACATGGATGGCCGACCTGAGTTCATCCACTCACGCCGCCAGCGAACCGCACTCGGCCTTGCTGCTCGCAGCCTTCTTCGTCCGCCCCGCGCGTGACGGCGGCTGACACGCGCCGCACACGAAATGCACCTGAAGATCGTGCCTGTGCGCGACGAACTTGCCCTTGCAGCGGCAGCATGGCGTCTGCTGCAGCATGTCCGCTTCGAAGAAGCGCACCAGTGTCCATGCACGCGTCAGGCTCAGGACGACTTCGAGCCGGTTCTGCCCGCAGTGCTCGACATACAGTCGATAAGCCTTGGTCAACGCATCGAGACGCGAACAGCGTGTCTGCTCCTTGAGAAACAGATAGATGTTGTAGAAGAGCGATGAATGGATGTTGGGCATCCACGTCATGTACCAGTCCGCCGAGAACGGCAGCATGCCCTTGGGCGGCGGCATGCCCTTCAATTCCCGATACAGACGGATCATGCGGTCGCGCGATAACGTCAACTCGGTTTCGAGCAACTGCATGCGAGCGCCCAGTTCGATGAGAGCAATCGCGCGATAGACTTCCTGCGCGTCGTCGCTGACGCTTTTGCGAAGCGTGGTTTCCATGCTCATGCGAACTGTTCCGCCGGCTGTCCGGCCAGCAGGATGGCGGCGTGAGTGGCGCCGACGTCGACGTGCGTGGCCGGTTGCGTCAATGCGGACAGCAACGAATGATCGTTGAAGCGGAACGCGCACAACAACTGGTTCGAACTGCAAAGCTTGATTGTTTGCGCGGGCGTGAGACCGGCCAGAATCATGGCGATTTCCGGCGAAAGCCCGAGCCGGAACATGGCGACGGACTTGTCCTCGAGCAACATGCGTTGTGCAAGGATCACGTACGACAGATTGATCTCGCGGATCGAGTCAAGCGATTCACTGCTATTCATGGTTTCCCGCTCTTCGGAAAAACCCCGTGGTTCATGCCGGCATTCTTGCCGTGCAATTTTCTTGTGCGTCGTTTGCGACTCGATCGACGTTCGCGATCATCTTGATACAAACGTTACATTTAGTCACAACTTCGGCGTAAGGTTAGGGTTCACCGAAAGGAAAAGCAAGCGCGCGAATTTCGCGGTTCCTTTCCTAATCTATCAATGCGGATGGCGTGGCGATCGGGAGCCCGAGCACGTCGTCGGGGGCGACCGGCCGGCTCAACAGGAAGCCCTGCACGAAGTCACATTGCGCATGCCTGAGCAATTCCAGTTGCGCTGTTTCCTCGACGCCTTCAGCCGTCACGCTCAGGCCCAGCGTGTGACACATCTGGATGATGCCGCACACGATGCTGCGCGTTGCCTGATCCGATTCCATCCGCGTGATGAAGGAGCGGTCGATCTTCACGCAGTCCGGTGCGAAATCAGCCAGATAGCGCAGACTCGAATAGCCGGTGCCGAAGTCGTCGATGGCGATGCGCACGCCCAGCTTCTTCAACGCACCGAGCGTGCGCTGTGCAAGGCTCGGGTCGTCCATCAGCGCGCTCTCGGTGAGTTCGAGTTGCAGCGTCGAGGCGGGCAGGGCATGGCGGCGCAAGGCTTCGTCGACGACATCGACGATGGTCGCGTCGCGCAACTGTCGCGCCGACACGTTCACCGAAACGCCGAGCGCGCGCGCGCCGGCCTGCCGCCATAGCGCGAGCTGACGCAGGGCGTCGTCCATCACCCATGCGCCGACTTCGGCGATGAAGCCGCTCTCTTCGAGAATGGGAATGAAGACGCCCGGCGAGACGAGCCCGCGCTCCGGATGCCGCCAGCGAATGAGCGCTTCGACGCTGCGGACCTCGCGCGTGTGCGGCTCGTGGATCGCCTGGTAGTGAAGCTGAAACTCCTTCTTGGCGAGCGCCGCGGGCAGGTCGCGCTCGAGTTCGAAATCGACGATGCGTTCGCTCGAATCCTTGTCGGCGAAACGGTAGCCGTTGCGTCCGGCTTTCTTGGCCGCATACATCGCGATATCGGCGCTCGTCAGAAGCGTCTCGCGATTCGCCCCGTTTTCGGGAAAGACCGATATGCCGATCGACGCCGTGATCGTGCCGGCGCGGTGTGCCTGATCCGCCTGCACGAGCGCATCGAGCGTGGCGCGCGCGATCTCGGCGAGCGGGTCCTTGTGCTTCGCGCCGTCGATCAGCACGGCGAATTCGTCGCCGCCGAGACGTGCGAGAAATGCATCGGCCGGCAACGCGGCCCGGATGACCCTGCTCAGCGATTTGAGCAGCCGGTCCGCCGCCGTGTGACCGAGCGTGTCGTTGAGCACCTTGAAACGGTCCAGGTCGATGAACATCAGCGCGAAGGGCGCCTGCTTGCGGCATCGCTCGTCGATCCTGCACATGAGCGCGGCGCGATTCGCGAGACCGGTCAGCGAATCCGTGAAGGCGAGGCGGTCGAGTTCGGCGAGGCGGTCCTGCTCCGCCGTGACATCCTCGCTGATGCCGACGATGCGCGCCACATTGCCCGCGCCGTCCAGAACGGGCGATCCGGTGCTTTGAATCCAGCGCACATTGCCGTCCAGACGGCGGATGCGGTATAGCGCCTTCTGGCTGACTTTCGATTCGGCGATCCGGCGCATCGCGGCCGTGAGTTGCGGCAGGTCCTCCTGCAGCACGAGCGCCATCCAGGCCTGGGGCGACTCGCGAAACGTTTGCGCATCCAGGCCGAAGACGGCCGCGCATCCCGCGCTGATGTGATGAAAGCCCGTGAAATCGGCGTTATAGGAATAGAAGCAAAGGCCGACGTGCGCCTCCATCTCCGACATCAGCGTCTCTCTGGCGCAGAGCGCGGCGGCGAGTTCCGCCTGCTGCGTCATGTCCTGCGAGGCGCAAATCACGCCTTCCACGCCGCCGTCGCCGTTCTCTATCGGAATGAGGCGCGAATGCCAGGTCTTGGGCGCGCCCGACGTGGTCGGGCAACTGCCTCGGAATGTCGCGCGTGCGCCGCTCATGGCGGCATGAAACGCATCGTGCGCGGCGGTCGCGTCTTCACCGGACCAGAAGCCGAGCCAGTTCGAACCGGCGAGTTGTTCGGGCGCGCTCGCTTCCATGAGTTCGGCGCCATATTCGGAAATGCGGACCATGCGGCCATCGGCGTCGAGCAGTTTCAGGCATTCGCGATTGGCGTCGAGAAGCGCTTTTGCGAGCGCGGTCGTGGCGTTCGCGCGCGCGGCGCTCCGGCGTGCACGACGCAAAAAGAACGCGAACGCGATCGCGCCCGAGACGACGCCCGCGCAGGAAGCCGCACCTTCGGACACGAACGACAGTGCGAGGTAGCAGAGCGCGCCGACGCCCAGGCCCGCGAGGCCGATCTGCGTGAGAACGGTCCAGGAGAGCGTCGCGCGGTCGCTTCGCGTGGACAGAAAGAAAGCGAGAAATTCCTGATTTCGCGCGGTCTTGTGCCCCTGTCGCGAGCGATCGCCGCTGGCGACGGTGCTGGACGATCCGGATTGGGGAGACTGGGACATTACGTTGATGACGCGGGCTCTCGATGAACGGGCAGCGGGCTCGGCGTTGCTTTTAGCGAAGATCACGCCTTGTTTACGTCAGCCGGATTCGGGAGCTTTAGGCGCCCGGAAGCCGGCGGGCGTCGGCCGACGCGCCGACGCGGTAATTTTGTCCAGCCGATGCCGCGTGCGCCGCGCCACGACGAACCGATGCAATCACTTGTGGCCGGCGGTGGATGCCGTGCCGAGCACGCGGTCGTCCAGACGATCGTCGACGATGCCCGCCGGTTCGACGTGCGCCGTGACGTCCGATGCCTGAAAGAGCCGCTGCACGGCTCTTTCCGCGTCATCGGCGATGGCGTGGCCCTGCGCGACGGTCAGCTCGCCGGCCACTTCGAGATGGAACTCGACGAATACGCGATCGCCGCCGTTTCGCGTGCGGATGTCGTGCACGCCTTGCACGCCTTCGACCGCCGTCACGGCCGCCGCAATGCGCGCGCGTTCGGGATCGTCCAGTTCGCGATCGAGCAGTTGCACGAGCGCAGCCACCGCCATGCCGCGCGCGTTCCACAGCATGTAGAGCGAGATGCACAGCGCGCCGATTGCGTCGGCGCGTGGCCAGTCGAGCAAGTGATCGAGCAGCAGGGCGACGAGCACGGCGATATTCACGGCGATATCGGTCGCATAGTGCGCGCGGTCGGCGGCGATGGCGGTCGATCCCGTGCGCTTCACGACCCACGTCTGCATCAGCACGAGTCCGATGGCCGCAAGCGTACTCACGACGATGACCGCGATCCCGAAGTCTGTCTGATTCAACGGTTCGGGATTCACGACGCGCTGCCCCGATTCGATGCCGAGTCCGACAGCCACGCCCGTGAGCAGCAGCGCCTGCACGAACGCCGCCACCGCTTCGGCCTTGCCGTGACCGTAGCGGTGCCCCTCGTCGACCGGGCGCAGGGCATAGCGCACACCCATGAACGTCACCGAAGACGCGACGACATCGACGAGGCCATCGGCTGCGGCGGTGAGCAGCGAAATCGATCCGGTCGCGAACCAGGCCCACACCTTCAACACGACGAGCACCAGCGCGAACACCAGCGCGACGATCGACGCCATGCGACGAAGCGCCTCGTCAGTGTTTCGTTGTGACATCGTTAGCTCCTTGCAGCTTTTCGCGCAGCATTATTCTGACGCGATTCTACGGACGATTCGCGAAGGCGTTGCCCTTCGCGCGCATCGCGTTCATATCGCGCAACGAAGAATGCGATTTTTTCCATCGGTGATCGTCTTTCATCTGCGGACGAGCACGTCCGCGTCACGGACTTTCGCATCATCAAGGAGATCATCATGAAACCGATTTTGATGGCGCTCGCGGCGGCGTCCGCGCTTGCGCTGCCGATTGCCGCGCTCGCGCAGACGGACGCGGCGCTCACGCGCGCCCAGGTGCGCGCCGAGCTCGAGCAACTGGAGCAGGCCGGCTACTACCCGGGCAGAGGCGAGGATCCCGGCTATCCGGCGGCGATCCAGGCAGCGGAGGCGCGCGTATCGAGCCGGAACGACGCGACTGGCTATGGCGGCGCGATGTCGGGCGCGTCGGCGACGGGCGCTCGCGCCGTCATGCGCCCGGCATCAGCGCAGGAGATGAAGCAGATCTATTTCGGCGGTCAATAAGCGCGTATCGCACGGCATCCGATGCCCGCCCGCCGCCCGCGAGGCATCGAAAACGCAACCCACGACGGCGGCGTTTCTCAGGAGTGTTCAGACATGGCAAACCATCCGCTCAACGGAAGCGAACGCGAGTGTTTAAAGGACGCGCAGCCCATCGGCAAGGCAGACCCGAACGAACGTCTGGAGGTCACCATGCTCGTGCGACGGCGCTCGCACGATGCGTTCGAGAAGCACATCAGCGCGCTCGCGGCGCAAGGCGCGTCGGCGAAGCATATCGATCACGACGAGTTCACGAAGCATTTCGGCGCGGACAGCGCGGACCTGGCGGCGGTCCATGCGTTCGCGCAAAAGCACGGACTGTCGGTCGTCGAGAGTCACGAGGCGCGGCGCGCGGTCGTGCTCTCCGGCACGGTCGCGCAGTTCGACGCGGCCTTCGGCGTGAGCCTGCAACAGTACGAACATGACGGCGGCACCTATCGCGGCCGCACGGGACCGATCCATCTGCCCGATGAACTGAACGGCGTCGTCGATGCCGTCATGGGTCTCGACAACCGTCCGCAGGCGCGGCCCAGCTTCCGGACCCGCGCGCAGGGCAACGTGCGCTGGACAGCGCGCGCAGCGGGCGCGTCGACGTTCACGCCCGTGCAGCTCGCGTCGCTCTATGACTTCCCGCAAGGCGACGGCCAGAATCAATGCATCGGGATCATCGAGCTGGGCGGCGGCTACCGTCCCGCGGATCTCAAGACGTATTTCGCGTCGCTGAATATGAAGGCGCCGTCCGTGACCGCGGTTTCGGTCGATCACGGACGGAACCATCCGACCGGCGATCCGAACGGTCCCGATGGCGAAGTGATGCTCGATATCGAAGTCGCGGGCGCGGTCGCGCCGGGCGCGAAGATCGTCGTCTATTTCGCGCCCAACACCGACGCGGGTTTTATCGACGCCATCGGCACCGCGATTCATGACACGAAGAACAAGCCGTCGGTGATTTCGATCAGCTGGGGCGGTCCGGAATCGGCATGGACGCAGCAGGCGATGAACGCGTTCGATCAGGCGTTCCAGTCGGCGGCGGCGCTCGGCGTGACGATTTGCGCGGCATCCGGCGACAACGGTTCCGGCGACGGCGTGGGCGATGGCGCGGATCACGTCGATTTCCCGGCGTCCAGTCCGTATGCGCTGGGCTGCGGCGGCACGTCGCTGCAGGCGAGCGGCAACGGAATCGCTAGCGAGACCGTATGAACGACGGCGCCAACGGCGGCGCGACCGGCGGCGGCGTGAGCTCGTTCTTCGCGCTGCCCGCGTGGCAGGAAGGGCTGCGGGTCACGCGCGCGGGCGGCGCACACAGTCCGCTCGCGATGCGCGGCGTGCCCGATGTCGCCGGCAATGCCGATCCCGTGACCGGCTACGAAGTGCGCGTCGACGGTCACGACATGGTGATCGGCGGAACGAGCGCGGTCGCGCCGCTATGGGCCGGACTGATCGCGCGCATCAACGCGATCAAGGGCGCGCCGGTGGGGTATATCAATCCGCATCTCTACAAGGACCCGCTGGCGCTCGTCGACATCACAAAGGGCAATAACGACGATTTCCACGCGACAGCCGGATGGGACGCCTGCACCGGCCTCGGACGGCCCGATGGCAAGAAGGTGAAGGATGCGGTGAGTTGAGGCTGAAATGCGTGCTCGCGCGAAACGGACGTTCCTGCGCGAGCGCGCATTGTCACGGCGAGACGTCTTCGATCAGATCCGCGCGCACCGCGCGAATCCTGCGATCGACGAAGTAGCCGCCGCCTTCCGTGTAGCGCAGATACAGCCGCCCGCAGGACGAGCATTCCCAGACGCCGCAGCGGTTATACGGAAAGAAGCGCGGCGCGATGGGCGCATCGGCGGACCAGTAGTTCGTCTTGCCTGGCAGATATTCGGCGAAGGTCGGCTCCGGATCGTGCTCCGGTAACAGCGTGCCGATCTCGCGGAACTGCGATTCGTCGAGCGACAGCGGCTGCGATTGCCAGCCGTCGAGCGGCGTTTTCGTGCACGCGCAGGGTTGCGGCGCGCGGGCTTGCGCGCGTCGCGCGAGGTCGATGAGCGCGGCGGCGTCGAGAAAGTCGGGCATGGCGGTCGATAGTCGATGAAGCGAACGCGCCATCATGCGCGCGTTCGCGGCGGTTCGGCAAGGCGTCAGCCGTTCATCATGCGGTCGCGTTGAACCGCGACCCACGCACGATCGAAACGGCCTTCCGCGATCGACTCGAGCGCCGCCGCTTCCTTCGCCGCCTGCTTGCGCGCGCCTTCGATCACCGCTTCGACGTCGGCGGGCGCGATGGCGAGCACGCCGTCTTCATCGCCGACGACGATATCACCCGGATTCACCACCATCCCGCCGACCGTCACCGGCACGTTGATCTCGCCCGGCCCGTTCTTGTACGGCCCACGATGCGTGACGCCGCGCGCGTACACGGGAAAGTCGCGCTGGCCGAGCGCGCCGACATCGCGGATCGCGCCGTCGATGACGAGACCCTGCACGCCGATGCTCTGCGCGAAGCTCGCCATGATGTCGCCCATGAGCGCCTGCGTGAGCTCGCCGGCGCCGTCGATGACGAGCACGTCGCCGGGGCGGCAGTAGTCGAACGCGCGATGGATCGCGAGATTGTCGCCGCCGCGCGTGCGTACCGTGACGGCCGTTCCGGCCATCGGCTTCGGACGATGATAGGGACGCAGTCCGGTCGTGCCGCTCACGCGGGCCATGTTGTCGCTCAGAAGCGATACCGCCAGCTCGCGCAACGCGGCGAGCGTCGCGGGGCTCGCCTGAGCCGCGGATTCGTATTCACGCCATCCGGCCGGATTCATGCGGTCGCTCCTTCGTTCGATCGTTGCCGTTCCAGTTGCGCGGAAAGCCGTCCGTACACCGCGCGCGCGTTGTCCTCGAAAATGCGCTGGCGATCCGCGTCGCTGAGCCATTCGATCGCGTCGATATAACGGCGCGTGTCGTCGAAGTAATGACCCGTTTCGGGATCGATGCCCTGCACCGCGCCGATCGTCTCCGACGCGAACAGGATGTTCTTCGCCGGAATCACCTTTGCGAGCAGCTCGGCGCCCGGCTGATGGTAGACGCAGGTATCGAAGAACACGTTGTTCAGCAGATATTCGGTGAGCAGCGGCCGCTTCATGTCCTGCGCGAGTCCGCGATATCGTCCCCAGTGATACGGCACCGCGCCGCCGCCGTGCGGAATGACGAACTTGAGCGTCGGGAAATCCGCGAACAGATCGCCTTGGAGCAATTGCATGAACGCCGATGTATCGCCGTTGATGTAATGCGCGCCGGTCGCATGGAAGTTCGGGTTGCACGACGACGAAACGTGGATCATCGCGGGCACGTCGAGCTCGACCATCGCTTCGTAGAGCGGATACCACGAGCGGTCGGTGAGCGGCAGCCCGGACCAGTGCCCGCCCGAAGGATCGGGATTCAGATTGCAGCCGATGAAACCCAGCTCTTCCACGCAGCGGCGCAGTTCGGCGATGCAATTCTCGGGCGCCACGCCCGGCGCTTGCGGCAACTGACAGACGCCGACGAAATTACGCGGAAACAGGTCGACGACGCGATGCACGAGGTCGTTGCATGCTTCCGACCAGACCGCGTTGGCCTCCGCCGTCGCCAGATGATGGCCCATGCCGGCGGCGCGCGGCGAGAAGATCGTGAGATCGGTGCCGCGCTCGCGCTGGATGCGAAGCTGGCCGTTCTCGATGCTTTCGCGGATTTCATCGTCGGAGATGGCGGGGCGCGGCGGCGCCGATGCGCCGTCCTTCAGCGCGGCGATCTGCTGCGCGCGCCATGCTTCGTGCTGCGGCGGCGAGGTCGTGTAGTGACCGTGACAATCGATGATCATGCGTGGTTTTCCTGTCGTTGTGCGCCCGCTTCGTGCGAATCGGATGCGGGCAGCGAAGTGTCTTCGTCGTCGGCGGGCTTCACACGCATGACGAGCGCGATGATCGTCGCGACGACGAGGAACGCCGCGATCGTCAGCAACGCGAGCTTGAAGTTGCCCGTCGCGTTGCGCACGAGCCCGATGCTCCACGGCCCGACGAGGCCGCCGAACTGCGCGATCGTGTTGATGAGCGCGATGGTCGCCGCGCCCGCCGCGCCGGTCCTGAACGACGAGGCGAGGCTCCAGAACAGCGGATTGCCTGCGTAGATGAAGAGGCCGGTCACGCACAGCAGCGCATAGGCGACGACCGGATTCGGCGCATACGCGCTGCCCGCGATCGCGAGGGCGCTCATGCCGTAGACGAACGCGAGATGCTTCTTGCGGTCGCCCGTGCGGTCCGAACTGCGGCTGATGATGAACGTGCCGAGCACGCCGAGAAGCGGCGGCGCGGCGGAAAGAAAGCCGACTTCGATGTTGCTCAGATGACCGAGACTCTTGACGATCTGCGGCAGCCACAGAAAGAGCCCGTAGATGCCGACGAGCGCGCAGCCGAAGAGACACGCGAGGCTCCATACGCGGACATCGCCCGCCACGCGCAGCAGCGGGAAGTGCGCGTTGCCGCCGACCGCTTCGCGCTCTGCCGCGAGCGTCGTTTCGAGCCAGCGCTTTTCGTCGTCGGCGAGCCAGTCGGCGTCGGCGGGGCGCTCCGTCATGATGCGCAGCGTGAGCAGGCCGAGCAGCATCGCCGGAATGCCTTCGAGGATGAACATCCATTGCCATCCCTGCAGGCCGAGGATGCCGTTCGCGTAGGTCATCAGCGCGGTCGAGATCGGGCCGCCGAGCACGGCGGAAAACGATCCCGCGATGATGTAGCCGCCGACCGCGCGCGCCCGATAGCGCTCGGGAAACCACTTCGTCAGATAGACCGCGACGCCCGGCAGGAAACCCGCTTCCATGACGCCGAGCAGAAAGCGCAGCACGTAGAAGCTCTTGTCGTCGAATACGAACGCGGTGACGGCCGCGACCGCGCCCCACGTGAGCAGGATGCGCGCGATCCAGCGGCGCGCGCCCACGCGATGCAGCAGCAGATTGCTCGGCACCTCGAGCACCATGTAGCCGACGAAGAAGATGCTGCCTGCGAAGCCGAACACGGCGGGGCTGAAGCCGAGCGCCTTGTTCATGTCGAGCGCGGCAAAGCCGATGTTGATGCGATCGAGGTAGTTGAAGAACATCATCGCGAAGAGCAGGGGCATGAGCCGCCCGTATACCTTTCGCATCGTTGCTGCTTCGTTGAATGGGGCCATGCCGTCTCCACGTTCTTTTTCATCGGATCGCGAGGCTCTGCGGCCTCGCTTTACAAACGGCCTGCGCCGCTCGTCTGTCCGTTCGGCTGCGCGTAAGGCATGCCGGCCCAGGACATGAAAATCGATGATAAGTAGCGCGCCGGCCCGCGTCCAAGACGCGTTCCTTATGCTTCTATAAGCGTTCTCTTATAGTGCGGCGCCGGTCAGCGGCGGAGGAAGGCACGCGAGAAAGGCACGCAGATGCGCCGAATCGTCGTCCGTGCGGAATGTGGCGGCGAGCGTGGACCAGCGCGACGCACCCGGGCCTGAGAGCTGACGGAACACGACGTCGGTGCGTCCATGCCGCGCCACCGATTCGCCGACGAAGGTCACGCCGAGCCCCGCCGCGACGAGCGCGATCGCCGTCTGGATTTCGTAAGCCTGATGCGCGATGAAAGGCGTGACGCCCGCATCGCGATACAAGGACTGCACGGTGCGCTTGAACTGCGCGTTCTGATGCTTCGGATACACGATGAGCGGTGTATCTTCGAGTTCGGCGATACGCACCTTCTTCCTGCCCGCCAGCGGATGATCCGGCGACAGCACGGCCACCACATGTTCACGCAGCAGCGGATACGACGTGCAACCGGGGATGTCGAGCGGCTGACGTCCGATCCCGACATGAATGCGCAGGTCGCGCAGTGCATCGGTCTGTTCTTCGGTCAGCATCTCGAAGAGCTTGAGCTCGACTTCCGGATACGAGTGATGGAACGCCTTCAGCGCGGGCGGCAGGATGCTGTACATCGCGGATCGCGTGAACCCGATCGACAGCCAGCCGCGCCGCCCGATGCCGATTTCCTGCGCGCCCAGACTGGCTTGTTCCCACGAGCCGAGAATCTGACGCGCTTCGGTGCAGAGATAGTGGCCCGCCTCGGTGAGCCGCAGCGGGCGTCTCGCGCGATCGACGAGTTGCGTGCCGAGCCGCTCTTCCAGCAGCCGGATCTGCTGGCTCAACGCCGGTTGCGCGATATGCAGCCGCTCGGCCGCGCGGCTGAAGTTCAGTTCCTCCGCGAGAATGACGAAGCACTGTAAGGACCTGAAATTCATGTCGACCTTCTTGGATACGATGGCGAACGTTGCAAACGTATGAGTGCGCGCCGATGCAGGCGGTGTGCTGGATGACGTCGGGCGAAGCGATCACCGAATCTTGCCGAATGCGTGGCGATCGAGCAATCGCATCAGCGTCGCATAGGGTGGCCGCAAAGCAGAGCAGGTTCGCCGACATTTTCCCTTTTTCAAAACCAACCTGTTCATCGCCATTGACGCCGTACCGCTTCGCGCTTACTCGACCTTCGCTTTTCGCGGGTAGTGCGCGGCTATCTCGCGCGCTAGTTGAACAAAAGAGCCTAGCGCGGGGGGCGGACCGGGTTCCTTCCACGCGAGGTAGAGTTCGCTTTTCGCGTGCTGTTCGCGCAGAGGACGATAGACGACGTTGTCCATGTGCGTTCGTTGAACTGACGCCGGTACGAGCGTCACGCCAAACCCGGCGCTTACGAGGCCAAGCGAAGCGTAGATCTGCCCCATTTCAAAGCTCGTGGATGGGGAAAATCCGGCAAGCGCGCACAACTGGTTGATGGTGGCGTGATAGTCCGGCGCGACATCTTTCCGGTAATTGATGACGCGCAACTGCCTGCAGTCCTTGATGGAAATCCGCCGTTTTGCTGCGAGTGGGTTGTCCTTGGCGATAGCAACGTAAAACGGCTCCTGAAGCAACAAGACGCTGTTCAGTCGCGTATCAGGCGGCAAAGAGCGGACGAACGCCAGATCGATGTCCCCTCGGTCGAGCGCATTGATCTGTTCCGCGGAGGAAAACCATCGAAGCTCGACTGTCACAGCGGGATAACGCTGCTGAAATTCGCGCAAGAGCGGCGGCAGCAGCGTATACGCGATGTGCTCGAAGAACCCCACCGCCACCCGGCCGACTTCCCCTCGTGCCGCGCGTTGCGAATCCACGATCGCGGAGTTCGTTTCCATCAGGATTCGCTTGGCCCGTTCTTCGAAGACCTGGCCCGCCGACGAAAGAAACACTCGTTTGCCCCGTCGCTCAAAAAGCGCTACGCCGAGTTCTTCTTCCAGATCGCGAATCTGCCGGCTCAACGGCGGCTGCGCCATGTGCAGTTCATCCGCCGCTTTCGTGAAGTTGAGTGTGCGTGCCACCACCAGAAAGTAGCGTAGATGACGCAGTTCCATGTGGAACCTCTGAGGTATCGATACGCAACTTATTATATCTTTTACATTGGACGTGACCGGTCTTACGATCGTGACATTGCGCCGACAAGTCAGGAGAGCCCTCATGGAACTTACCGCGTCACAGTTGGAAGCATACGAGCGCGATGGATTCGTTGTTCTGCCGGAGCTTTTCTCAGAAGAAGAAATTGCGCATATGAAGAGCGAGTTGCGCCGAATCCAGAAGATTGACACCGACCATCTTGTCCGGGAAAAAACGGGCGGCATTGCAAAAACCATCTACAAGGTTCACGAGACAGAAAGTCCGACGGCATCGGCGGTTTTTCACGCCGCAGTGCGCTCTCCCAGATTGCTCGGGCCGGCACAACAACTGATCGACGATGACCAGCTCTACGTCTATCACACGAAGTGCAATTTGAAGACGGCAATCGACGGTTCCGTCTGGCAATGGCATCAAGACTTCGGCACCTGGCATATCGACGGCGTGAAAGAGCCGCGGATGACAACTGCCTTGGTCATGCTCGACCAGCCGACCGAAATGGGCGGATGTCTCTACTTCATCCCGGGGAGCCACAAACTGGGTTCGCTCGATCCGACGTTCGACGAGGCAACCGGTTATCGCTTCTACGTGGTACCGAAGCCGACCATGCTCGATATCTTGTCCAGCCATCCCAAGGCCGTGCCTATCATCGGCCGCCCGGGAACAGTCGTGTTTTTCGACGCGAACATTGTGCATGCGTCGGGTCATAACCTGTCCGGTGACGATCGATGGCAGGCCTATATCGTCTACAACCAGGTGAAGAACAAGCCTGAAGAAGTAGAGCAGCCGCGACCGGATTATGTGCGCTCGACCAATTTCGCTCCGCTCGAGGCCGGTTCAGACGAGATTCTCGACAGCGTTCGGATCGGTTGAACTTGCGCGGCGTCGCTTGCCTGGCGCAAGACGGTCATGCGGATGGCCAATGTTCGACGAGATAGTCGGCGAAGATCCGGATTTTCGGCGACGACAATTTCACGCGTTCAAACAGCACGCGGACCGGCGTTGCGGGCGGTGCGTACATCTCCAGGACGGGCCGCAAGCGACCCGACTGGACGTGCTCCGCGACCTGCCATGCGGGCGCGCGCACGATCCCGGCACCTTGAATCGACGCCAGTACCAGCGCGTCCAGGCTATTCATCCACAGACGGCCCGTTACGCTGACGCGCGTGCGCATCGCACGCGACTCGAAGCGCCAGTCAACGGCCCCAGGTGCGTCTGAAAAGACGAGGCAATCGTGCTTGCGCAGATCGCCGGGAGTATGAGGCGTGCCGCGATGCGCGAGGTACGCGGGCGCTGCGCAGGTCACCATCTGAATGTCGCCGAGCTTGCGCGCGACGAGGCTCGAATCCGGCAGACGCCCGATGCGCACCGCGAGATGCAGACCCTCGTCGACCAGATTGACCGCACGATCGACGAGCAGGAGATCAACAGCCACGTCCGGATGAAGCTCGAGAAAGCGCGGCAAAAGTGGCGCGATCACCAGCCGGCCGAGCAGGTTCGGCGCGCTGAGCCGTAGGCGGCCAGAGAGCTTGCCACGCCCCGCCGACATCGCACTGCCGAGTTCATCCACTTCGCCAAGGATTGCCTTCGCGCGGTCGTACAGGATGCGACCTTCGTCGGTCATCGCGAGATGGCGTGTGGTGCGTCGAAGCAGTTGCGCGCCGAAATGCTCTTCCAGCACCGAAATGTGCCTGCTGACCGAAGTTAGCGACATCGGAATCGCGCGCGCGGCGGCCGACAAACTACCGGCATCGACGACCCGCACGTAGACGTTCATTGCTTCGAGGCGGTCCATGATTCGGCTCTTCCGTATTCAGCAAGGGTGATTGCCGCATCAGAGGGATACTGGCGAAATCCGGAATAGTCTACATTCGTCGCAAACGGAATAGCAAAGGCGGGGCGCAGCCTGAGGAGCACAGAGATGAAACGGTCGGTGTATTGGCTGATGGCCGCGGCGGCGGGCATCGTGGTCGCGAACAACTACTACAATCAGCCCTTGCTCGCCGACTTCGCGCTCACGTTTCACACCACCGAGCGCGCAGCCGGTGCAGCATCGGTTGCGACGCAGACCGGCTATGCGCTCGGACTTCTGCTCTTCGTTCCGCTGGGCGACAAGCTCGATCGACGTTCGATACTGGGCACGCTGCTGTGCATCTCGAGCCTCGCACTCGCCGCAGTGGCAGTGTCACCGACACTCGACTGGCTCGTGGCCGCCAGTTTCCTGACCGGGCTTACCAGCGTCGCGCCGCAGTTGCTCACGCCCTTCGCGGCGCAAATTGCAGGACCCGAGCGACGCGGCGAAGCGGTCGGCATCGTGATGTTCGGATTGCTATCCGGCATCCTCATGTCGCGCGCGGTATCCGGATCGATCGCCCAGCATTGGGGATGGCGGACCGTGTACTGGCTTGCATCCGCAGCGATGCTTGTCACGGCCGCCGTACTGTCGCACAGGCTGCCTCGCTCGACGCCGACTTGGTCGGGCACGTACCGACGCCTGATGGGTTCGCTATGGACGCTTATCCGCGAAGAGGCGCTCTTGCGCCGGACGTCGGCGATCGCGGCCCTTCAGTTCGCTGCCTTCAGCGCATTCTGGGTCACGCTGACGTTTCATTTGCGCAGCATGAATGCGCATTACGGCAGCGAGATCGCCGGTCTGTTCGGACTTGTGGGCGTGGTCGGAGCGCTGGCCTCGACGGGAGCGGGCAAGCTGATAGACAAGCGCAATCCGCGTCTTGTGGTTTTGGCGAGCTCCGCAATTTTCTTCATGGCGTTCGCAATCTTCGCGTGGGTGGGCTACGGTATCGCCGGTCTGATCGCCGGTGTGATCGTTCTCGATTTCGGGCTGCAAAGCGCACACGTCGCGAACATGGCACGCAGCATGAGCATCAGGAGCGATGCGATGAGCCGCATTAACACACTGTATATGACGATTCGCTTCGCGGGCGGCGCGCTCGGTTCGTTGCTGGGCGTGTGGGCGTGGAGCGTATGGCAATGGCCGGGAGTGTGTGGTGTCGGCCTCGTTCTCGCGTGCGGGTCTTTGGCGTTGCAGGCCGGACCGGGGGTGGCCGGTGCCGGCGTGCAGGAAAGATGTTTGCGCGATTGATTCGACATGTGCGGTGATCTGGTTGCGGAACACGTGCTTGACGAATGACGTTCTTGCCGCAATGCATCGGAAGGCTCAGTCTTCCGACGAACGCATCGACACGTCGCCGATGAGTACCCCTCTCAACCGTTCTCGTAACTCGAGAACGTTGTCCGCACCGTTCAACTGCTCAAACTCCCGTTGCGCTTCCTGCCAGAGAGGGGCTGCTCTTTCATGCAGGCGCCGTCCCTCCTTGGTGAGTTCGACAAGGCGGCTTCTGCCATCGGTGGGCGAGGGCTTGATCGTGACGAAACCGTCGCGCTCCAGGAAGCCCACCATCTTCCCCATCGCGGTTCGTTCGATATCGAGCCGTTCGGCAAGCGCGTTGACCGGGGTACTTCCCACTTCGCGCAGGGCGGCCAGGGTGAGGAATTGCGTGATGCGCAGACCCGAGGGCTCGAGATGGCTATCGTAGAGTCGGGAGATCTGCCTGCTCGCCTTCCTCACGGCGAAGCAGTTGCATTGATCGATGCCGAGCGGCTTATTTACTGGCAACATCCGTTGCACTCCTCATTCGGTTAATTGCGAGAAGCTTACGCGCGCGTCGTGCGAAGGTGCGGCGATAGCTATTCAAGGACCTGTTCACACGAAGGCGTCCCGATACTTCGCGACGAACTCCTGGACCGACAGCGGCGGCTTCCCGGTGATCTTCTCGACGGCGTCGTTAGTGCCCGAGAAAATGCCGTCGCGATAGTCCTGCGCGACTTCGACCAGATGCTGCGTGAGGAACGGCGGAAACTTGTAAAGGGTTTCCATCTTGATCCGAAACTCCTCGATGGAAGTCGGCGCGTATTCGATCCGGGCGCCGAGAACCTCGCTCATTTTGGCTGCGATCTCGACGTGATTCATCTCGACGGGGCCGTGGAGCGTGTAGGTCCTGCCCTCGTGGCCTTCGGGGTTGGCGAGGATGTGGGCGATCACGCGTCCCTGATCGTCGCTGGAGATAGGCGCGTGACGGCCGTTGCCGAACGGAAATTCGATCTTCTTCGTGGCCCAGATTTCCCGCGCGAAATGCGGATAGACGAGCCAATCGGCAAAGAACGTCGGGCGCAAATGCGTAGTCGCGACACCCGACCAATCGAAGACTCGCTCGGAGACCCAGTGATCCTGTGCTGCGTGGCTCATCGATTCCCGACGCGCGGAAATCTGCGACATGTTGACGATCGCCGTGACGCCCGCTTCCTGTGCTGCCTGCGCGAAATAGGCCGCGGCCCCGATGATTCCCGGCGCAATCGGATGAAGGAAATAGGCCGATCGAATGCCTTCCATCGCTGCCCGAATATCGTCGATGTCGGTAAAGTCCCCGACCGCGACATCGACGCCGCGCTGCCTCAGCGCTTCCGCTCGATCGTCATCCGTACGCACATATGCCCGCACGCGTTTGCCCATCTCGAGCAGTTCGTCAATAGCATTGCCTCCGGTCCGTCCGGTTGCACCGCTCACAAGAATCTCAGGTCCGTTCATCGCTTCGCTCCGTTTGAAAGTGAGAGCATATGCTCTCTCGAGATGGAGATTAGGTGCATATGCTCGCATAGTCAAGTTTTTTGTCGGCTCTTTCACGCAGAGCGGAGCGTCGGCGCAAATTCGGCCGACAGACATCCTTCAAACGAAAGCAGGGAGACGACGCGCTCTGCCGCTCGCCATGCGCCATGCGCCCCGTCGAATACAGCGCGGAGAGCGCTATCCCCGCCAGTTTCCGGTCATCCTCATTCGGATGCGACAGCAAGGCCGATGGCCGAGTCCCTGCGGAATGACGCGGGCGATTACCTTGTCATCTGGAAGCGCGTGAACGGACAGCGGAAGCAGTATCGCGACATATACGAGGCCGGCCGCGTGTTGCCGGTGCTAACAGCGGTACATGCGCGGCGGCGGGAATGAGCGATCGTGATGATATGCATCGGTGCCTTCCACGGCACCACGCGCTTCTACTGCGGCATCGGCCGGTCTACTGCGGCATCCCAGATCCCCATCGCGTCGTTCACGGCCTTCTCGATGACGGCATGCCGGACTGAATCGCGGGCGAGCACGGACAACCCCTGAAAAAAGCAGTCGAGCGCGATGGATAGCGACGCCGGATCCGTGCTGCTGCGCAGCTCCCCACTCTTGATGCCCCGTGCCACGCAGGCGCGGAAGCCAGCGCGCGTGCGATTGCGCACCTCACGAAGCAACTGAGTGACGGCTTCGCTGCCGGTGGAACTGGCCCCCACAACGCCTAGCGCGACCATACAGCCTTTCGGGTGGCCGCTCTCGGTCTGCATCCTTGCCGACCGAAGCATCGCCAGAAACACGCCCTCCCGTGGCGGAAGCGACGTGTCATGGAGACTGCGCGTCACCTTGCCGTAAATCTCCATGTATCGTTCCAGCGCCTCCTTGTACAGCGCCTCTTTGGACTCGAAGGCCGCATAGAAGCTGGGCGCGGAGATGCCCCCGCCGATCGCGGCCTTCAACTGCGACAAAGACGTCGATTCATAGCCATGTTCCCAGAACAGATGCATCGCCGAAATGATTGCCGCATCGCGGTCGAACGTGCGTGGCCGACCCCGCTGAACCATGAACATCTCCTTCAGTCGAAATATACATACTAGTCGATACATAATTTCGTTGCAAGTCGCGAGTCGGCACCTCTGGTGCATGTCAGCGGGCCGTTCAAGAAAGCGGTTGACACAGCCTTCCGTATTCTTTTAAATATGTACCATTCGGTATGTAAAGCCGGAGCCGCGCGGGGTCATCACACGAACCCCGCATTTTTTTAGCCTTTTATGTACCATTCGGTATGGAATAAGCCAATGTCCAAAGAACTCGAAGCACGTCTTGACGCCATCGAAAGCCGCTTCGCCATCGAGGCGCTGATCGCCAACTACGCCGAGGCGTTCGACACCATGAATATCGAGCTGCTGGCCACGCTCTGGCATCCCGATTCGCGACTGCACCTGGGCGCGAACGGCAACTCCGATGGCCTGGAGGCGATCCTGGCGCAAGCGCGCATCAACATGAAGCGCATGCCCCACATGCATCATTGGATGGCGAACGCGCTAATCACGGTGGACGGTGACAACGGCCACGGCCTTGTAGCGGCGGACTGTCTTTTCTACGACGTCGATCAGGGCACGCTCCAGGTGAGCGGCCAATACCGCGACATCTATCAGCGACGCGAAGGCCGCTGGGCATTCGTCGAGCGCACCTTCACCATGCACTACGCGACGCCGCTCCAGAACTGGCACCCCATCGCGGGAACGGAGCGCTTCGGCCGTCCGGCTTGATGCGGCCCGCGGCCGCCGGGACTTATGCATATGACAACCTCTTCCACACGTCGATGGTCGGCGTTCGCGGTGTTGCTGGTGGGCGCATTTCTGCCGCCGCTGGACTTCTTCATCGTGAACGTCGCCCTGCCGTCCATCCAAAGCACGCTCCACACGAGCGCTGCGGAGCTGCAACTCGTCATTTCCGGATATGCCGCGGCCTACGCGGTTTTCCTTATCACAGGCGGACGGCTAGGCGATCTATTCGGACGACGAAGTATCTTTCTGATCGGCGTCACGGGCTTCGGACTGACATCGGTGATCTGCGGGCTCGCATCGTCGCCCGCCATACTGATCCTCGGGCGAGTGCTGCAGGGTCTGAGCGCCGCCGCCATGGCGCCGCAAGGACTGGCCTCCATTCACGCCCTGTTTCCAGAGAAAGAGCGTGCGCGCGCCTTGGGCCTATACGGCGCGGCGGTGGGTCTGGCCGCCGTAGCCGCGCAGGCGCTCGGGGGCGCGTTGATCTCTGCGGACGTCTTTCACCTTGAGTGGCGCGTCGTCTTTCTCATCAACTTGCCCGTCGTCGCCGCTGTTCTGATCTTCGGGCTGCCGTTGCTACCCGACGTCCGCGGTGACAGCCCGGCACCTGTAGACCGAATCGGCGTGCTGCTCTGCGCACTCACGCTGGGCTTGCTCATCGTGCCTCTGGTCGAAGGGCGGGAACTGGATTGGCCGTGGTGGGCCTGCGCAATGCTGATCGCATCCCCCGTCGCCGGGGTGGGCTTCTGCCGATATGAGATGGCCTACGCCCGCCGAGGCGGCGTGCCTCTAATCAGCGTGGAGCTCATCCGCAGGCCCGGCCTGATGAGCGGGCTTACGGGCGTCCTCTTCTTCTACGTCGTCTCTGCATTCTTCCTGACGTTCTCCGTCTACCTCCAGGCGGCGCTTGGGATGAGCCCATTCGAGACAGGGCTGGTCTTCCTGCCGTTCGGGGTCGGCGCCTTTATCGGGCCGCTGACGACCCCGCTGGCCATTCGCCTCTTCGGCGACCGCGTCCCCGCCATCGGCATGATGCTGGAGGTCGCCGGCTGCATACTCCTCGCCGCCCTCGTGGCCGGCGCGCCCGGACAGATGCCGGCTCAGTTTCCGCTGATAGAAGCAGTAGCGCTCCTGGGATTCGGTCAGGGCTGGGCGCTGCCGACGCTGGTGCGCTCGGTTATCAATCGCGCACCGGCGACCGGTTCCGGGATGATCGCGGGCATCACGAATTCGGCGTTGCAAATCAGCGCAGCACTGGGTGTCGCGGTCATCGGCGGTGTTTTCTTCAGTGTCGCGGGGACTTCGCCGGATTCGGTGACCTTGGCCAGGGCACTGGTCATCGCCATGATGTGCGTCGGCGGCAGTCTGACCGTTTCAGCCGTCCTGTCTATCGTCGCTTCGAGATCGAGCATTCATGCCGCTGCGAGGGCGGCGCCTCGTTGAGTCCGGCGCGCCATCACTCACGGCATTGCAGGGCCGTGGACATGTCGATGGCGACCCCGTGCCATTTCGGCCAGCACCCGGCCCCTCAGAATGCCGGAATGATCGCGCCTCGATAGCGCGACAGGATGAACTGCCTGACTTCGGGAGACTGATAGGCGGCGACGATCTGCTGCACCCACGGCTTGTTCGCATCCTGCTCGCGTACGGCGATCAGACACGCGTAGACCCCGGAGCCGTCCTCGCGCAGGATCGTGTCCTTCGCCGGGTTGAGTCCGGCCTTGATCGCATAGTCCGCATTGACCGTCGTGGCGTCGAAATCGTCGAGCGTGCGCGGAAGCTGCGCCGCATCCACTTCCTTGAATCGGAAGTGCCTGGGATTGTCGATGATGTCGAGGGGCGTCGCGTTGACGCCCGTGACAGGATCGATGCCCTGTCGCAGCCGAATGCTGCCCGCCTTCTGCAACAGCAGGAGAATCCGGCTCTCGTTGGCGGGATCGTTCGGAATGCCGATGGTCGCGCCGTCCGGCAGGTCCGAGTACTTCCGGTAACGCTTCGAATAGAGTCCGATCGGCCCGATCCACGTGCGGCCGATGCCGACCAGCTTGTAGCCGCGCGCGCGAATCTGCGAGGAGAGGAAAGGCCGGTGCTGGTAGCTGTTGGCATCGAGATCGCCTGCGTCGAGGGCCGCGTCGGGCTGAATATAGTCGTTGAACGACACGATCTTGATGCGCAGACCGTAGTCGCGCTCCGCGACCTTTTTCACCGCCTCGAAGATTTCCTCATGAGGTCCGCTCGTCACGCCGATCTTGAGCAAGGGCGTTTCCGCCTGCGCGGTCGCGCTCACGACCACGGCAAAAAATGCGCATAGCAGCGCGCGCAGAAGGGAAAGGGAGAGTCGTTGCACGAGAACTGTGTCCTTGTCGTGAGGATGGCGAACCCGGTCATTCTATGGACCCGATCCCGTTCCGATAACCAATCCGTTGGCATAACCTTATGCCGGCCTGCCTTCGGTTTCGGCGCGCGTCACGGCAGGATGTAAAGGTCCGCGAAATTGCCTCTCAGACCTTCGCCTGTGGATGCATGGTTCTTCACTTTGGTCGATGCGATCGTGATGTTCGGATTGGCGCCGAACTCGATCGACGGAATATCGTCATGCACGATCTGCTGGAACTGCCGGAATAGCTGACGGCGCCTGTTTTCGTCGGTTTCCACCGAGGCCGCTTCGAGCAGTCGGTCCACTTCCGGATTCGAATAGTGCGCGGCCTGAAGATCGCGCGCAGTTTGCTGGAATGGCCGCGCGCCATGGCGAAAGCGCATGGCGCGGCGCGTCGTCTCACGAATAGAACGACGGCTTCGGAATTCGTCCGTTGAGCGCCCAGTCGCCCAGCTCGCGCACCTTGTAATCGAGCGGATCGTGCAGCGTATGCACGCGCACATTGCGCCAGAAGCGGTCGAGCCGCAACGCCGCCGTCGTCGAGCGCGCGCCCGTCACTTCGAACATGCGATGCGCGACGTCGAGCCCCGCGCGCGCCGCCGCCACCTTCGCCGTGGCGACTGCGACGGCCACTTCGCCGCGCTCGCTTTCGGTGAGGGAAAGGCCGCGCGCCCACGCGCGATCGAAGGCCTGCATCGAACGTTCGACTAGCAGACACGCCCCTTCGAGCGCGACAAAGAAGTCGCCGTAGTGCGCGATCACGTACGGATCCTCGGCGGGACGCTCGGCCTGCGAGGCAATCCACGGCCGCGTCTGCGCGAGCGTCGCGTCGCGCGCCGCCTGCAATGCGCCTTCGCCGATGCCGAGATAGATATGGCACAGGATCGACTGCGCGAGCAGCGGCCGCAGCGTCGCGAACGGGCTGGAAAGCGGTCCGGGATTGAGCAGCAATTCGTCCGCCGCGATGGGCACGCGCTCGAAGATCACCGTGCCGCTGTCGGTCTGGCGCTGCCCCATGTTGTCCCAGTCGTCGAGCACGGTGATGCCCGCGCGATTCGTCGGTGTGATGCCGATCAGCAGCCGCCCGTCGCCATCGAACGCGGACGCGAGCAGCTGGTCCGAATCGCGGGCGCCGGAACAAAAGCTCTTGCGGCCATCGAAGACATAGCCGCCGGCGTCGCCTGGCAGCGCGCGCGTGCTCTTGTCGAGCGGATTGAGCGCGTTGCCCCAGAACCAGCCCTGCGCGACAGTCTCACGCGACCAATGGCGAATCTGCGCATCGCTGCCGAAGCGGCGGATCGTCGCGAGTTGCAGATGATGGAACGCGAACAGATGCGCGAGCGAGCTGTCGACTCGTGCCATCCGTCTGACGACATCGAGCGTCGTCGACCACGGAGCGCCGTCGCCGCCGTACTCCACCGGCAACGACAGTCGCAGCAGGCCGCTCTCGCGCAACAGGCGGCGCTCATGAAAGGCGGTTCCGCCGGCCTTGTCGCGTGCCGCGGCGGTTTTCGCCCATTCGCGCAGCACCGCTTCCAAAGGCTCGGCCCACGGGGCGTCTTGAGTGCGGCTCATTGCAGTGTCTCCTGTCGATGAAGGGTGCGCCGTGTTCGATGCCCGGCTTTGGCGTCAAACCGGAAAACCATAGATAAATACATTGGTTTGGCTTGGATGGGCCGATTTGTAAGCTTGTCGCGCACCATCGACGATAACCGCTTCGCTGCCTCGCGCGCGCGAAGCAAGAGGAGAACCCAATGAAGAAGTTCCATCCGTTGCGGGCCGGCGTGCTGGCCATCGCATCGAGCGCAATGATCGCATCGCTCGCGCAGGCCGCCGATCCGAACAAGCCCGAGATTCGCTTCGGCGCGACGGCCGGTCCGTACTCGGACCAGATTCGCTACGGTATCAAGCCACAGTTGGAGAAGGAAGGTTACAAGGTGACGATCGTCGAGTTCAGCGACTACGTGCAGCCGAACCTCGCGCTCGCCGACGGCGCGCTCGACGCCAACGCATTCCAGCACGAGGTGTATCTCAAGAAGTTCTCGGCGGATCACAAGCTCGCGCTCTCGGAGCTCGTGAAGGTGCCCACCGCGCCGATCGGACTCTACAGCCACAAACACAAGCGCCTCGACGAGCTGAAGGACGGCGCGACCGTGTCGCTGCCGAACGACGTCACCAACCAGGCGCGCGCGATCATTCTGTTGCAGCAACTCGGCTGGGTGACGCTTAAGCCCGGCGTCGATCCGGTGAAATCGTCGGAGCGGGATATCGCGTCGAATCCGCACAGGATCAAGCTCGTGCCGCTCGAAGCCGCGCAACTGCCGCGCTCGCTCGATGACGTCGACTATGCGTTCGTGAACGGCAACTTCGCGCTCGCGGCCGGCCTCAAGCTCAATGACGCGCTCCTGCTCGAAAAGATTCCGCCGTACTACCTGAATCTCGTCGCGGTACGCACGGCCGATCTGAACAAGCCGTATGTGACGGACATCGCGAACGCGTACCGGTCGGCGGATTTCGCGCGCGTGATCGAGCAGCGCTTCGCGGGATTCTCCAAGCCGGCGCAGTAAGCGGGAACGCTGCGGCGCAACGCTCAAGGCCGCAGCCCTTCGACGGCTTCGAGCCGCGACGCCGCATCGTCGCGGCGGCTTCTCGACAGACGCGGATTGAACGCGGCGTGCAGCGCATCGCTCAGCAGATTGAGCGCGAGCACCGTCAGGGCGATCGCCGAGCCGGGCACCGCGATCATGTACCACGCGGTGCGCAGCGCTTCGCGCCCGGTGCCGACCATCGAGCCCCAGCTCACCACGTTCGGATCGCCGAGCCCGAGAAACGATAGCGCCGCCTCCGACAAAATCGCGTTCGCGACGAGCAGCGCGGTCGAAACGAGAATCGGCGTGAGCGCGTTGGGCAGGATCTCGATGAAGATCAGATGCGCATCGCTTGCGCCGAGCGCGATGCTCGCGCGGACGAACTCGCGCTCGCGCAGCACGATGAACTCGCCACGCGTGAGCCGCGCGATGCCCGGCCACGCGGTCACGCCGAGCGCGAACACGATCGTCGAAAGCGACGGCGTGAGAATCGCCACGAGGATGATCGCGAGCAGAAACGGCGGCACGGTCTGGAAGAACTCGGTGATCGCCATGAGCGCGCGGTCGATCGCGCCGCCGAAGTAACCGGCGACGCCGCCGATCAGCACGCCCAGCACGAGCGCGATAACGGCGACCGTCCCGCCGACGGACAGCGAGACGCGCGCGCCGTGAAAGAGACCGGCGAGCAGGTCGCGGCCCATCAGGTCGGTGCCGAGCGGAAACGCGCGATCGGCGCCGGGCCATTGATAGGGCGCGGCGACCATGTCGAGCGGATCGCCGGGAAAGAGCCAGTTGGCCGAGAGCGCCGCGACAAGCGCCAGCGCGAGCAGGAGCGCGCCGACGAACGCGGAAGGCTGGCGCAGGAAAGTGAGCGGCTTCATCGGTTCGACCTCGTGCGTGGATCGACGAGTCCGTAGAGCAGATCGACCATCAGATTGAGCAGGACGACGAGACACGCCGAGAGCAGCAGCACGCCGACCAGCAGGTTGACGTCGCGGCTTTTGATGGCCTCGAACGACAGTTGCCCGAGCCCCGGCCAGCCGAACACCGTCTCGACGATCACCGAGCCGCCGATCAGCGCGCTGCCCTGCAGGCCGAGCATCGTGAGCACGGGCAGCACCGCATGGCGCAGCGCATGATGCGTCGTCACGTACCACGGCCGGCCGCCCTTCGCGCGCGCGGTGCGGATGAAATCTTCCTGCAGCGTCTCGATCATCGAAGCCCGCGCGAGCCGCGCGAAGATGGCCACGTAATACAGCACGAGCGTCGCGGCGGGCAGCACGAGATGGCGCAGATGATCGAGCAGGCGCGAAACGCCGCGATGCGCAACGTTGGTATCGGCGACACCGCCGATCGGCAGCCAGTCGAGATGCACGCCGAAGACGACGATCAGGAGCAGCGCGGTCCAGAACATCGGCGCGGAATAGCCGATGGTCGCGAGCGTGGAGACGAGCGTATCGACGACGCCGTGCGGGCGGCGCGCGGCGAGCACGCCGAGCATGAGCCCGAGACTGACGGAGACGACGAGCGCCGTGCCGATCAGCGCGAGCGTGGCGGGCAGGCGCGCGAAGATCAGCGACGCGACCGGTTCGCCGAAGCGAAACGAAAAGCCGAGATCGAGCCGCAGCGCATGTTCGATGTAATGCGGCAGTTGCCACCCGACGCCGTGATTCAAGCCATATGCTTCGCGTAACTGCGCGACGTATTGCGGCGACACGTTGCCGCTCTCGCTCGCGATGACATCGACGAGATCGCCGGGCATCAGCTTGAGCAGCACGAAGTTGAGCACGGTGGTGCCGAGCAGCACGAGCACGAGCTGAATCAGCCTGTGCCCGATCCTGCGTCCCGCGAGCGCCGATGTAAGCCGCATGACGGTCACGCCTTGTCGAACCAGACGCGCGCGAAATTGGCGCGCGAATGGCTGGCGGTGTCGGTGACGTTGCGCAAGTCCTTCGCCCACACGCCGAACCAGCGGAACTCGAACAGATTGATGAGCGACAGGTCGCGCTGCGCGATCTTCTGCAACTCGACGTACAGGTCGCGCCGTTTGGCCGGATCGGTTTCCGTCTGCGCCGCTTCGATCACGCGGTCCATCTCGGTGCTCGCATAGCCGGACGCGTTGAACCACGGCGTGCCGTTGGAGGCCGCCTTCGACCAGTAATGCTGCTCGATGCCGATCTGCGGATCGAGGCCGTCCGTGCCCCAACTGCTGATGAGCTGGAAGTTGTAATCGGTGAAGACGTTCTTGATCCACGTCGGCAAGTCTTGTCCGCGCAGATTCACGTCGATGCCCACGCGCCGCAGCGCCTGACGCACGAACTCGCCGGTGCGCCGATAGTCGTCGCCGTAGGGAATGAAATCGTGATCGAGCTTGAAGCGCCAGCCGTCCGCCTTCTTCGGGAATCCGGCCTTGTCGAGCAAGGCCTCGGCGCGCTTCGGATCGTACGGATACTGCTGCGTATCCGCCGTATAGAAAGACTTCACCAGCGACGACTCCGGCCCCGTCGCGGGCACCGCGTAGCCGCCCCACACGGTCTTGACGAGCACGTCGCGGTTGATCGCGTGCGCGATCGCCTGACGCACTTCGAGCTTGCCGAGAATCGGATCGCGCAGATTCGGTTCCAGCCAGAGCCACGCCGCGTAGCCGTTATAGCCTGCACGCGAAACGACGAGATGGGGCAGCTTCGCGAGCCGGTCGGCATCGGCGAAAGTCACCGGATTGCGTTCGCCATATTGCGCCGCGCCGGTTTCCAGCGCGGTCGCGCGGCCGGAAACGTCGGGCGTGATTTTCCATGTGATGCGGTCGAGATACGGCTGACCCGGCGCCCAATACTTGTCGAAGCGGTCGAGCACGATGCGGTCGCCGCGCGCCCATTCCGTGAACTTGAACGGACCCGTGCCGACCGGCTTGTTGTTGTACGGATTGTTGCGGATGTCCGTATTCTCATAGAGATGCTTCGGCAGGATCGGCGTGCCGAGCGAATCGAGAATGCCGAAGGTCGCGGGCGTCGATTTCGACAGATGCAGCACGACCGTATGCGCATCGGGCGTATCGATCTTCGTCAGGTATTGCAGCACGCGCCGCGACGCCGGGCTGATCTTCAACCACACTTCCTCGGCTGAGAATTTGACGTCGGCGGACGTGAAGGGCTGGCCGTCGTGCCACAGCGCATGGCGGCGCAGCCTGAAGGTCCATGCGAGGCCGTCGGGCGAGACGGTCCAGCTCTCCGCGAGCTGCGGGCGCGGCTTGAGGTCCGGGCCGTATTCGACGAGGCCGTCGAAGATCTTGCTTGCGACCGCGCCGATCATCGTCGCGGAGTTGACGAAGAAGGCGAGCGTCGGCGGTTCCGGATGGATGACCGCCGTGAGCGTGCCGCCGCGCTTCGCGCCGTTCAGCGTGATCGGCGTCGTTTCGGTCGTGGCCCAGGCGTTGCCCGTGAACACGAACGGCGTCGCCGCGCCCGCGACGAGCGCGCCCGCGCCCTTGAGCAGCCTGCGCCGCTTCAGATCGGCCACGGCGGCGCCCAGCGGATCATCGCGGAACAGAAGCGTCGAGGTCGAGGTCGAGGTCGGCTGCGGCTTGCGCTTGAAAGTCACGATCAATTTTCCTTGTATCGAATAAGAATGGCGCATGCGATGACGGCACCGCGTCGATCAGCGCGCGCGTGTAGGTGTGTTGCGGCGAAGTCCAGATCGAAGCGTGATCGCCGCTCTCGACGATGCGTCCCGCCTGCATCACGAGCACGCGGTCGGCGATATAGCGGACTACCGACAGGTCATGCGAAATGAAGAGCAGCGCGAGGCCCAGCTCGTGCTTGAGGTCGGCGAGCAGGTCGAGAATCTGCGCCTGAATGGAGACGTCGAGCGCGGACACGGGCTCGTCGCAGATGACGAGTTCCGGCCGCAGCACGAGCGCGCGCGCGATGCCGATGCGCTGCCGCTGCCCGCCCGAGAACTCGTGCGGATAGCGCCGCAGCGCCGATTCCGGCAGACCGACGGCATCGACGATGCGGCGAATCCTGTCGTGCCGTTCGCGCCGGTTCGAGACGCCGTGAATGGCGAGCGCATGACCGAGCGTGCGTTCGACGGTATGACGCGGATTGAGCGAGCCGTACGGATCCTGAAAGATCATCTGCACGCGGCGGCGATAGGGCCGCAACGCACGCCGTCCACGATGCGTGACATCGTCGCCGTCGAAGACGATGCGCCCGCCCGTGGGCTCCACGAGCCGCGTCAGCGCGCGCGACAGCGATGACTTCCCGCATCCCGATTCGCCGACGAGGCCCACTGTCTCGCCCGCGCGAATCTCGAAGCTGACGCGGTCCACGGCGCGCACGCCGTCGTAGTCGACGCGCACGTCGCGGGCGTCCAGCAGCACGCGCGCGGGCGTTTCGGCGGTGGATCGCGGCTTGGCGCGCGGCGCGTCGGTGAGCCGCGCGTCGCGATAATGCAGTCCCGCGCCGAAATGCAGCGACGCGCCGAGCAGCGCGCGCGTGTACGGTTGCGCGGGCTGCGTGAACAGTTGCCGGCTCGATGCTTCCTCGACCTTCGCGCCGTCCTTCATCACGACCACGCGATCCGCCCAGCGCCCGACCACGCCGAGATCGTGCGTGATGAGCAGCACGGCCATCGACAGTTCGCGCCGCAGGCGGTCGATCAGCGCCAGAATCTGCGCCTGAATGGTGACGTCGAGCGCGGTGGTCGGCTCGTCGGCGATCAGGAGGCCGGGGCGGCACGCGACCGCGATGGCGATCATCACGCGTTGCCGCTGTCCGCCCGACAGTTGATGCGGATAGTGCGCGAAGCGCCGGCGCGGCTCCGGCAGATGCACGAGTTCGAGCAGCTCGAGCGCTTCCTTGCGCGCGGCCTGAGCGGACATCGGGCGATGCAGCGTGAGCGCTTCGGCGACCTGCTTGCCGACGGGCTGAAGCGGATTCAGCGAGGTCATCGGCTCCTGAAAGATCATGCTGATGCGATCGCCCCGCAGCGCGCTCCATTCACGCTCGCTTTGCGCGAAGAGCGGTTTCCCTTCGAAGCGGATCGCGCCTTGCACGCGCGCACGTTCCGGCAGCAGTCCCATCGTCGCGAGCGCGACGGTCGATTTCCCGCTGCCCGATTCGCCGACGAGCGCGACGATCTCGCCACGCGCGATCGTCAGATCGAACGGGCGAACCGCCGCATGGCCGCCGAAGGACACGCTCAACTGGTCGATCTCGAGCAGGGGCGTCGCGGCGCTCATGTCGCCTGCCTGTCGGCCGGCCCGGACGGATCGCGGAAGCCGGCGGCCGTGTGACGCGCGCCGAGCCGCGCGCCGCCGCCGAAGAGCTTCTCGCGCAGCGTGCCTTCTGCATACGCCGTCTTGTAGATGCCGCGCGACTGCAATTCCGGAATGACGAGATCGATGAAGTCCTCGTAGCTTTCCGGCGTCACGGTCCGCGTGAGATTGAAGCCGTCGATGCCGGCCTCGTCGACCCAGGATTGCAGCGCGTCGGCCACCTGAACCGGGTCGCCGACGATCGTCGTGTAGCGGCCGCCCAGTTGCATCTGGTCGAGCAGATGCCGCACGGTGACGCCGCGCTTGCCGTCGGTCACGCGCTGCACCGACGATTCGATGCCGCGTCCCTTGTGGCCGCCGGGCGGCGCGAGTTCGTCATCGGGCGCGTAGGTCGAATAGTCGATGCCGCTGCCCGCCGCGAAGTGCGCGAGACCCGCTTCAGGACTCGCATACCGCGCGTACTCGGCGAACTTCTCTTCGGCTTCGCGCTGCGTGCGGCCGACTACCACGGTGATACCCATGATGATCTTCAGATCGCCCGCATCGCGTCCGGCTTCGACGGCTTGCGCGCGCAGCGCGTTCACGAGCTTGCGCGTGCCTTCCTTGCTCTGGCTCGACACGAACACGCATTCGGCATGACGCACGGCGAACGCCTGGCCGCGCCCCGACGATCCGGCCTGGAACAGCACCGGCGTGCGTTGCGGCGACGGCTCGCACAGGTGATAACCGTCGACGTCGTAATAACGGCCGCGATGCCGCACCTTGCGCACCTTCGCGGGATGGGCGAACACGCGCGCCTCGCGGTCGCGCAGCACGGCATCGTCCTGCCAGCTTCCTTCCCACAGCTTGTAGAGCACGTCCAGATACTCGTCGGCGCGATCGTAGCGCTCGTCGTGCGCGATCATCTCGGTTGCGCCCATCGCGCGGGCGGCGCTGTCGAGATAGCCGGTCACGATGTTCCAGCCGATACGTCCCTCGGTCAGATGATCGAGCGTCGAGAAGCGCCGCGCGAGCAGATACGGCGCTTCATAGGTGAGATTGACGGTGATGCCGAAGCCCAAGTTCTGCGTCGCGGCGGCCATCGCGGAGACGAGCATCATCGGATCGTTGACGGGTAACTGCACCGACTCCTTCAGCGTGACATCGACCGATTGCTGATAAACGTCGTACACGCCGACGATATCCGCGATGAACAGCCCGTCGAAGAGGCCACGCTCAAGCAGCTTCGCGAGGTCGGTCCAATAGGAGAGTTTGCGATAGTCCGTCGAACGGTCGCGCGGATGGGTCCAGAGGCCATGATTGATATGGCCGACGCAGTTCATGTTGAACGCGTTCAGAATGATGTGCTTCTTGCTCATGAAAGGGCGGGGCGAACGAAGAAAAAGTCAGGCCACGCCGATGCGCCATTGGCCCGGCGGCAGCGTGCCGTTCACGGCGAAATCGCCGACGATCCGGTCCTTGTAGATGCGCGGATTGTGCGACGCGATGGTGCGCGCGTTGCGCCAGTAGCGGTCGAGCCCGGCGGTGCGCAGCGTCGCGGATGCGCCGAGCGCGTCGAACACGCTCGCGCTCGCGTCGAGAACGAGTTGCGACGCGACCGTCTGCGCCTGCCAGATCTCGATCTCCGTTTCCGCGATGACGGCGAGCGCATCCGGCCTGTCGAACGACGCCGCCGCGCGTTCGAGCGCGCGCGCCGCCTGCGCGACGATCGCGCCGGCCGTCCAGGCGTGCGCGCGGGCGCGGCCGACTACTTGCAGCAATTGCGGATCGTCCGCGGCGCGCGTGCTGACCGCGTGGCTGTAACTGCGCGTGCGCGCGGCGATGGCGGCGGCCGCGTCGCTCGCGACGGCCCGGCCGATGCCCGCGAGCGTCGCCAGATGCACGAGCTGATAGAACGCTTCGGAGTACGGGAACGGCGCGCGGCCCGCGACGATTTCGCGTTCGTCGACCTTCACGTTGTCGAAGCGGCTCGTGCCGCTCGCGGTGAGGCGCTGGCCCATGCCGTCCCAGTCGTCGATCACTTCGACGCCGTCCGCACGACGATCGACCGTGACGGACACGGCCTCGTCGTCCGCATTGGTTGCGCCGACGTGGATCCAGTCGGCGAAGAGCGAGCCGGTCGTATAGAACTTCGTGCCGTTCAGATGCCAGCCGTTCGCGTCGCGGGTGAGACGCGTCGCGAACTGGCTGCGCGGCGCTTCGCCCGTCTCGGACCAAGCCGCCCCGACGATGACGCCCTTCGCGAGCCGCGCGAGCCATCGCTCGCGTCGTTCGACGGGACTGTCGAGCGCGTGCTCGATAAAGCCGAAGTGCGCGCGCAGCGCCTGCGTGATGTTCGAATCGGCTTCCGACAACTCGATCAGCAATTCGAACAATTCGACGAGGCGGATGCCCTGGCCGCCATAGTCGGCCGGCACGCGCAAGGACGTGAAGCCGGCGTCGCGCAGCCAGGCGATTTCGTCGGTGGGAAGACGGCGTTCGAGCTCGCGCGCGACGCTCTGTGCGCGGATGCGAGCGAACACGGGCCGAAAGCGCGCGGCGAGCGCGGCGTACCGTTCCGTGGGACCGGGACCCCACGCTGCGCCGACTTCGACGCCGGAAGGCAGGGGAGCATTGCGATCGAAAGGCATGGCGCTCCGATGTGATTCGTGAAAGCGTCGATTATCTGCAACCCGTGCGCCAACGCTAAACGATGAATCATCAGAAGCTAAGCGCAATCGCCGCTATTCGCCGTTATCTGGTGTCGACGGCCATCTTCGCGGCAGGCGCGTGGGCCAGGCGAGCAGCTATGACCTCGAGCCACCGCTGGTCGCGCTTGCGCTCGGGCTGATCGACCGTCTGACGATGCCGCGCGTTCCTCGCGTGCAATGCATTGAAGAAATGCTTCGTTGTTGAACCGTTCCGGCGAGCCTAGATTCGATCTGTCGAACCTAGCCAGCGGGGCGTGCAATCATGAGCGATGTCGTGATCGAGCAGCCGGTCGAAGTCGAGGCCGGGTTGAACTATCTCGTGCCTACGGGCGTGAAGCCCGCCTCCTACGCCTACGATCCGCCGCCCGGCGTGCCGCGCCGCACCGGCGAATATCGCACGCACGCGGTGAGGATTTCGAATGCGCGGCTGCGACCGCCGCCGGGCGGCCTGTCGCTGGACCGGAATGGTTTCGAGTTGCATCGCGAAGCGAGCGCGCTCAGCGATTTCTCCGACGATGCCGCGATTCGTTCGGTCTACTACCCGCAATCCGAGCGCCTGCTGAAGCAATGGACGGGGGCGAAGCGCGTCGTCATCTTCGATCACACACTGCGGGATGGCGCGGCGGCACGCGCGAACGGCGTGAAGGAGCCGGTGCATCTGATCCACAACGATCAGACCTTCGTTTCCGGGCCGCGCCGGGTGCGCGATCATCTTCCCGCCGATGAAGCCGCCCGCCTGCTGCAAGGGCGCTTTGCGATCGTCAATCTGTGGCGGCCAGTGGGCGAGGTCGTGGAATCGTCACCGCTCGCATTGTGCGATTCGCGCAGCATCGACGAACGCGATGCGGTCGCGCAGGACTTCATCTATCCGACGATGACGGGCGAAACCTACGCGTTCGTGCATAACCCGCTGCATCGCTGGTACTACTTCCCGCTGATGTCGCCCGACGAGGCGCTGCTCATCAAGATCTACGACTCGGCCGGCGACGGCGTTGCGCGTTTCACCGCGCACACGGCCTTCGACGATCCCGCATCGCCGCCCGATGCACGGCCACGCCGCAGCATCGAGTTGCGCAGCCTGCTGTTCTTCTGAGGTACTGCCGAGCAAGCCTGGTACGCGCTGCAAATACGAAAAGGTAACTCGGTATCGCAGAGGAAGGCATCGCACGCGGCCGCGAAAGCAACGAACGAATTCGGCTACGGCGCGCAATGGGCGAGCTGCGGGAAAGCATCGCGGGATTGCAGCGATATGCATAGTCGAAACGCTTCGTTGGCGACGCGTCTTGTCGATGCTTCAATGTTTCCGTCGCATTGAATGCGGCCTGCATCCGACAAACGCAAACCACAACGGAGATTTTCGATGTCCGAACTTTCCACGCTCGCCGCCGAATCCACGCTGTCTCCCGTCACGTCGAATGAACCGTTCCAGGTGCGCCCGATCGGCGGGCGCATCGGCGCGGAAGTGCGCGGCGTGACGCTTTCCGCCGATCTCGACGATAACGCCATCGCCGCGATCAACAATGCGCTGCTCGAACACAAGGTTCTGTTCTTCCGCGGCCAGTCGCATCTCGACGACGCCGCGCAGGAAGCCTTCGCCGCGCGTTTCGGCGAGACCGTCGCGCATCCGACCGTGCCGTCGCTTTCGAGTGGAAGCCGTCTGCTCGAACTCGATTCGAAGCATGGCACGCGCGCGAATTCATGGCATACGGACGTAACGTTCGTCGATGCTTATCCGAAGATTTCGATTCTGCGCGGCGTCGTGATCCCGCCCGCCGGCGGCGACACGGTATGGGCCAACACGGCCGCCGCATATGCGAACCTGCCGGAAGCGCTGCGCGATCTCGCCGACAAACTCTGGGCGCTGCATTCGAACGCCTACGACTATGCCGCCACGCGCAACGTGCCCGATACGGAATCCGAGCGCGAGTACCGCAAGCAATTCACCTCGACGCTCTATGAAACGGAGCATCCGGTCGTGCGCGTGCATCCGGAAACGGGCGAACGCACGCTCGTGCTGGGTCACTTCGTGCAGCGCTTCATCGGTCTTTCGCAGCGCGATTCGGACCGTCTCGCCGAAATCTTCCACGATCACGTCACGCGCCTCGAAAACACCGTGCGCTGGCGCTGGACGCAAGGCGATGTCGCGATCTGGGACAACCGCGCGACGCAGCATTACGCGGTGGCCGATTACGCCGATGCGCATCGCGTCGTGCGTCGCGCGACCGTGCACGGCGATGTGCCCGTAGGCATCGACGGGCGCAAGAGCCGCATCGTCAAGCAGGAAACGCGCACCGCCTGACGCGTGGCGCGATACCCCATGCACCGGCGATCGCATCGCCGGCGATCCACTCTTTCTCATTGCACGATGACACTACGATTCAAGCTCTTCGTCGGCGCGGCGACGCTGTTCGCTGCGCTCATCGGTCCCGCGCAGGCCGCCGATCCGGCCGTGGTGCGCATCGGCGTCGCGCAGCAGGGAACCGGCGATCCGCCCGTTTTCGGCGGCTCGCCCGCGGCGACCGCGCTTTTGCAGCATCGCGTCGAAGATGCGTTGCAGCCCGAGCACATCAAGGTCGAGTGGATCTTCTTCAAGGGCGCGGGACCCGCCGTCAACGAGGCGCTCGCGAACAAGCAGCTCGACTTCGCGTATCAGGGCGATTTGCCTTCCGTGCTCGGCCGCGCGAACGGATTGAAGACGCATCTGCTGCTGGCGTCGAACGTCCGGACCGGTGTGTACCTCGCGGTGCCTCCTGATTCGGACATCAAGAGCGTCAAGGATCTGAAGGGCAAGCGCGTCGGCATCTTTCGCGGGACGAATCTGCAACTCGTCGCCGATAACGTGCTGAAGCAAAACGGCCTCAGCGAACGCGATCTGCGCGTCATCAATCTCGATACCGCTGCCTCGCAGGCCGCGCTGGCGTCGAAGGGCGTCGATGCGGTGTTCCTCGACTACTCGCTCTTCAAGCTGCAACGTCAGGGGCTCGCGAAGATCGTCTATGCATCGCGCGATGACGGCGTGCAGTTCACGCGCCAGGCGCATCTTCTCGTGCTCGAAGACTACGAGCGCGCGCATCCCGACACGGTGCAGAAGGTCGTGACCGCCGTGGTGCAGGCCGCGCAATGGTCGTCCGATGAAACCCATCGCAATGCACTCTTCGCGTTGTGGGCGAAGAGCGGCGTGCCGGTCGAATCGTGGTCGTCCGAGTTTGCGAATCAATCGATGAAGGACCGCATGTCGCCGCTCATCGATCCGTTTCTGGTCGCGCGTTATCAGGCCGTCGCCGACGATGCGTTGCGTCTGAATCTGATTCGTCAGCCCGTCAGCGTGAATGGATGGTTCGAGCCGAAGTATCTGGATCAGGCGCTGAAGTCGCTGAAGCTCGAAGCCTACTGGCCGCGTTTCGATGCAACGGGCAAGCCTTCCGGCGAACGTCTCGCGGAGAACAGATAAATGGCCAATGCACTGACGCGTGTGTTTCAGCCCGCGGATCGTGCGCGCGGAATGTCATCGACTGATGCGTGGCGCACGATCGGCTGGACTGCGTTGCCGTGGATCGTGCCCAGCGTCTGCGCGTTGCTGTGGGTGCTCGGCTCGCACTACGGCTGGATCTCCGCGCAAGTGTTGCCGGTGCCCGCGCTCGTCTTCGAAACGCTCGGCGCACTCGCGAAGAGCGGCGAGTTGTGGACGCATCTGCTGGCGAGCACGACGCGCGCCGCTGTCGGATTCGGCGGCGGCGTGCTGCTCGGCATCGCGCTCGGCGGATTGCTCGGCCTGTCGCGCACGCTGGAAGCCTACGTCCTGCCGAGCTTCAACGCGATCGTGCAAGTGCCGGTGCTCGGCTGGTTGCCGTTTCTCATGATCGTCGTCGGCATCGGCGAGCCGCTGAAGTATCTGCTGATCGGGCATGCGGCGCTCGTGCCCGTCACGCTCTCGACACTGCAAGGCTTTCGCGGCACGCCGCGTGCGTTGCAGGAAGTAGCGTCGGTGTATCGCTATACGCGCTGGCAAGTCATCACGCGCGTGACTTTGCCATCCGCGATTCCGGTCATCGGCACGGGCGTGCGGCTCGCGTTCACGAAAGCGTGGCTGACGCTCGTCGTCGTCGAGCTCGTCGCGTCGTCGGAAGGGCTGGGTTATCTGATCGTGTATGGACGTCAGCTTTTTCAGCTTGATCTCGTGCTGGCCGCGGTGCTGATCGTCGGCGCAATCGGCTATGCGGCAGATCGCCTGCTCGATGCATTCGAGCGCAAGCTGCAACGCGGCCGCGTCAATTGAGGATCAGCCATGTCGACTCTGGATTGGGAAGCGGGAACAGTCAAAGGATCGTGGCGCGGACTCGTGCTGCCGATAGCCGCGCTCGCCGTGTGGTGGTACGTGTCGCGCGATGCGCAAGTGGGGCGAGGCGTGATGGTTTCGCCTGCACACGTGTGGAGTACGGCGGTCGATCAGGTCCGCAGCGGGGCGCTCGCGCGCGCGTTGTCGGCATCGCTTGCGCGCGAGTTGACGGGCTTTGCGATCGGCACCAGTCTCGGCCTCGCGCTCGGCGCATTGCTCGGCATATCGAAGCTCGCGAATCGCGCGATCGCACCGAGCTTCAACACGTTCAAGCAAGTGTCGCTGTTCGCGTGGATTCCGTTGATCTCCGTGTGGTTCGGACTCGGCGATGTCGCGAAGGTCGTGTTCCTGTCGCTTGCCGCGCTCGTGCCCGTCGTGATGCATACGAGCGACGGCATCCGCGCCGTTCCCGCGAACTGGCTCGACGTGGCGCGCGCATATCGCTACGGCAGGCTGCAAACGGTGGCCTATGTCGTGGTGCCCGCAGCGTTGCCGTCCATCTTCACGGGCGTGTATCTGGCGCTCATCTATTCGTGGCTCGCGACGCTCGGCGCGGAGTATCTGCTCGTTGCGGGCAGCGGCATAGGCAATACGCTCGTCGATGGCAGCGAACAGTTTCGTATGGATCTCGTCGTGTTCGGCGTGATCGTGGTCGGTTTGACGGGGTGGGCGTTGAATGCTTTCGCGCGCGGCGTGCAGCGGCGCTGGTTCGGCGCGTCGCGCGCGGCTTGAGGAGAATCCGGATATGACGACGCAAATAGAGCAAGACAGTGGCCTGACGCTGCGGCACGTGAGCAAGCGCTTCGCTGGCGATGCGGGGCCGCCGGTGCTCGATCGCATCGAGCTGTCGATTGCGAGCGGCGAGTTCGTGAGCATCGTCGGGGCGAGCGGTTGCGGAAAGTCGACGTTGCTGCGGCTCATCGCGGGCCTAGATGGAGATTACGACGGCGAGATCGATTTCGGCGGCGAGCGCGTCGTGACGACGGATCTGTCGCGCGGCATCGTGTTTCAGGATCATCGGCTGTTTCCGTGGCTCGATGTCGCGCAGAACGTCGCGGTCGCGTTGCGCAACGCGCCGTTATCGAAGGCCGAGAAGGCGCGCGCGGTGGCCGAGCATATCGAGCTCGTCGGATTGAAGGGCTACGAGCGGCTTTATCCGCATCAGTTATCGGGCGGCATGGCGCAGCGCGTTGCGATTGCGCGAGGACTGGTGAACCGGCCGCGTCTGCTGTTGCTCGATGAACCCTTCGGTGCGCTCGACGCACTTACGCGAAGCCGCTTGCAGCTCGAATTGCAGCGGATATGGGAGCATGAACGGATCACGATGGTGCTCGTCACGCACGATGTGGAGGAAGCCGTGCTGCTGTCGGACCGGATCGTGGTGATGCAGGCGCGGCCGGGACGCATCGGGGAAGTGGTGGATGTATCGCTGCCGCGGCCGCGAAAGGTTGGAGATAGCAAGGTCGCCAGGTTGCGCGACGATATCGTGGACAGCTTCTTTACCGAAGCGGCCTAAAGCTGCGCTTCGATCGCCGCTTTATCGATAACGGACCACACGCGCTCGATCTTGCCATCGCGGAACTCATAGAAGACGTTCTCGCAAAACACGACGCGTCTTCCATCGATATGCAGGCCGAGGAAGTCAGCCTTCGGCGTGCATTCGAAGCGCAACCGGCAAGCGACGCGCGGCGGCTCCGCTATCAGCAGCTCGATATCGAAGCGGAGGTCCGGAATTTCGCGCACATCTTTCTTCAGGAGCTCGCGATAGTCATCGAGCGTGAGCGCGCGCGCGTTGTACTGCAGCGCATCGTGAACGAACGCGCCGAGATTCGGCCAGTCGCGCGCATTCAGGCAAGCGATGTATTGCCTGTAAATATCTGAAAGCATCGTGTGCGCTCCAAAAGGAATGGTGATGCGCTTATCGTAGCGTTGTGCGTTCGGCGGTGAACCGACGCGCGCAGCGCTCAATTCTCATCGACGACTCGCTAACCAACAAGCTTACTTCGGATGGCACGCGCAATGCTGAACGCAGGGATCACATTTCCCCGCCGGAGTTCTCCATGCCTTTTCGCGGCCAACCCGATCAGCTTTTGCCCAACGCCGCGCCCGCCGAACCGGAAGCGGGGCGCCGTTCGTTTCTGACACGCGGCGGCGCGGGCATTGCAGTCGCGCTCGCGGCCGGAACCGGCAGCGCATGGGCCGCCGGTCCTTCAGGTGCCGATGCCAATCAGGTCAAGCTGCCGCTGATTCAAGACCCGAACACGGAGCAGAAGGAAGAAACGCCCGACGCGAATCTGCCGCCCGACGCGCGCATCGGCTATGCGATCGTCGGGCTCGGACGTCTTTCGTTGAATCAGATTCTGCCCGCGCTCGCGCAATGCAAATACTCGAAGGTGGCGGCGCTGGTTTCCGGCGATCGCGAAAAGGCGCGGCGCGTCGCGCGTCAATACGGCATCGCCGATGCCGACATCCACGATTATCAGGACTTCGAGCGTCTTGCAGACAATCCGCGCGTGCACGTCGTGTATATCGTGTTGCCGAACGGCATGCACAAGGCGTTCACGCTGCGCGCGGCGAAGATCGGCAAGCATGTGCTCTGCGAGAAGCCGATGGCGAACAATGCCGCCGACTGCGAGGCGATGGTCGAAGCGATGAAGCGCGCCAATCGCAAGCTGATGATCGCGTATCGCAGCCAGTACGAGCCGATGGATCGCATGGTTGCGAAGATGGTCAAGGAGAAGAAGCTCGGCACATTGCGCGAGTTCATCGCGGGAAATTCGCAGAATGTGGGCGATCCATCGCAATGGCGCTTGAAGAAGGCGCTCGCGGGCGGCGGCGCAATGCCCGACATCGGCCTCTATTGCCTCAACGCGGCGCGCTTTCTGTCGAACGAAGAGCCGATGGAAGTTGTCGCGACGGTGCATCGCCCGCAAGGCGATCCGCGCTTTGCCGAGGTCGAGGAATCGGTGCACTTCATCCTGCGCTTTCCGAGCGGACTCACGGCGACGTGCATGTCGAGTTATGCAAGCCACGAATCCCGTTTCTTCAGGCTGCAAGGCGCACAAGGCTGGGTCGAGATGGATCCGGCGTTCGGCTATAACGGATTGCGCTTGCGTCACGGCATGCTCGTCGACGGCAAGAGCGCGACGACCGAAGTGCAGATCGATCCGCAGAACCAGTTCGCGCGCGAAATCGATCACATGTCGGTCTGCGTGAAGGACGATCTCGTGCCGCACACGCCGGGCGAGGAAGGCTTGCAGGATCAGCGGATCATCGACGCGATCTACGAATCGGCGCGCACCGGCCGCGCCGTGAAGCTCGCCCAGCCGGATGCGCCGACGCGCGGGCCGGAGCCGCAGGAAGAGACTTTCTGATCGGTTGCGAACGGGTGGCATGTGGCGCGTGCGGAAGAGATAGCGCACGAGCACGCTCGCCGCGTTGACGCCCGTCGCGAGGTGGACGCCTTGTGCGCGGTAAGGATTGGCCAGCACGACGTTGGCGAGAATCTTAACCGCGAAGCCTCAGAGATCATGCGATAGCGCGTTTCGGTCGCGAACTGATTCGCGAGTCCGCAGCGGAACAGTTTCGTCACAGCGACGGTGTCTCCGGCGTGAACGCGCCCCTCTGAAACAACAGGTTGATCCCGCGCAGAAAAAGAAGCACTTTCGCCGTGGCCCGCCCCGCGCGTGCGCCAACTCTCGCACGATCGGCAAAGACGGGCGGTACATCAGCCGTCCCTCGCGGCATCAGCGATGCTAATAGACGAAGACGCCGTTATCAGATCGATTTGACGGAGCGCGCCGGGCATTCATTCAGGCTTGCTGCTTAACCGCCCATTCCCGCGCGTCCCATTGATACGGAACCGTAAGGACGGTGTCATCCGGGCTAGCACCGATATAAGCCCGAATTATCCGGCGCATCAATAAACAGTATTAGGCGTTATGGTGCGATCTCGCTACGCTTCATCCAATGCGCTCGCTTACCACAGTCGGCGCGCACAGATGGAGACGCTGATGAACACGCGCTGCCGCAGCGAACGGCAATCCCGCATTCGTCTAGCCGGTGTTGTCGTCCGCGCGCGGCAGCGCCGATCATGCGCCCGTGCTGATCTTCCAGAACGAGCGCGCGCATCGGCTTCGGGATCAGCGTTATTCGTGGTGTCGGAGACGCTCGACAAGCTCGAAGACGGCTGCGCGCGGACTCCCTCCCGAATCATTGCGCATAACGGCGGACGCCAACGGGCACACGCCTTTCACAACAGCCGGAGACATTGATGAAATACGAAGATGACGTTCGTGCGCGTTCCTACAAGTTCCGCGACGAGTATGTCGATGCCACGCCATGGTGGTATCGCGGCGAAATGCACCTCGGCTTCACATTGCTCTTCACGGGCGGCGTGATCGTCTTTTGCCTGATGCAGCTTCATGCGCCGACGCTCGCCGAATGGATGGCCGTCATTCCGCTCTTTCTGTTCGGCAACTGGGCGGAATGGGCGGCGCACCGCTATGTGCTGCATCGTCCGACGAAGTATTTCAGCATGATCTACAAGCGCCATTGCGCGGTTCATCACCGGTTCTTCACGCATGTGACGCTTGAATACAAGGGTCACCGCCACTGGCGCGCGCTGCTGTTTCCGCCTTTCGCGCCGGTTGCATTCGTGCTGGCGGCCGTGCCGTTCGCGCTCCTGATCGGGTTCGTATTCTCCCGCAACGCAGGCTACATCGCGCTGTTCACGATGGCGGCATACTTTCTGATGTACGAGGGCCTGCATACGCTCTCGCACGTCACCGACAGCCCGTTCCTCGACCGCGTTCCGTTCGTGAACACAGTGCGGCGCCTGCACGCTACACACCACGATCCCGAAGTGATGGCGACACAGAATTTCAACCTCACGTTCCCGATTTGCGACACGCTGTTCGGCACACGCAGCGACGTTCCCGGTCGTGCGCGCGAACCGTTGGAACGCGGCCACTAAGGCGCTTGTTTCCGCAAAACACAGTCGCTCGCGACGTGGCGTTGCGTACGGCGGCCTCGAACTACCCGGCCGTCGCAGCCGCCTCACGGTTGCGCATGATCCATTCGCTGAAGAGTTTGACCTTCGGCTGACTCGCGACGCACTCCGGATAGACGAAGTAATAGCGTGAGCCCGTTTCGAGCACGGTGTCGAACGGCATGACGAGCCGCCGGGCCGCCACGTCTTCGCTGACCAGCGTCCGGTCGCCGATCGCGACGCCGAACCCTTGCATGGCGGCGTTGGTCGCCAGATCGAGCGTTTCGAATGTCGGTCCGAGCGTCGCGTCGATCTCGCTCGCACCCGCGCAATCGAGCCAGAGCTTCCAGTCGCGGTGATCGCGCGTCGGATGCAGCAACGCATGATGCGCGAGATCAGCCGCGGCGGCGAGCGGACTTTCATTGAGCAGTTCGGGCGAGCACACGGGCGTGAGCTGCTCGTCGAAGAGCGGCACGGCGTGCACGTCCGCACCGGGCGACGAGCCGTAGATGATCGCCGCATCGAACGATTCGACCTCGAAATCGACATCGTGCTGCCAGGTCGTCGTGATCTGCAATTGCAGTTCGGGATGCTCGCTCTGGAAGCGCATGATCCTCGGCAGCATCCATCGCATCACGCAGGTGGGCACTTTCAGCGCGAGATCGGTGCGCTGGCGCGTGAGACGCAGCGATACCTCTTCGATGCGCCCGAAGCTCTCTCTCACGACGGGCAACAGCACGTCGCCTTCCGCCGTCAAGGTCAGGCCCCTTGCGCCGCGGATGAAAAGGGGAAAGCCGAAGTATTCCTCCAGCGCGAGAATCTGTCTGCTGATCGCCCCCTGCGTGAGGCACAGATGTTCCGCCGCACGCGTGAAGCTGCGGTGACGCGCGACGGTCTCGAAGATCTGCAGTGCGTTGAGCGGAGGAAGTCGTCGCATCGGGGCGTGTCTCCGATCATGAAAATCACGTCAGCCGGAAATAGTGTAGCAAGCCGGGCGCGGTGCTAATGCAGTATCTTGCCCAGAAAATCCCTCGCCCGGTCGGACCGCGGATGCGCAAAGAACGCGTCCTTATTTTCGTCTTCCACGATGCGCCCGTGATCCATGAAGATCACCCGGTGCGCGACCTTTCTGGCGAAGCCCATTTCGTGCGTGACGCACATCATCGTCATGCCTTCCTGTGCCAGTTCGACCATCACGTCCAGCACCTCGTTGATCATCTCCGGGTCGAGCGCGGAAGTGGGTTCGTCGAACAGCATCGCGACCGGGTCCATCGACAGTGCGCGCGCAATCGCCACGCGCTGCTGCTGGCCGCCTGAAAGCTGCGCGGGATACTTGTCGGCGTGCGCGCGCAGGCCGACGCGCTGGAGCAGACGCAGCGCCTTGTCGGACGCTTCGTCTTTCGAGCGCCCCAGCACTTTCGTCTGCGCGAGCGTGAGGTTGTCCGTGATCGACATGTGCGGAAACAGCTCGAAATGCTGAAACACCATGCCCACTTTCGAGCGCAGTTTCGACAGGTTGGTGCGCCTGTCGTGGACGGACTCCCCGTTGACCGTGATGCTGCCGCTCTGGAACGGCTCGAGCCCGTTGACGGTCTTGATGAGCGTCGACTTGCCGGACCCGGACGGCCCGCAGACCACGACCACTTCGCCTTTGCCGACGGTGGTGGTGCAGTCGGCCAGAACCTGGAACTGGCCGTACCACTTCGACACGTTACCGATGGAAATCATGCGCAAACCTTTTTGAAAGTGCGTTAGCCATTGAGACGCGGCTTTTAGCGATGTCTGCCGACGCGATACCGGCGCTCGAGCGCGCGCGCATACCAGGTCAGCGGAAAGCACATCGCGAAGTAGAGCAACGCGACGAGGGCGTAGATCGGGAAGGGACGGAACACTGCGTTGGTGATCATGGTGCCGGTCTTGGTCAGCTCCGTGAGACCGATGATCGACGTGAGCGCGGTGCTCTTCACGACCTGCACGAGAAATCCCACGGTGGGCGGCACGGCGATCTTCCATGCCTGCGGCCAGACGACGTGACGCAACTGCTGCGTCCACGTCATGCCGAGGCTCGCCGCGGCGCTCCACTGGCCGCGCGGCACCGCCTCCACGCAGCCGCGCCAGATGTCGGCGAGACAGGCGCCCGTGTACAGCGTGAGCGTGACGGTCGCGGCAGCCCAGGGCGACACTTCGACGCCCAGCAGCGGCAAGCCGAAGAAGCCGAGGAAAAGCTGCATCAGAAGCGGCGTGCCCTGGAACACCTCGACATACAGCACCACCGTCCGGCGCAGCCACGGCAGCGGCGACACGCGCATGGCGAGCAGCGCCAGTCCCGTGAGGCCGCCTCCGACGAACGCGATCACCGAAAGCACAACCGTCCAGCGCGCGGCCAGCGTCAGGTTGCGGGCGATATCCCACAGCGTGAACTCGATCATCGTGAACGCTCCTTCGGAAGGCCGGGTTCGGCCGCGCCGATGCGCAGGGACATCAGGTTGCGCAGACCGCGCCGGGAAGTGGTCGCGGCCGCGCGGCCGGCCCGTCCCGCGAACAGCCGCTTGCCGAGTCGGTTGATCAGCATGCGCAGCACGATCGACAGCAGCAGATAGATCGCGGTGACGATCACGTAGCACTCGAACGAACGGAAGTTGCGCGACTGAATGAAGCTGGCGGCGTGCGTCAGGTCAGGCACCGAAATCTGCGATACGACCGCGGAGCCGAGCATCACGATCAGCACCTGCCCGAGCAGTGCGGGAAACACGTTGGCGAGCGCCTGCGGCAACACGACGTGGCGGAACACGTGCGGTCCCCGCAGGCCGAGCGCCATCGCGGCCTGGAGCTGTCCGCGCGGTATCGAGTCGATGCCCGCCCGGACGATTTCCGTGGCGTACGCGCCGAGGTTCACCGTCATCGCCAGCACGGCGGCCTCGATTTCGCCGATATGCACGCCGAGGCTGGGCAGCCCGAAGAACACGAAGAAGAGCTGCACGAGAAACGGCGTGTTGCGAATCAGCTCGACATATGCGGTGATCGCCGCGCGGACCGGCTTCGGGCCCGTCACGGCGAGACACGCGCCGCCGATGCCGACCAGGCCGCCCAGCAGCGTCGATATGGCGGTCAGGCCGAGCGTCACCGCGACGCCATGCGCGAGCACATCGACATAGAGGCCGACGTCGCTGAAGTCGAACGTGTAGGTCATCGAGCGATCCTCCCGCGTGCGAGTGAACGGAGCGCTCCGCGCATCACAGGTCGGCCGGCAGCGGTGCGCGCAGCCACTTCTGCGAGATCGCGTTCATCGTGCCGTCCTTCTTCGCCGCGGCGATGGCTTCGTCGACCTTCTGCTTGAGGCGCGGCTCGTTCTTGTTCAGGCCCACGTGATCGGGCGAGCTGAAGAGCGAGAACTTCTGCTCGGGATCGTTCGACGGGTGACGGGCGATGATCGTCGCGCCCACGTCGTTGCCCACCACGAGCAGTTGCGCCTGCCCGGCCAGAAACGCGGAGATCGCGCCGTTCGGGTCGTCGAATCGCTTGATCGACGCGGACGGCGGCGCGACCTTGCTCACGCTCAGGTCTTCCAGCGTGCCGCGCGCGACGGCCACGCTCTTGCCGGCAAGGTCGCCCGCGTTCTTCACGGGCAGCGACTTCGGACCGAATACGGCCAGGTTGTACGGCGCGTAGGCCTGCGAGAAGTCGATCACCTTTTCGCGCTCGGGCGTCTTGCCGACCGAGAGCAGCATGTCGGCCTTATGGTCGACGAGATACGCCATGCGGTTGTCGCCGGTGACCTGAATCAGTTCGACCTTCGCGTTGAGGGTCTTGCCGATCAGGCTGGACACGTCGATGTCGTAGCCCTGCGGCTTCATGTCCGGCCCGATCGAGCCGAACGGCGGATAGTCCTCGAAGACGCCGATCCGGACGACGCCGGACTTGTTGATCGAGTCGAGCGCGTCGGCGTGCGCCAGCGGCGCGAATGCGCCGAGGCCCGCGATGCCCGAGAAGGCGAGGAGGGCGGCGGTGCGGGCGAGGAAGCGCTGCGCGGAAGTCGTCGTGTGCATGAAGGTCTCTCCTGTGTCGATACGGTGGGCGGCGTGAATTCAGTGCGCGGTGCGTGCCGCGATGAGCTTGCAGGCGTGCGGCGGAAGTTCCGCGAAGACGGGCATGCCGATTCGCAGGTCCGGCGTCTCGCGCGGCGTCGTGGCGGCGGTGAGCGTGAAGCCCGCGCAATCGATGGTCGCTTCGAGCGACGCGCCGACATCCCGGATGAACGCCACCTTTCCGGCGAGCACGTTGGGCCCGGGATCGACGGCGCCGTTTACGGCTGTCCGCATGCAGACGTCTTCGGGACGAATCAGCAGGCGGACGTCGCCCGCCGCGCCGCGCGCGGGCGGTGCGGCATCGACGACGATCTGCTGGCCGCCCGGAAGCGCGATCCGGTCTCCGCCTTCGAGCGTGACGGGCAGGATGTTGCCGAGGCCGATGAAGTCGGCGACGAATTCGCTGACGGGATTGCGATAGATGTCGAGCGGCTTGCCGACCTGCGCGATGCGTCCTTTTTCCATGACGACGATCTCGTCGGCCATGGTCATGGCTTCGCGCTGGTCGTGCGTCACCATGATCGTCGTGATGCCGAGGCGCTGCTGCAGGAGACGGATCTCGACCTGCATCGCCTCGCGCAGCTTCGCGTCGAGCGCGGAGAGCGGCTCGTCGAGCAGCAAGAGCTTCGGCGACGACGCGATGGCGCGCGCAATCGCCACGCGCTGGCGCTGTCCGCCCGACAGCCGCGAGACCGGCCGGTCCGTCATGTGCGGCAACCGGATCAGATCGAGCAGCTCGGCGACGCGGCTGGCTTCCGCCTCCTTGCCGACCCGGCGAAGACGCAGCGGATAGGCGATGTTCTGCGCGACCGTCATGTGAGGAAAGAGCGCGAGCGACTGGAACACCATGCCGAAATCGCGTCGGTTCGCGGGCACGTCAGTCAGATCGCGGCCGGCGAAGGCGACCGTTCCGGACGACGCCGTTTCCAGCCCCGCGATGATGCGCAAGAGCGTCGTCTTCCCGCAGCCGGACGGCCCGAGAAAGCACACCAGCTTGCCGTCGGGCACGGCGAGATCGACATGATCGACGGCGTATGCGGCGTGGAAGCGCTTCGTTACCGCCTGAAGTGTCAGATGAGTCATGAGGGTTCCCCGGTTACAGCGCGACGCCTTCGTCGCCGATCAGCCTTTCGAGCAGCCAGATCAACGCAAAGTCGATGAGCACGATGACGACCGCGAACGAGAACACGGTCGGATCGAGCGAGGACACGGTGCGGCTGTACAGCCAGATGGGCAGCGTCATCGTGTCGATGCCGTACAGAAAGAACGTGACCGTGAACTCGTTGAACGAGACGATGAAGGCGAACAGCATGCCGGCGAGAATGCCGGGCCGCATGAGCGGCAGGACCACATCGACGATCGCGCGGCGCGGGCTCGCGCCCATCAGGCACGCGGCTTCCTCGAACTCCGGGCCGATCGCCGCGACCGAGGCGGCGCAGTTCTTCACCGTGAACGGCAAGGCGAGGATCACGTGCGCGATGATGAGCCGCAGAATGCCGAGCTCGACGGGCAGCACGTTGAACACGAGCAGCAGCGAGAGCCCGAGCATCACGAGCGGATAGACCAGCGGCAGCGCGACGAGCTGCTCGATAACCGCCTTGCCGCGGAAGCGATAGCGCGAGAGCGCGTAGGCGGCGGGCACCGAGACGGCGGTGGCGATGATCATCGTCGATACCGCGACGACGAGGCTCGTCGTGAGGGCCGTGCCCATCGAGAGCACATCGCTTGCGTCGGGCGATACGAACGTGTGCCACGCGGCCCGATACCAGCGCAGCCCGAAGCCCGGCGGCGGGAATTGGAGCGTATCCGAATTGCCGAACGACATCGTCACCATCGTGAGGATCGGCAGGGCGGCGAGAAAGAGCACGACGGTCGCGAGCAGGCTGGCGGCGCGGCTCAGGCGTCCCGGCATGATCGCGGAAAGGCGCAGGGCGCTCATGAACGGGCTTCCTCCGTGCTTTGCATGCCGCGTACGAGCCGTTGCGATACCGACATGACGACGAGCGTCGCCACCATCAGCACCACGCCGAATGCCGACGCGGCGGGCCAGTTCAGAAGCGGCGCCACCTGGTCGTGCACGAGCACGGCGAGCATGGGCACGCGGCGGCCGCCCAGCAGCAGCGGCACGGCGAACGCGCTCGCGTTGTAGGCGAAGACGAGCAGCGCGCCGGAAACGAGACCGGGCATCGCGAGCGGCAGGACGATGTGGCGCAGCGTCTGCGAGCGCGTCGCGCCGAGCGTAGCGGCCGCTTCCTCGTAAGAGCGCGAGATGGCGCGCATGGCGCTCGCGAGCGGCAGCACGGCGAGCGGGAACGCGGTCTGGATCAGGCCGAGCAGCACGCCGTTCTCGCGATAAAGCCACTGCACCGGACGCCGCACGACGCCAGCCGCGAGCAGCGCGTTATTCAGCATGCCCGCCGGCCCGAGCATCACGAGCCAGCCGTAACCCTGCAGCAGCAGATTGACGAGCAGCGGCAGCAGCACGCCGGCAAGAAGGAGCCGGCGAGCGAGCCGCGATTCGGTGCGCGCCATCGCGAGCGCCACCGGAATCGCCAGCGCCACCGCGCAGACCATGCTCTCAAACGCGAGCTTGAGCGTCAGCCCGAGCGAACGCAGGAAGTACGAATCGGCGAGGTCCGCGTAATTGTGAAGCGTGAGTGCGCGCCACTCGTTCCCCGGCACGCCGAAGCTCATGCGCAGCACCGCGAGCGACGCCGCGACGAGCACGGCGAGAAACGCGAGGATCGGCGCGAGCAGCACCCACGGCGGCACCCTGGGCAGCGCGGGAGCCGACGTCTGTCCGGAGGCGGCGTCTGCCAGCGCTGCCGTCCTGCGGCGGAAATAGAGTGCGGACATGGAGCTCAGGCCGAAAAGATTTCCGTATAGCGCTTGATCCACGCCGGTTGCACCGCCGCCAATGCCTTGTCGTCGTGCAGCACGGCGTTCTCCGCGATTTGCTGGGGAGACGGCACGAACGCGCGGCTTTCGGCGGGAATCGCCGCCTTCGAGTTCACCGGACCGTTCAGCACGTCGGCGGCCATGCGGCCTTGCACGCCTGCGTCGAGCGAATGGTTGATGAACGCGTGGATCAGGTCGATGTCGCCCGGATGCGCCTTCGGTATGACCGTGAACATCAGCTGGGTGGCGAAGCCTTCCTTCATCCCGTACGTGACGGCCATCTTGTACTCGGGCTTGCGCAATTGATCGGGGAAGAACGCCGGCGAGTAGATGCCGCCGATATCCAGCGAACCCGTGCGGAACAGGTCGGCGACCTGATTCGGATTCTCGCCGAGCGTGAGCACGCGGTCCTTGAGTTGCGCGAGCTTCGCGAAGCCCGGTTCGATGTTCTGCTGCGAGCCGCCCGCCATCTTGGCGGCGATGATCGCGAGATCGACCGCTTCGGCCCATTCCGGCGGCGGCAGGAAAATCCGCCCCGCATACTTGGGATCCCAAAGCGCTTCGTAGGTCGTGGGCGCCGTCTTGACCGACGACGTGCTGTAGACGAGACCGTCCGACCACAACAGATAGCCGATGCCGAAGCCGTTGGCGCCCGTTTGATACCGCGCGGCGACATCCTTCAGGTTGGGGAGTTTGTTCAGATCGGGCTTCATCAGCAGACCGGCATCCGCGAGACCCGAGGCGCCCACGCCCGCGAGCGTGATGACGTCGTAGGTCGGGCGGTCTCCGGCCGCTTTCACTTTCGCCACCATGCCGGAGGTGCCGTCGGCGCGATCGGCGATGACCTGCGCGCCGGTCTTCTGGCTGAACGTCGCGGCAATGTTGCGCAAGGCCGCCGCGCCGGTGTCGTCGGACCATGTGAGCAGGCGCAGCGTCTTGCCGGCGAAGCTCCTCTCCTGCGCCTTCGCGGTGCTGATGAACGGCATCGGCAGACTCGATGCGGCGAGCGCTATGCCGATGGTCTTGATGGCCTGCCTTCTGCCTCGTTTGATGTCATGCATGGTTCACTCCTCGCTGAACGTGCAGCAGTCGGTCAATGCGGTCGGTCGATCAACAGCGGCGTTGTGAGAGCACTCTAGGTACGCAAAATTTCGGCAACAATCGAAATCTCGGCATGGTTGCCATGAGCCGAACGCATGGCTCGGCCTTAACAAAAGCTTTCAGTCGGAATCGGCCGCAGTCAGCACCTGCTTGATTTCCTGGAAGGCCGCGAGTCCGAACGGCCCGAGTTCGCGGCCGATGCTGCTCTTCTTGAAGCCGCCCCAGGATGTCTGAGGAAAGATCAGTTGCGGCGCGTTGATCCAGACGACGCCCGCCTGCAACGCGGCCGCCACGCGCTGTCCGCGTGCCGCGTCGCGCGTGACGACGCTTGCGACCAGCCCGAACTCGGTGTCGTTGGCGGTGGCGATCGCTTCGTCTTCCGTGTCGAAGCTGCGCACGCACAAGACGGGTCCGAAGATCTCTTCGCGCCACACGGCGCTGCCGGTGGGCACGTCGACGAACATCGTTGGCTGCACGAAGTATCCGGGTCCGTCGGGCGCCTCGCCCTGGACCACGAGGCTCGCGCCGTCCGCCTTGCCCCGCGCGATGAAGCGTTGCACGCGTTCGTGCTGCGCGCGGTTCGTGAGCGGCCCCATCTGCACGGCGGCGGCGAACGGATCGCCGACGACGGTGCGCGCGACCCGGTCGGCGAGGCGAGCGATCAGCGCCTGCGCGAGCGGCCGTTCGACCAGCACGCGCGACGTGGCCGAGCACATCTGTCCGGCATTGAAGAACGCACCGCCGATGACGAGATCGACGGCGAGATCGAGGTCGGCGTCCGCGAAAACGACGATGGACGACTTCCCGCCCAGTTCGAGGCTCACGCCCTTGATGGACTGCGCCGCCGCCTTCATGACCTGCTCGCCGACCGCCGTGCTGCCGGTGAACGAGACCTTGGCGATGAGCGGATGCGTGGTGAGCGCCGCGCCGACATCGGTGCCGGTGCCGGTCACGATGTTGAACACGCCGGGTGGCAGGCCGGCCTGCTCGACGATCGCGGCCAGCGCCAGTTCCGGCAGCGGGGTGAATTCGGAAGGCTTGAGCACGACCGTGCATCCCGCGGCGAGCGCGGGCGCGAGTTTCCAGGCCGTGGTCACCATCGGGAAATTCCACGGCACGATCAGGCCGACCACGCCCGCGGGTTCACGGCGGATCACCGCGCGATGCCGGTCGCTCGGGATGGCGATCGCTTCGCCCGGTTCATCCAGCCGTTCGGCCAGCCCGGCGTAGTAGTCGAAGGTGGCGACCACGTCGCCGACATCGATGCGGGATTCGGCGATCGGCTTGCCGTTGTTGAGCGACTGAAGCGCGGCGAGATGCTCGGCACTGGCTTCCACGCCGCGTGCGATCGCTCGCAGAAAGGCGGCGCGCGCGGCGCCCGAAGTCTGTTTCCAGGCGCGCCATGCGTGCGACGCGGCGCGCACCGCGCGATCGACGTCGGCGGGACCGGCCGCGTCCACTTCGGCGATCGTCTCTTCGGTCGATGGATTGATGACGGGCAAGCGTTGCCGCGTTTCGGGCGCGCACCAGCAGCCGTCGATGAAGAGCTGGGTGCGCAGCGGAAAGTCGAAGACGGGGCGTGCGTCCGCGTTCATGACGGCACCCGTGCAAACCAGTCGGCTTCGCGGACCTCGATCACGGTCGGGACGTCGCGCGATACTGCGCGCCGCAGCTCGGCTTCGAGGGTCCGCGGGTCGTCGACTCTTGCGGCCTCGCATCCGAAGGCTTTGGCGAGCGCGGCGAAGTCGGGCGTGTAGATATCGACGCCGACGGGCGTGATATCGCGTTGCTCCATGTATTTGCGGATCTCGCCGTAGCCGAAGTTGTTCCACACCAGCACGATCACGGGCACGCGCGCCTCCACCGCGCTCGCCAGTTCCGGCAGCGTGAACTGCAGACCGCCATCGCCGATCAGGCAGACGACCGGCCGCCTGGGCGCGGCGAGCTTCGCGCCGATGGCGGCGGGCAGTCCATACCCGAGCGTGCCGTAGCCGGTCGACGAGTTGAACCATGAGCGCGGCGCCGGTGCATCGTGGAGAAAGTTGCCCGCGTAGACCGGGCTCGTCGAATCGCCTGCAATGACGACGCCGGGCAAGGTGCCGACGATCGTGTCGATCAGGCGCTGCTGCGAGCGCATCGCGGCGTCGCAGCCGGCCAGGTTGGCGGCCCGCACCGCGGCGACGCGCGCCGCGCCCCAGTCCGTCGCGGCCGGGCGAACGGGACGCTCGTGCAGTCTCGTCGACAGCTCGCTCAACGCCTCGCGCGCGTCACTGACGATGGCCACATCCGGACGAACGTTGCGCATCAGTTGTTGCGCATCGATATCGATGCGGATGAGCTTGCCTGCGATCGCAAAGCCGCCGTCGAAGACGACGTCGTAATCGGTTTCGCCCAGTTCGGTTCCGACCGCGAGCACTACGTCGGCTTCGCGGATCATCGCGCGGGTGTGCGGCAGCGACTGCGTGGACCCGATGAGAAGCGGCTGTCCGGACGGCAGCAGTCCTTTCGCATTGGTCGTGAGCGCGACCGGCGCCTGCAGCCGCTCGGCGAGTTCGCGCAGTTCGGCGGCAGCGTCGGCCGCGCCGCCGCCAGCGAGAATCAGCGGGCGGCGCGCCTCCGCGAGCAGTTCCGCGGCGGCGGCGAGCGCGGCGGGGTGTGCAGCGGGTTTCGCCGCACGCACGGCGCACGACGCCTCGATGACGCCCGCCGGCGACACGATGACGTCGAGCGGGATCTCGATATGCACCGGCCGCGGCCGGGCGCTCTCGAACACCGCGAACGCGCGGGCCAGCACCTGAGGCAGATCGGCGGCATCGAGCAAGGTGTGCGAAAACGCGGCGAGCCCGTTGAATACTTCGCGCTGCGAGGGCAGTTCGTGCAGGCGTCCGTCGCCGCTGCCGAGTTCGCTGCGCGCATTGACGCTCGATATCACGAGCATCGGGATGGAATCGGCATGGGCCTGTGCCATCGCGGTCGCGATATTGGTCATGCCCGGACCGGTGATGATGAAGCACACGCCGGGCTTGCCGGTGACACGCGCATATCCGTCGGCCATGAAGCCCGCGCCCTGTTCGTGACGGGGCGTCACGTGCCGGATCGACGAGCGCGCAAGACCGCGATAGAGCTCTACTGTGTGCACCCCCGGGATGCCGAAGACATACTGGACCCCGTAGATCTCGAGCAAGGTGACGAGCGATTCGCCACAGGTTCGATAGCGCGAGCCGGCCTGGCCGTTTGCCGTTCTCACGTTGCGATCGTCGAAGTGCCTGGTGGATTCACGAAGGTTCATCGGTCGTTGCATTCCTGATTGGTTGGACTGCGGAGGCGGCTGGGGTGCAATCATTCTCGACGCGGCTCCGTCGCGAAGCCAATCGAAAAGATCTCATGGGGCGCATCAGATTTCGGCATGGGTCAGGCAGGCCGCGCGTGGATGGATGGCAGCCCCGCGGCGGGCTCGTGCTCCGTGCTTCGGAAGCGCATCGCGGATCTTCAGCTCGGGACACGCGGCTGCGTGAAATGCGACGCTCGCGCTGGTCGGCGGACCGATCCGCATCGGCCTGACAGATGAAGAGGTGGAACAGCGCGGCTCGCCGGGTCCGGATAGTCCCTCGACTGCAATAGTTATTCGGGAAAGCGCGCATAGCATCCGGCAAACGCTTCGTTTGCTCGCAATGGGGGCGAACGTACCATCATTCGTTCAACCCGCTCCCGGTCATTCCCGCCCGCCTGCCCATGAACGTTCCCCGCTATCCTTCCGCCGCGCTACGGCTCGATGCCGGCGCGCCCCCCGAACGGGACGACAAGCGCACAAACGATACGCGCGCGCTAGTCGACCTGCCCACACGCGAAGCGGCGCAGGCACGCGCGCGCACGTTGAGCGTGCTGCGCTCGCGGGGTTTGCGCATCGGCGTTCCGCTCGCGTTGATCGTGTTGTGGCAGCTCGCATCCTCGCTGCAACTCGTCGCGCCCGAAACCTTGCCGCCGCCGACCGTCATCGTCGCGGCACTGAAGGAACTGATCGCGGACGGCGAACTGCAAAGCGCGATCGGCGTGTCGCTCGTGCGCGCGGCGACGGGCTTGGCCATCGGCGGCGGCATCGGTCTTTTGGCGGGCCTGTTTGCGGGCCTGTGGCGCGTCGGCGAAGAGATCGTCGATGCGCCACTGCAGATGCTGCGCACCATTCCGTTCATTGCCCTGATTCCGCTCTTCATCACCTGGTTCGGCATCGGTGAAGGCGCGAAGGTCGCCGTGATCCTCGCGGCCACCATCTTTCCGATGTATCTCAACACGTATGCCGGCGTGCGCGGCGTCGATCCGAAGCTGCTCGAAGCGGCGCGCGTTTTCGGGCTGTCGAGCCGGCAGATGGCGCTGCGCATCATTCTGCCGACGGCGCTGCCATCGATCCTCGTCGGCGTGCGCTATTCGAGCGCCGTCGCCTTGCTCGCGCTCGTCGTCGCGGAGCAGATCAACGCGCAGAACGGCATCGGCTACATCCTCGTGAACGCGAACCAGAATCAGCGCGCGGACATCATCATCGCGGGCATTCTGGTGTATGCGGCGCTCGGCATCGTCACCGATCTCGTGATGCGCGCGCTCGAACATCTCGCCCTGCCGTGGAGGCCGCGTTTTGAACTCGCCTGACATCGAACGCTTCGACGCGTTGCAACAGCGCGAAGCCGCGCTCGAACTCGACCGCGTGAGCCGCGTGTTCTCAGGGCGCGCGGTGCTGAAGGACGTCTCGCTCACCATCAGGCGCGGCCAGTTCGTGTCGATGCTCGGCGCATCGGGCGCGGGCAAGACGACGCTGTTGCGCATCCTCGCCGGGCTCGATCGCGCCGACAGCGGTCGCGTGCGCGTCGCGGGCGCGCGTTCCGTCGTGTTTCAGGAGCCGCGTCTCGTGCCCGCCAAGCGCGTATGGGAAAACGTCGTCATCGGCCACGACCGCCTGGGCGCGGCGAAGCAGTCCGCGCTCGCCGCGCTCGACGAAGTCGGCTTGTCGCGCCACGCGCAAGGCTGGCCGAAGACGCTTTCCGGCGGCGAGGCGCAACGCGTCGCGCTCGCGCGTGCGCTCGTGCGCGAGCCGAAGCTCTTGTTGCTCGACGAACCCTTCGCCGCGCTCGATGCGTTGACGCGCATCCGCATGTACGAACTCGTCGCGCGTCTGTGGCGCGCGCATACGCCTGCGGTCGTGCTCGTGACGCACGACATCGACGAAGCGATTCTGCTGTCCGATCGCATCGTCGTGCTATCGCAAGGCGAGATCAACGCGGATGTGACGGTCGATTCTCCGCGTCCGCGTTCGCGCGGCGACGAGCACGCCATCGCGTTGCGCGCGCGGCTGCTCGCGGAACTCGGCGTCGACGACGCTGCATTGCAAGCCGCGTCCCGAAACGCGGCATGAAGACTTCATTCACTCAGACCACACGTTCATGCGCATCAGGAAACGCTTCATCGCTTTTTTCGTGACGAGTTTCGTCGCGGGGTCGTCGGCATCGTTCGCGCAAGGCGAACCGCTGACGCTCACGATCGGCACGCAGGACGCCGCATGGCCATTGATCGTCGAAGCGTCGCACGTGCTCGACGGCGCGCCGTACAAAGTCAAATGGGCCGTGCTGACCGGTCCGGCGGCGCAACTGTCCGCGCTGTATTCGAAGGTGCTCGATGTCGGGCTGATGGGCGATACGTCGCTCATCATCGAACAGGGCAACGCACGCACGCCGTGGACCGCGGACACCGCGCCCTTGCAGATCATCGCGGGCTGGCGCAATCCGGATAGCAGCTATCCGCCTATCGTCACGGTCGTGCGCAAGAGCGCCGACGTCAAGGACCTCGCCGATCTCAAGGGCAAAACGTGGGGCTATAACTTCGGCGGCTTCAACTATCTGCAATACGTGCTCTCGTATGTGAAGGCCGGACTCAAGCCGAAGGACTTCGAAGCCGTCAAGTTCGGCGACGGCAACGTGTCCGCGTCCGCGTTCAATGCGGGGCAGGTCGCGGTGTATTCCGGCGGCTACGGCCCGGTCAAGGAAACGGTGGACAAGGGCGATGCGCGCGTCATCATCAGGAGCGACGAACTCGACATACCGGCGTTGTCCGTGTTCACCGCCCGCACCGACGTGCTGCGCGATCCGAAGAAGAGCGAGGCGCTCGGCGACGTCCTCGGCCGCCTGAAGAACTCGTGGACGTGGTGGGCGCAGAACGTGCCGGCCGTCGAGAAGATCTATCTCGAGAAGATGAAGCAAAGCCCGGCGCGTGCGAAATTCTCCGCCGAAAACGGACGTTCCCGGTTCTATCCGCTCGACAAGGAACTGGTGGCGCGCGAGCAGAAGATCGCGGACACGCTCTATAAATCCGGCGACATCAAGAATCAGATCAAGGTGGACGTAGAGTTCAACCCGGTGTTCGACAGGCAGGCCGTCGCATCGCACTGAAGCTTCGCGGAAACGGCGTGCCTTTCGTGCTGAAGGCACGCCCTTTGACTTACACGTCGAGCTTCGTATAAGGATTCGCGTAACTGAACGGATCGCAGAGTAGATCGTTCAACGCATACTGCCCGACCGCGTGATATTTCCACCGCACGCTGTCGTGCAGCGTGTGCGTGCGCGCATTGCGCCAATGCCGGTCGAGATTGTGTTCGGAGCGCGTCGATTGCGTCCCCGCGAGTTCGAACAGCTTGTTCGATGCATCGAGCGCGAATCGCGTCGTGACGATCTTCGCTTCCGCCGTCGCGACGATGGCAGCGGCGACGGCCTCGCGCGGCGCGTTTGGGTCGCGCGCCCGGTCGATCGACTCGGCGGCGCGTGCGGTCAGCGCCTCGGCCGCATGCAAATCGACCGTCAGTGCGCCGATGTCGCGCAGCGTGTACGGGTCGTCCGTCGCATGCGATGCGCCGCTGCCGCGCGCGGGATGCGCGAACGCGTGCAGGAAGCGCTTGGTCTCATCGAGCGCGGCCCGGCCGATACCGAGATCGATCGCCGCATGGAGCACCTGCGACACGGCATTGGCCGTATCGATATACGGACGGCGCCCGCGCGCGACGATCTGCAGCGCATCGAGTTCGACCTCGTCGAGCCGCACCTGACCGCTCGCCGTCGTGCGCTGACCGAATCCCGATGAGTCGTCGATGACTTCGACGCCGCGCGCATGCCGTGCGACGAAAGCGGTCACGGGAAGACCGTCGTCATCGCGCGCGGCGACAGGAATCCAGTGGGCGAAAAGCGCGCCCGTCGAATACACCTTGCGGCCCGTCAGCACGAAGCCGTTGCCATTCGCGCGGCGGCGCACGCGCGTCTCGTGCTCCGAGGGCAGACGGTCGCCCGGTTCGGCGGTCGCATTGCCAAAGCGTTCTCCGGCGAGCGCGCGTGAAAAGAAGAAGTCCTGCTGACTCGGCGTGCCGTCGTGTCGCAGACGTTCGAGCGTCGCGAAGTGATTCTGCGGAATTTGCCCGAGCGACGAATCCGCCGCCGAGATCGTATCGAACACCTGCGCGATGGTGCGCACGGAGACATCGATGCCGCCGAATGCGCGCGGCACGCCGATGCCCCATAAGCCGCTCGCGCTGAACACTTCGATCTCGTCGAGCGGCAGCCGGCGATCGCGATCGCGCGCGGCGGCGTCGACGGCGAATTCGGCGGCGAGACGCCGCGCGGTGTCGAGGGCTTCGTCGTCCGAGCGGATGAGCGCCGCGCGCGTGAGTTGCTTGTCCTGTGTCATGCGGTTCCTGTCCTCTCGATGTTCATGCGGCATGCGCCGACGATGCATACTGGCTGGCCGGTCGCGGCAGGCCGAGATGATCGCGCAGCGTCGTGCCTTCGTAGTCGCGGCGAAAAATGCCTTTGCGCTGCAGGATCGGCACGACGTGATCGACGAAGGCCGCGAGGCCCGAAGGAAACACGTCGGCGTTGAGATTGAAGCCGTCCGCGCCGCGTGCCTGGAACCATTGCTCGATATCGTCGGCGATCTGCTCGGGCGTGCCGACGATCATCCGGTGGGCGCCGGGGTTGCGGTCGAGCAGATCGCGCACCGTGAGGTTCCCGCTCTTCGCGAGCGCGACCGTCGAGTCGATGAAACCGCGCGGCAGGTCCGAACGCGCGACCTTGCCGATGAGCTCGTAGGGCAAGGGCGCATCGATCGACAGATCGTCGGGCGCGAGGCCGAGTGCGCCTGCAAGCCGCGCGATTTCGCGATCGGTATCGAGCAGCGCGTCGAGTTCGGCCTTGCGTTCGCGCGCCTCGCGCTCGGTTCCGCCGACGACCGGATACAGCCCCGGCAGCAGCAGGAAATGATCGGGATTGCGGCCATGCGCGCGCACGCGGTCTTTCATCTGAGCGTAGAAAGCCTGCGCCGTCGGCAGCGTCGTCTGCGCGGTAAAGACGGCGTCGGCGAAGCGTGCGGCAAGCGCGCGTCCGCCTTCCGAGGAGCCGGCCTGCACGAGCACGGGCCGCCCTTGCGGGCTGCGCGGCACGGACAGCGGCCCGCGCACGGAGAAGTACTTGCCGCGATGCTCGATCGTATGCACGCGCGCGGGATCGGTATAGCGGCCCGACGGGCGGTCGGCGACGAAGGCATCGTCTTCCCAACTGTCCCAGAGCTTCGTCACGACCTCGACGAACTCCTGTGCGCGCGCATACCGCTCTTCGGTCGAGAGCGGAATCTCGTGGCTGAAGTTCGCGGCGGCGTGCGTGTCGTAAGTCGTCACCGCATTGAACGCGATGCGTCCGCCGCTCAGATGATCGACCGATGCAAAGCGGCGCGCGAGATTGAACGGATCGTTGAACGTGGTCGATGCCGTCGCGATCAGGCCGACATGTTGCGTCGCGCCCGCGAGCGCGGTCAGCAGCACGGTCGGTTCCAGCGCCTGCGACGGGCCTTCGGCGTGATTGCGCAGCGACAGGGTATCGGAGAGAAACACCGCATCGAGCTTGCCGCGCTCGGCCGTCGCCGCGATCGCCTTGAAGAAGCTCAGATCGATGATCGAACGTGGATTGTCGAGCGTGCGCCAGCCCGCCGGATGCCGCCCGGTGCCGGTCACGTTCGTGTTCAGATGGAGTTGCCGTGGCCGCGTGGTGGTCATGTCGTCGTGTGCGGAGAGTTGGATCCGGCGAAGTCGCGACGCAGGCCCGCTTCGACGAGCAAAGGCAGCACCGCTTCACCGAAATAGGCGAGATCGGGTTCGAAGTCGAAAAAGGTCAGTTGCACGCCGTCGCATCCGGCGCGTTTCAGCGCGAGCAGCTTGTCGACGATCTGCTCGGGCGAACCGATCAGATGCAGATTGCCGCCGAGGATGCGCTGCTCGCGCTTGTGCTTCGACCACGCTTTCGCGTCGCTGCGGCTGCCTTGCGCGACGAAGCCGTCGAGCGCCCCTTCATCGGCGTGCGCGACGATGGCGTCGCGATACGCATACGCCTCGCGCTCGGTCGGACGGCATACGATCGTCGGGTTAATGAGCTTGCGTACGCGCCGTTCGACGCGCGCCGCGCCTTCGCGAATTTTTGCGGTATGCGCGGGCAAGGCGCCGATGGCGTCGTCGAAATCCGCGCCCGCCGGACTCGTGATGAAGACGAGGTCCGAATGGCGCACCGCATAGTCGATGCCGGCATCGGAGCCGGTCGCGTTGACGAGTACCGGACGGCGATAGCGCGGGCGCGGGCTCACGAAGGCATCGTCGAGCTGCCAGCGCGGCGTGCGGATCGTCAGGTTCGCGTCGCTGCGCCAGAGCGTGTCGAGCACGCCGACGAATTCCGCCGCGCGCGCATAGCGCTCGTCGTGCTCGATCATCGGCTGGCCGAACATCGCCCATTCGGTGGAGACGTGACCGGTCACGAGATTGATGCCCCAGCGCCCGTTCGAAATGTGATCGAGCGTCGCGCCGAACTTCGCGAGATGCAGCGGATGCCACGGCCCGTAGAGCGCATGAACCGTCGAGATCAGCAGGATGCGCTCGGTGATCGCGGCGAGCGCGCTCGTCGCGATGAATGCATCGAGCGACTGCTCGCGATACTTCATCTCGCCGCCGTGACCGTTCTTGCCGAGCCATTGCGCGAGCCCGAAGACGAGATCGAAGCCGAGCGCTTCCGCCTGCTTCGTCAGACGCGCGTTGTAGTCGAAGCGCCAGTCGGTGCCGCGCGGCAGCGTCGAAATGGACCAGCCGCCGTTCTGGATCGGCAGGAAGAGGCCGAGGATCAGCGGTTGCTGGAACGCCGCGTGCAGCGGACTGCCTTCGATGTCCGCCGGGCTCGATGCGCCGTCGAACGTGGAGCTCATTTCGCGCGCCCCGCGATGTCGGCGAGCCGTTCGCGGCTGCGGCGCGCGGTGGGCGTTTCGAAGTCGAGCACGTCGATGGACGCGATCGCATCGCGGTCCACCTGTTCGACGAGTTGCAACTCCCAGGCGAGATACGCGTTCATCTGCGCGGCGACCTGATCCGCCTTTGCGTGATACGGGCTGTACCACGCGTCGTCGTCGCCGGTCAGGTTGCCCGCGTCGCCGGCGTCCTGGGGCAGTCCGAGCGCGAGCCAGCGGCGCGTGCCGCCGATGAGCGCGGATACGCCGCCGCGCGTCTGCGCGATTTCCGCCGCGACAAGTCCCGCGAGCACGCCGTCTTCTGACGTGAGCACGATCGGCGTGTCGCGCGGCAAGTCGCTCAGATGCGCGAGAACGGCGCTCGCCGCGACGAAGCGCGCTCCCTTCACATGGGCGCGGCGGAACGCGAGGCTGCTGTCGATATCGATGGTCTGCACGGCGCCCGCTTCGATCTCGCGCAACAACGCATCGGCTTCTATCCAGCGCGTGCGCGCGCCGTGCGGACGCACGCGCACGGCCTGCGAACCGGCTTCCAGGTGCTCGGCGACGAGCGATGCGCTCCCCGCATCGTCGAGCACGCGGACATCGAGATAGCCGAGTTGCTTGAGCCACGACGCCGTCATGCGCGCGCGCACCCCGTCGTCGTCGCGCAGCACGACGCGCGCATGCAGCGTGCCGACGTATTCGTCGGTTGCCTGCACGAGCTGTCCGCCGGGCGCGTTTTGCCAGCCTGCCGGATGACCCGCTTCGTATTCGAGCGGATCGCGCACGTCGAAGCGATACAGCGTGCGTTCCCCGCTTTCGCGTTCGAGCGCGGCGAGCGTGTCGCGGTCGATGACCGGCACACGGGCGCGGCGCGCGGCGGCGGCGGCGAGCTCGCGCGCGGTCGCGAGCGCCTCGCCTTCGGGGCGCGGCGCGGTGCGGATCTTGCCGTGTTCGAGTTCGAAGCCTTCGAGCAGCCACGACATGGAGCCGCCAGTGAGCGCGGCGACCGGGTTCGGCACGCCCGCGTTGATGAGCGACTGCGCGCCGAGGATGCTGCGCGTGCGGCCCGCGCAGTTCACGACGATCAGCGTATCCGGCGACGGCACGGCAGCGAGCGCGCGATAGACGAGTTCCGCGCCCGCGCAATCGATGCCGCCGGGAATGCTCATCGTGTTGAATTCGCCGAACGGACGCGAGTCGAGCACGACGAGATCGTCGCCGGCATCCTGGCGGGCCTTCAACGTCGAGGCGTCGATGTTGGGCGTATGCAGCTTGTGCTCGATGACTTCGCCGAATGCCTTGCCCGGCACATTGGTGCCCGAAAAAACTTCGAAGCCCGCCTGCGCCCAGCCTTCGAGGCCGCCTTCGAGGATCGCGACGTCGGTATAACCCCAGCGTTCGAGCAAGGCGGCTGCGCGCGGCGTGTACTCGCCGTGGGTATCGACGAGAACGATGGGTGTGCCGCGGCGCGGCACGAGGCGATCGATCAGCAGTCCGAGCCGGCCCACCGGCGCAACCGACGAATAGAACAGACGCTTTCGCGCGGAGACGCCTTCCTCGCGCACGTCGAGCACGGCGAGTTCCGAGCGTTGAGCGATGAGCGTGCGCAACTGCGAGGCGGATACGGAACGGGACATGAGAGAGAAGTCCTTGAAAGTAGGAAGCGGAATCGAGAAATCAGGCGTACGGCGGGCCGCCGCCATCCACATAGAGACGCGTCCCGGTGACGAAGCGGGCATCGTCGGAGAGCAGATACGTGACCGCCGCCGCGACGTCGTCGGGCGTGCCGGGGCCGTCGAGCGCGGTGAGACGCGTGGGTTCGGCATCGACCTGGCCGGTCGTCATCGACGCGAAGCGCGGCGATTCGATCGGACCGGGCGCGACCGCGTTGACGCGCACGCCATGCGGCCCGTACTTGCGTCCGAGACCTTGCACGAGCAGGTCCAGCGCGGCGTTGACGCTCGAACCGGGGAAATGATTATCGATGTTGCGCGAGGACGCGACCACATGCGCGCCTGCGCAAGCGAGTCTTCGCACGACGGCCGCGCCGAGCGCGCCGAATGCGCCTGTGACCCAGAAAACCCGGTCATTGAACTGATCGTGACTGGACATGGACGGATGCACATGGGATGGAAGCTCTCCATGTTGATTCCTCGTGTCGTCAGGACGAACGGATCATTTCGCGAAAGCTCTGCACAATGGGCGTAATGGGCTTGCCAGCGACCGGTCAATTTGCTTAGCTGATTAACTTGGTTGGCGCGACGCGGCCTCTCTCCTAGTGTGTACCGCTCCGAAATGCCGGCCGCGAGAAAGCGCGCGCACCATGAACAGACATCTGCATTTCAACGCGTTCCACATGAACGCGCCCGCGCATTCGTGGGCCGGATTCTGGCGGCATCCGCGCGACCGTTCTCTCGAACACAACACGCTCGCCTACTGGATCGAACTTGCGCAGACTGCCGAACGCGGCCTGTTCGACGGCGTTTTTTTGGCCGATGTCTTCGGCATCTACGACGTCTACGGCGGCGGCGTCGACGCGACGCTGTTCTCCGCCGCGCAATCGCCATCGCACGATCCGCTGCTGACCGTGCCCGCGATGGCGCATGCGACGAAGCACCTGGGCTTCGGCGTGACCGCCAATTTGACGTACGAGCATCCGTATCAGTTCGCGCGGCGTTTCTCGACGCTGGATCATCTGACGGGCGGGCGCGCTGGCTGGAACGTCGTCACCGGATATCTGGAGAGCGCGGCGCGGGGCATGGGACTGGAGAAGGCGCGCGAGCACGACGAGCGCTATGCGGCGGGGGAGGACTTCCTCGAAGCCGTCTACAAGTTATGGGAAGGAAGCTGGACGGAGGGCGCGGTCGTGCATGACAGGCGCGCGGGCAAGCCTTACACGGACCCGTCGAAGATCCGCCGCGTGTTGCACGAAGGGCCGTACTTTCGCGTCGATGGCTTCAATCTCGTGGAGCCGTCGCCGCAACGCACGCCGGTGTTGTATCAAGCCGGCGCATCGGGACGCGGCAAGGCGTTCGCCGGCAAGCATGCCGAATGCGTGTTCCTCGAAGGCCAGACGCCTGCCATCGTCGCGGCGGCGGCGCGTGACATCCGCAAGCATGCGGTCGATGCCGGCCGCGCGCCTGACGACGTGCTGCTTTATCTCGGCGCGACCGTCGTGGTGGCGCGCACGTCCAGGGAAGCTCGGGCACTCCACGCCGAATACGCGGAATATGTCGACACGCTCGGCCAGCTCGTGCTCGTGTCGGGATGGACCGGCATCGACTTCGCGGCGATGGATCTCGACGAACCGATCCGCTATGTCAAAAGCAATGCGCTGCAATCGACCGTCGAAAACCTGACGAAGCGCGCCGGGCGGCCGATCACGCCGCGCGACATGACGCGCTTCGATCAGATCGGCGGGCGCGGGCCGTTCATTGTCGGCGATCCCGGAGAAGTGGCGGATCAACTCGTCGCGTGGGCCGATGAAACCGGCGTCGATGGCTTCAATCTGCGTCGCACGGTCATGCCGGAGAGCCTGCATGCGTTCGTCGATCTGGTCGTGCCGGAGTTGCAGAACCGTGGCCGATACCGCACGGCGTATGCGGACGGCACCCTGCGCGAGAAGCTGTTCGCGGGACGCGGGCCGCATCTGCGTGACACGCATCCCGGCGGGCGTTATCGCGCGGGCTGAGAAGCGCCGCCCGCGATGCGGTGCCGATTTCATAGACAGCATGGGCCGAGTACCGAACTCCGCACTGCGTTATCGGGAGGAGCGCAGGACTTGATCTACCAACTTCGCCAGATCCGCCATGACGGGTCGGCAGACGCCTGCCTGTCAACGCAATTCGCCTGTCGGGCGATGGTGTTCTATTCGCGATCCGCGCGCGAAGCGACATCGCCAAGCAGGGAAAAAAGTCTCCGCACGTCCAATGGCTTGACAAAGTGATGATCGAACCCGGCGGCGATCGCCTTCTCTTTGTCCTGTTGCAAGCCGTATCCAGTTACTGCGATGAGAACTTTGCGCGCGGTCTCCGGGCGGCGCCTGAGTTTGGACGCCAACTGATATCCGTCCATGTCGGGCAAGCCGATGTCGAGAAGGCATACGTCGGGATTCCACTGTTCGACTTCCTTCAGGGCTCCATTGCCGTTTGCCGCGACACGTACTTCATTTCCCAAGGTTTGCATCAGCATGGCAAGCGTCTCCGACGCGTCCGGGTTATCGTCAACGATCAACACCCGCAATCGGGATAACACAGGCAGCTCAAGAGAATTGTCCGTCTTGTCATTTCGTTGGACATTCGAGGTTTCAGCCTGCTTCAGGCATACAACAAACGTGCTGCCTTCGCCGGGACCTGCGCTGTACGCGGTGACGGTACCTCCATGGAGTTGGACCAGACTCTTGACGAGTGCGAGTCCTATCCCCAGTCCACCTTGAGAGCGATCGGAACTGCGTTCGCCTTGCGCGAACAAGTCGAAGGCGCGCGCGGCAATTTCCGGCGTCATCCCGATGCCGTTGTCAGCTACGACGGCTTTGACACAGTCGTCGTTCAAGCTCACGGTGAAGTCGATAACGCCTGCTTCCGGCGTGTACTTGGCTGCATTATTGAGCAGATTGACGAAGACTTGGGTCAGCCGCTTCTCGTCTGCCCGTACCAGCGCCGCCGTCGACGACGTACGCAGCGAAAGACGATGCCTTTTCCTCTCGATGATCGGTCTGACCTGCTCGATTGCGTCAGCCGCAACCCGATTTGCGTCGAGCACCTCGACGTTGAGGTTGATCAGTCCCTGCGTTACCCGTGACACATCGAGAAGGTCATCGATGAGTCCCGTCATGTGTTTTACTTGTCGCGAGATGATTTCGCACGACTTGCTGACCCGTCGCGCATCGTTAGGTGCGACCCTCATCAGTTCTGCCGCGCTTGCGATAGGCGAGAGCGGATTGCGGAGTTCATGTGACAACATGGCGAGGAATTCGTCCTTCCGTCTATCGGCGAGACGCAACTCCTCTTCGGCGTTGACGCGATCGGTGATGTCCAACTGTGCGACAACGGCGCCGACGATGGCGCCATGATCGTCCCTGATGGGGGCCCCCGTGCTCAGTAATGTCCGTCGATTGGGCGGGTCATCGAAGCTTTCGATGGAGACGATATCCCTGGCGGCGGCTTCACCGTTTAAAACGCGCGCCGTAGTCCACTCATGGGCGGTGAGTGGATGACCGTGTCTGTCTGAATGATCGGCCCAGCGTCCTTTCCACATCTCGAAGTCTTCGATGTTTTGTGGGCGCGGATGATTCTCGCCCCAAAACTGAGCAAACGATCGATTCACTCGTTCGATCGCACCGCCTTTGTCGCTGACGACAATGCCGATCGGCGCGGCTTCCAATACTGCGTCCAGGCGGCGGGTAGCGTCCAGTGCTTCGCGCGCGGCGCTTCTTGCGTTCCGCTCGCTGGCGACCAGACGTTGCTCATCTTCTCGCTGCTCGGTAATGTCAGAAAAGAGGACTCCCACCTGATGAGGCGTTGCAGCGTCAGGGCGGAATGCATAGATGTCGAACCAGCGTCCTAGCTGCGACGCCTCCCTCTGTGCGTGAATCGGGAGGCCATTCCTGGCGACGGCGCCATAGATATCGAAGAAGTGGCGGTCGTGGCCGGGAATCACTTTGGAAACGTTCTTTCCCACGACGTCCACCAACCCCGTGTGCGCCTGGAATGCGGGATTCACCATGACGAACTTGTAGTCCATTGGCTCCGCGCCCTCATCGAACGATAGCTCGATGACGCAGAACGCCTGGTTGATCGCATCAAAGAGGCTTCGGAATCTCTGTTCGCTTGCGGCGAGCGCTTGCCGGGTCAAATGCGCATTCGTGACATCGGTCGTGGTATGGGAGACGCAGAGCAGCGTGCCCTCTGAATTGAAAATCGGCGTGTTGACAGCACTCCAAAAGCGTTCTTCGTAACGTGTCTTCCCGTCGTCGGTGGTCACCCAGAGCGGGAATCGCTGTAGCGGCAATGTCTGAGGTTCACCCGTCTCGATTGCACGAGCAATCGATTGGCGCAGCGCTTCGACTCCTGTGTCTTCCGGATCAGCTTCATTGTGCGGGAACACATCGAAAAGGCTCCGTCCGACCATCTCTTCTCTGCGAAGCGTCGAGGCCTTGAGGAACGCATCGTTGACCGCAAGGATGATTGCGTCCCGTGTGGGGGAGAGCAAGTAGCTCCCGACGGGCGCCGTGTTGAAAATTTCTGCGAAGATCTCAGGGGAGGCCATGGGGACGGAGGCGCGGCAGGAGACGCCTTGAATTCTCCGGAGGATGGAGAAGGCAGTTGCGCAACATCCGTGCCGCCATGCTTCAGGGTAAGCGATCAGACGACGGCGCTGGCGTGCGCTCACGCCGGCACACAGCGCGGTGCGGGGTGCCGCGAAAATATTACCGACACACGGCCGCTGAAGCGCGCCGACGCATGGGGTCCGACTCAAGCGGCCGGGTGCGGATGCCGATAAGAAAAGAACCCTCGAATTCATTAGAACATGCCGTACAGATGTCGATCTTCACCCAGCCGCCAAGTCTTTGTTCCGCTGATGCACCGCTGCACTTTGTCGCCGGACTGTTCATGGCCGCGTTCGTCGGCGCGTGCGTGACGCCCGCGTGTGCGGCTACCGCTCCGTCGCTCGCGCGCGCATCGCTCCAACTGGAGAACGAAGACCTGGCTTCGATGCCGCTCGAGTCGCTGATGAGCATGACCGTGAGTGGTGCGACGCGGGTCGCACAGTCCGCGGCGAGCGCGCCTGCCGCCGTCATCGTTCTGACCGCCCGTGACATACGCGACTACGGCTGGCGCACGCTGGCCGATGCGCTTGCAACGCTGCCCGGACTGTATATCACCTCCGATCGCATGTATTCGTATCTCGGCGCGCGCGGTTTCCAGCGCCCGGGTGATTACAACAGCCGCTTCCTGCTGCTCGTCGACGGAATGCGTTTGAACGACGGAGTCTATGATCAGGCGCCCGTCGGCTCCGACTTTCCGATCGACATGGATCTCGTCGAGCGTATCGAATACATACCCGGCCCCGGCTCGGCCGTGTATGGTTCCAATGCGTTGCTTGGCACCATCAACGTAATCACAAAGAAGGGCAGCGAGATCGGTGGCGTTCAACTCGCCGGCGCTGTCGGCAGCTTCGGTGAGAAACAAGCTCGAGCGACGTATGGTTGGCATGGCGCGCACGGCGCGGACCTCGTGCTGTCCGCGACGGCTTACGAGCGCCACGGCCAAGACCTCTTTTTTCCCGAGTTCGATACGCCGGACAACAACAACGGCGTAGCAAGCGGACTCGATGGCGAGCGCAACCAGAAGTTGTTCGCGAAGTTCGGCATCGGCGGCTTGCGCATCAGCGCGGGCTACGGCAACCGCACGAAGGACGTTCCGGGCGCGCCTTACGACGCTGTCTTCAACGCACCCTTCAGCGTAACGGACACGCATTCCTTCGTGGATGCCACGTACACGCATCATTTGCGCAACGACATTGCGATCGACTATGAGCTTTATTCGGGGCGTTACGACTACACGAGCCGTCAGCTCGTCTCCCCCGCGCCGGGCATCAGCAACGTCGATGGCGATCATGCCGTGTGGTACGGCGGCGATGTGCATGCGACCATGCGCACGGTGCCGCGCAATCGCATCGTGGCCGGCGTCGATTACACGATAAACACGGCACGCGACCAGTGGAACTACAACGTTGGGCCGTATGAGCGCCTGCTCGACGACCATCGCGTCAGTCAGCGCGTCGGCGTGTATGTCGATGACGAAATCAAACTTGCCGAGCCGCTGACGCTCGACATCGGCGGCCGCTTCGATAGCGAGACGCGCATCGGCGGCAATTTCAGTCCCCGTATCGCGTTGATCTGGCGGCCGACCGCAAGCGATACGTTCAAGCTCGTCTACGGCACCGCATATCGCGCGCCGAATGCCTACGAGATGTATTACGCAATTCCCGGCGAAGGCGGGCAGCTTGCGAACCCCTGGTTGAAGTCGGAACGTATCGGCACGCAGGAGTTCGTCTACGAGCGTGCATTGGGCGGCACGGGACGCGTGACCCTCTCGTTGTTCCGTTACTCGCTTCGGGACCTCATCACCGAGTCCATCGACCCGGATTCGGGTCTCTATGTGTTTCGCAACGTCGATCGCGCGCAGGCACGCGGCGCGGAACTCTCATGGCAGCAGCAGTTTGCCTCGGGCGTGCGCGCGCGGGCCAGTTACGCCTATCAGTTCTCGCGCGATTCCGTGTCGGGCGGCGCGCTTCAAAACTCGCCGCGCCACATGGCCAAGGTCAACGTGAGCGTCCCGCTGTTTGCCATGTCGGCGCGCGCAGGTTCGGAAGCGCAGTGTCTGTCGTCCCGGCTCGCACAAGCGGGTTCGGCGGGGGGCTACTGCGTCGTCAACGTGTCGCTCCACAGCCGGAAACTTATCGCGCCGGCAGATGTGTCGCTGTCGGTTTATAACGTCTTCGACCGCCGATATGCAGATCCGGCCGGCCCCGGCTTCGCTCAGAACGTCATCGTGCAGCAGAGCCGCACGCTGCTGGCGAAAATGGTCTACGGGTTCTGAAGATGTGGATCCGTCGAGGCATAGCGCTCTGTTTGTGCACGGCCGGTTCGCTCGCGGCATGGTGTGCGCACGCGCAGGTAGATCTGCCAAAGCTCGAGAGCGCCTACATCTTCAACTTCACGCAATTCACGCAATGGCCCGCTGAGCGCGCTCGCGGAGCCGAATTGCGCGTCTGTGCGAGCGAGCGTAGTTCGCTGCGCGACGCGCTGGCTGGACTCAATGGGCGGCTGGTGGGTGCGCGCGTGTGGCGTTTTATGACCGTGGGCGGCAAGGGAGCCGGCGAATGCGACGTGCTTGCCCTGGACGACGGCGACAGCACGAGCGCGGAGATGCGCGAGGCATTGCGGTCGGACGATGCAGTGCTCGTCATCGCTGGCGCCGGCGCGACCGCACCCGGTGAGGCGGTCATCAAGCTGATCGCGGAGGACGAACATTTGCGCTTCGACATCAGCAACACCGAGGCCTTACGCCGAAAGCTGGTTCTTAGCTCGAAACTGCTGCGGCTTGCAAGGAGACTCAAATGACCATGCGGAGCAGCAGTCGGAGCGCCGAGCGTCTGACGGTGCACGCGAATCTCGTGAGCGTCGGCATTGCGCTGGTGGTCGCGAGCATCGTGCTTCTCGTGTACCAGGCGGTGGCATTCCGCAGCGCTCTCTATGACGATGCGTCGCTGCAAGCGTCCGTCATCGCAGAGAACGTCAGCGCATCGTTGATGTTCGATGACGAAGCGTCGATGACAGACGTCTTGCGATCGCTGCGCCGCGTTCCCTACGTCGAGAGTGTCAGCGTATATCGCGACGACAACCGGATCTTCACTCGCTACGCGCGCGCAGGAATTAGCGCGGAGCACATCGACGAGGGTACGCTCGCGTCGACGGAGCATCGCACGACACTCTCGCTCGGTGACGTTTACGTGCGCGCGACGATCGAGCATAAAGGCCACAAGCTGGGACATGTGGTGCTCGTAGCAACGAGCGACCTGGTGCGTCGACAACTCCTGCAATATGCGTGCTTTCTCGGCGTCGCGTGTCTGGGTGCGCTCTGGGTTTCGACACTCGTCATGCGCCGGATGCGGCGACGAGTGACGGAAGCGGAACGCGAGTTGGAGCAGCTGGCGCGCACGGACCCGCTCACGAGCCTGTCGAACCGGCGTACGTTCTATGAAACGCTGGAGGCGCGGCTCGGGGCGGCAAAGGACCCGCATCGCCATCTTGGTCTCGTGCTGATCGATCTCGATGACTTCAAGACGGTGAACGACACGCTCGGTCACGGGGCCGGCGACGAACTGCTGCAGCATGTGGCGCGCGTGCTGACGAGTGCCGTGCGCGGTCGTGGGATCGTGAGTCGGATGGGCGGCGACGAATTCGCCGTAACGGTAGAGTGCTCCTGGAAACGGAGCGCGGTTGAGGAAGTCGCGAATGAAGTCGGACACGCACTCTGCCAGCCCGCGATAATCGACGGCGACGAGATCAGCGTGACGGCGAGCATCGGCTATGCGAGCTTTCCGGAGGCCGGGCACGACAGCGGAAGCCTTGTCGCCAGCGCGGACATCGCGTTATACGAAGCGAAAACGCGCGGCAAGAACATGGTCGTGGGATTCTCTCGTGAACTGATGAATGCAGCGCATCGCCGTGCGTATCTCGAAGCGGAATTGCGCAAGGCCGTCGACGGCGGTGCGCTCGATCTCGTCTATCAACCGCAGTTCGACTGCCGCAACGGTTCGCTCGTCGGTGCAGAAGCGCTGACGCGGTGGACGCATAGGGACGAAGGCGTCGTATCGCCGGCAGAGTTCATTCCGATCGCAGAGAACAGCGATCTGATCGTGCGGCTCGGGCGTTCGGTGCTGCAGCGCGCGTGCGTCGCAGCGGCGACGTGGTGCGCCGACCATCAGAACGTGAGCGTTCGCGTTGCGGTGAACGTGTCGGCGCGGCAGTTGCGGCATCCGGCCTTTGTCGACGACGTCCTTGCGGCGCTCGCGGCGAGCGGCCTCGCACCCGGGCTGCTCGAGCTCGAGCTTACCGAGAGCCACCTCATTGCCAACCGCGAGACGGCGCTCGACGTGATGAATCGTCTGCGCACTGCGGGTGTGCTGTTATCCATCGATGACTTCGGCACAGGGTATTCGTCGCTCTCGTATCTGCATGCCTTCCCTGTCAATACGATCAAGATCGACCGTTCATTCATCGAAAGGCTTCCAGAACATGGACAGCCCATCGTGACGGCGATCCTGTCGATGGCTCATAGCTTCGGGCTGGACGCGGTTGCCGAGGGGGTGGAAGACGCGAAACAGCTCGCGTGGCTGATGGAAGCGGGATGCGACGTCGTCCAGGGTTATTTCACCGGCACGCCCATGTCGATCGACAGATTTCGTGCCCTTCTACGAGAGCATGCATTGGCGCAACAGACAGGTACGTCCGGGATTATCGCCAATGATGAACACCCGCAATCGGCATAACACGGGCAGCTCAGGAGAATTGTCCGTCTTGTCGTTTCGTTGAGAGACCGGAAGAGGGTGCAAGCGGATCAATCACGTCGCAGTCGGCTCTCCGGACATACTGAAGACCATCGTGGGCGGGCCTAACGGAGCGACTTCTTCGCGGGTTGAAATTCCAAGAAGATCCAGTAACGCGATCAAGCGACGGCGATCGCGGGCGGACAGTCCCGGAAACACCAGAAGCTTTTCCGTCTGAGCAGCCCAGTATTCACGGCGGATCAATGTGGGTCGGCATATCAGGGTGTTGACGGACCGTTCAAGTTGCCGAATTTCATTTTCGAGGATCACCCCGGCCTCCTGCCATGTGCATGAACTGAAACCGCGTCCCCGAACGTACTACCGAGGTAGCGTCTGCATCGGAAAGCGGTACTTTTCTCATCGAATCAGTCATCTTTTTGCCAAGTCCGGCGCATCGATTCGGACCGGCTTCTGCAATCCCAATTCGGGATATGCGACGCATCAAAGCGCCATGTACGGCTGCTCGAAACGCCTGGTCACGCAAACGTTGGCGCTCTTGCGTGCCGTTATGACCTGTTGCTTGCAGCGGATAACGGCAATTTGACAAGACGAGTTAATACGGGAAAACCAGTATTTCGCGGCATAGGCGATTCCTGCTCGCCGAGCCGAGGCCCGACGGTCGGGAAGTGATGGAAACGGCGCGTGGACCGCTGCGGCGCTAAGCCCGTGGTGAGCGCGCTTGCACGAGTCTGCGAAATTCTTCCGGTCGCATCGGCAGTTCTTGAGTGGAATCGGTGATACCGCAAAGGGGGCTGAGGGGCACTTGTGCGCCAGACGTCCTTGCCCACTCGGAGAATGTTGTTGAGACCGCAGACGCCTCGACAGTGGGATGTCGCCGAGGTTGTTGTCGCCGGTTCGTAAGCGCTGGACCGATGGTCGCCTTGGCGAAAGATCGAGAGGTTGTGCTAGACGGTCTTAGCTGGCCAACTCGAGCCGTTAATAGTCGGTGGAGGATCCGAGGGAATCGAATATCTTTCGAAGTGAGCGATTCCCTTGTTCGCCGGGTTTTTCGATGACCGCGTCATCGAAAGCCCCGACGCGGCGCATTTCAGCTGGCGTCCGCCCTGCCGCTTATTACTTCGGGTGGCTCGCAATGAAATTCTTGACTGCCATGTACGAGGCCTTCTTCGTCTTGCCATCGCTTTGCAGCATGCCGTAGTTGCCTTCCTGGGAGTCGTACAACTCGAAACCTTGAATCGACTGGATGTTGTACTTCGACGCCTGGGTGTAGTACTGCTGCATCATCAGGTTACCGGTCAGGTAAGAAGCGATAGTGTCATTCGCGCCATATTCCGGACGCACGCCGAACTCGTTGATCCAGACGGGCCTGCCAAAGGAACTGATGATACCGAGAATGTCGTGACACCCCGTGCCCCCGCACGCATTCGTCATGTCGCCCTGGTCGGAGTACCAGTGCCATGCGGTGATGTCCCAGCTGACGGTCGGGTGACCGTGTGTTCCGTCGGGCTGTGAGCCGTCGAGAAGCATCTGAAAAAACGCAATGTGCTTCCATGTGCCATCGACGATAATCTTCGCGGAACTGTCGACCGACTTCACACCCGCGATCATGCCACGGATCACGCCGCGCGCGATCGTGAACGGCCGATTGCTGTATTGCCACCAGATGTTGCCGTCGTAGTTTCCGGCCAGCGCGGCAGAATCCAATTCGTTGGCGACTTCGTAGTAAGTGTACTTATAGGTCTGTGCCGTTTGCTGACCCATTACGAAGCCCGCATTGTAAGCCGCTTCCTCGCTGTCAAAACCCAGCCCGAGCAGCATCACCGGATACACCTGAACCCCTCCTGCCGCAAACTGTTTGGCAACGGTAGCGAGCACTTTGGCGGATGCCAAGTTGTACACGTCGTTGCGGAAAATCTTCACGCCAAGGTCTTGGAGCTGCGAGAGCTGTGTCGCGTAGGGCGTGTTGTCATAGGCGCCGCCGTTGGTAATGTGACCGTTCATGCCGTAAAAGATTGAAGCCGTGGTGGCCGCCTTTGCGGTCGCCTCCGGCATATCGGTGGCTTTCGCCGTGGCGGCCTCGACGGCGCCTTCGCCGCCGCCGCCGCATGCCGCGAGCATCAGACTGGTGGCGACGGCAACGACGGCCGCCGAGATATTGACGAGGCGGAAACGGTCACGCAAGCAATGGCCAGGTTTTCTGTGGTTTGTCATGGTAGTTAGCAATACGAATTGATGTGTTCCGAAGCCGTGGGCGTGCGGACTGATGACGGCTATCTCTCTAAGTCGGTAGTCAGACCGCGATGGAATGCAGGTTTCGGACTGAAACGCCCGGTTGCTGCAGTTCGGTCGGTACGCTGTATGGACCGGAGCGTTAGGGGATTAATGAGGACGACTTGCACGGCAAGGGAGCCGGGTTCGCAAATCGGTCGCAATGTCGCTCCGCGATGTTGCTACCCCGTCGACCTTTGAGGACGCGTAAGGGCTAGCCAAAATTACCGAATGGATGAGCCTTATAAACAGTTTTACGGCAAGCTTTGTGCGTTCTTTAGGTTTTCGGAACGGGATACCGAAACGCAGTCGCTTTGAATCTGGGTAATAGGTAATAATTGCTGATGCGCCGGGAAATCTTTTGCACAATCCGCGGATCGACGCCAGCCCGGCAATGACACAGCCGACGGTCGCGGAAGCAGCGCGGGAAGTGGAGCACTACACGTCAGATCTGAATGTGACTAGTCGGCCGGGCCTGGCCTGCAAATAAGGCGGCGCCACCGTCGAGTATCAAGTAAGCGATCCTAATAAATAAAGTGGCGCCGGCTTTCGTGGCTTCCTGGGTTCGGCGCGATAGAGGTTTCGCCGCTGTATTCTTGACGTCGACCGATGCTTCTTGAATCGGACGCATTGCGAATCTACTCTTCTTAACTGAAGGTGAGCCGCGCGCCATACGCGGCGCTGTCATTCGAAGGAGATACGCATGCGTCGCTTGCTCGACATTGTGGTCTCTCTTCTTTTGAGCGTCACGCCGCTTTATTCAGGTGCCGGTGGCGACAAGGATGGGGCCTAAAGGCGCGCGGCTGTTCTTCATCCGTTCCGATCGCTACGATGCGGCCTCGCAATGTGTTATTGGCTCCGCGCGCGACGATGCGATTAGCGCACAGTGCGCCGTTGTTCCACCGTTCTTGGCGATCGGTGGCCGCACACGACCGGGAGGACCGCTTTGCGCGGTCATCCGTCATCGATAGATTCGTCGTTGGATAGTGTCCTTCGTCCGGTTTGACGCTTAAGGCTGTTCGAGGGCGTCAGAAGCGATGCTTCAAGCCGACGGCCGCTTCGAGCTGATTCGTCGTGGAAGCCGGGGCGGTTACGCCGTTGATCCATGCCACGCCCAAGGGCGAAGTGCCGCTCGGGCTCGACCGTTGCCACGCGCCCTGAATGTAGACATCGGTGCGCCGAGAGAAGCGGTAATCGGCCATCGCGCTTACCTGATTCCAATGTGGAATGCCGCCGCCGCCGTTTCCGCCTGCGCGCGAATAGGTGTACGCGCCCGAAAGTTCGACCGCCGGCGTCAGCGCATACCGAATGTTTCCTTCGAAGTTCTGGAAAGTTCCGCTCAGCCCAGTCTGAAAGAATTGCGAGAGCTTGGTGTGCGAGTACACGAAGCCGGCCACACCCGGACCGAAGGTGTAGTTCACACCGGCGCCAAAGGTCTTCTGACTGCTGGCCAGCACGCCCAAAGGCACACCCGTCGGCGTCAGCGCGCCTTGCAGGGACGCGCCGGTTGTATCGGTGACTGCGCCGTTCGTATTCAACTGTGCCGGCGTGCGGGCAGAACTGCTGAGCGCGAGATAACCCGCACCGAAGTTCCACGCGCCCGCGACGTATGAGATGCCGAAGCTATACGCACGATTGTTCGCGAATCCGCCCGCCTGATTGGAGAAGCCGTACAGCCCACCGAACCGAAAGCCTGCGATGTTCGGGCTCAGGTACTTGACCGCGTTGTTGATCTGAAACGAGTCGTTCAGATTGTCGTTGTCTAGCGGATGCGCAAAGTGCGTGCCCCCGAACTCCGTACCCGTCAATGAAAGCGGCGCGACGAAATCGACCATGCTGTCGGTCTGGCGGCCCAGCGTGAGCGCGCCGTAATCGCGGCTCGACAAGCCGACATACGCCAGGCGATTGAAGAGGCGCATGTTTGCCGAGTACTGCCCGGTATTCAAATTGAAGCCGCTTTCCAGTGTGAAGATTGCCTTCACGCCCCCGCCGAGGTCCTCGGCCCCGCGCAAACCCCAGCGGCTATACTGGACCGCGCCGCTCGTCATTTCCCAGTTGCTGTGCCCGCCGCCCGTCCCGCTGATCTGGCTGTTCGTATAGGTCAAACCCGCATCGATTAGCCCGTAGAGCGTGACGCTGCTTTGCGCATGCGCTGCCCCGCCGAGTGTGAGGATCGTCGTCGCACCTATCTTAAGCATCTTGTTCATGTGCCTGCTCCAGCAGCCAAGACCGGGAGATACATTCTCTGGGAACGCTTTCTACACGGAGCTAGATGTCTTACGGGTGCTTAGCCTTGCGAGTCATCGATACGAAAAGGCGCGATGTGCTCTACCTGACTTTATGCGATCGCGGTCAGATCTGCCAACTCAAAAGCTACGCAGACACAGATGTCGGGACATCCGTGCTGGAACAACAGGCACGCAGCTAACTAACGCCCGCGACCAACGGACTGACTACTGCGCAGATGGGCAATCCGACGAGCTTCGTACGATCGGGACCGTCATTCCGTAACGTCACGACATGGTGGGCGTCGGCCTGCGTCGTCGTGGTCCGACTTCACTTCGATGTACTTTCCGAAGACGGGTGTTCGGCCTGCTCAGCCGGAATCACACGACCGCTTACCGAGGTCGCGTCGGCTCTGTGCTGCGTTCGACTCTCGTCGCGTGGAGCGGTTGCGAGAACCCCTCCAACAGCGATCGCGCCGATGATGGCGATGCTCGACGCGAGCAACATCTGCCGGCTGACGCTTTGTGACGAGGACGTCAGAGATTCTCCTGTCGCTTCATCCGGAGGCGGATTCGGCGGCAAATGTGTCTGGCAGCGTTTGCATAGAGAGGCCATAGCGCTTACTTCGGCGCCGCATGTATCGCATATTTTGTAGCGCATTCAGTTATCTTCTCGAGTTTCTACTTCGCGCGCAGCGGTGGCGTCCGGAGCTAAAGAGGCGAAAGCGATCTCGCCATATCGGCAGTGGAAGCGCAAGACTTGAGACGCCCGATGCCTGAGGGTGTGATTTGCCCGAATGAGGAAGTACAAGCGACGGCAAAACCAAGGCGATGCGCTAGCCCGTTGCTTTGCGCGGCACACTCGTCAAAAGACGCCGAAAGCACCGTAAAGTAAACCGAATGCTATCCGTAAACCGTATGAAAGCAGTGGATTTCTCATCCTGGGAAACCCGCTCGCATCTGTCTACGGAGAATCACAACCATGAAGGTCGTCACCAAACTGGGTCTGGGCTTCGGCATCGTGCTGTCAACGTTGTTCGCCGTGCTCGTCTTCGGTCTCGTGAGCATGTCGCAAATCCAGGCGCGCTTCGATGAAGTCGTCGAAGTCAACAATGCGGAGGCGAAGCTCGCGCACGTGCTGAGCCTGTCGGTGAGCGACCGGATGATTGCACTGCGCAACATCGCGCTCCTGACCGATGCGGCCGCGGTCGAGACGGAGAAAGCGCGCATCCGTACGCAGGCGCAAGGCTACGCGCAGGCTTACGACGCACTCGGCACGCGCTTCAAGGAAAGCGATCAGACCTCCGCAAGCGAACGCGCGGTATTCGAGAAGCTTCGCGCGAACGAAGCCGCCGCCGCGCCGATCATCGAAAAGGCGATCTCGCTTGCCGAAGCGCGCGAGCAACAGGCGGCAATTCGCGTGCTGATCGACGAGTTGCGGCCTGTGCAACGGGACTGGATGAGTACCACGAAGGACATGATCGCGCTCCAGGATGAACAGAACGATATCGCCAACCGCGACGCCGACGCCGCCTACGCCCGCGCCAAAGCGATCATGCTCGCGCTCGGCGTAGCAGCCTTGCTTGCCGGCATCGTAGCCGCGCTTGTCATCACGCGCGGTCTTACACGCGCGCTCGGCGGCGAACCGGGCGAAGCGATGGCGCTTGCGGCACGCATCGCTCAAGGCAATCTACGCGATGCGATCCCGCTCGAAGGCCGCAGCCCCGACAGCCTGATGGTCTCGCTCGAGACGATGCGCGCGCGTCTGAACACGATCGTGGTTGGCATTCAATCATCGAGCATGGCGATTGCCGAAGCGGCCAGCGAAATCGCGCAGGGCACTGTCGATCTGTCGAAACGCACGGAGTCTCAGGCGGCATCGCTCGAAGAAACGGCGGCGAGCATGGAAGAACTCGCGAGCACGGTCGCGAAGAATGCCGACAACGCCGCCGAGGGCACGCACGCCGCGACGAAAGCATGCGGCGACGCGACTCAGGGCGGCGACACGGTCAACGACGTGGTCGCGACCATGCGCAGCATCGCGCAGGCTTCGTCGCAGATGGCCGACATCATCGGCGTGATCGAAGGCATCGCCTTTCAGACCAACATCCTCGCGCTCAATGCGGCCGTCGAGGCCGCGCGGGCAGGCGATCAGGGCCGCGGGTTCGCGGTCGTCGCCGGCGAAGTGCGCGCACTGGCGCAACGCAGCGCCGTGGCCGCCAAGGAGATCAAGACGCTCATCGATGCTTCGAACGCGCGCGTGTCGAACGGCTCGGCGCTCGTCGAGCATGCCGGCGGCACGATCGAAGGCCTGGTCGCGTCAGTGAATCGCGTGACGGCCATCATGAGCGAAGTGGCGGCGGCATCTGGCGAGCAGCGCATGGGCATCGATCAGGTGAATGTGGCCGTCGCGCAGATGGACGAGGTCACGCAGCAGAACGCGGCACTCGTCGAAGAGGCGTCCGCCGCCGCTCAATCGCTCGCCGAGCAGGCCGAAGCGTTGCGTCGGGCGGTCGCGGTGTTTCAAGTGGCGTGAGCCGCGCGGTGCTGGATCGCCGCGCAGCGCCTGCACGATGAAGTTCGACGCGACGCGACGCGACGCGTCCGTCCTGAGGGTCCATGCGCGGACCGTAGGTGTTGAAGATGCGCGCGACGCGCACATCGGTGCCGTACATGCGGCGATAGGCGAAGCACAGCGTTCCGCGGCGCGCTTGCCTTCCACTGGTTGCGCAACCCTAAGTTTTTCCGGAAGGAATTACGCGCCAAACGTTTGCTTGGTCGGCGCTGACTTTGCCGGCGTCGCTGTCGAACGCCGTAGGTGGGGACGTCTTGTTCGAGCGAACGGCGAAGTTATTCGGCCACTTCCGAGCCGCTGCGTCCGGCGAAGAGGCCTTCTTTCAGTGCTTCGGAAGAGACGTCGATGAGGCGCCCGTTCGCAACCTGAACGAGACGATCGGCGCATTCGAAATAGGCATCGTCGTGAGAAATGACGATGACCGTCTTGCCCTTGCGCTTGAGCTCGGGAATCAACTGCGTGTAGAACACGCGCCTGAATACAGGGTCCTGGTCGGCGGCCCATTCGTCGAAGAGATAGATCGGGCGGTCTTCCAGATACGACGCTATGAGCGCCATGCGCTTGCGTTGTCCGGAAGAGAGATTGACCGTGCTGAACCGGTTGCCCTTCATGCTGACCTTGTGGTCGAGTTCGAGCTTGTGAAGATACTGTGCCGCCTGCTTCGCGATTTGCGACTGGTCTTCACACAGCACTTCATCGAACAGATGAAAGTCGGCGAACACGGCCGAGAAGCGCTCGCGATAATGCGCAAGGTTGTCTCTCTCGACTTTTACACCGTTCAGTTCTACGTGCCCTTGCTCGGGCTCGTACAGTCCGAGCAGCAGCATCGCGAGCGTGGTCTTGCCGCTGCCGTTTCCGCCGATCAGATAAACGACTTCGCCCTGACGAATCGACAGATCGATCGGTCCGAGTGTGAACGGATGATCTTCCGTCAGCCCCGGATAGCGATGCGATACGGCGGAAAACCGGATCAGCGGCACGCCTTCGACTGCGGCCCCGAAGGGATCGTCTGCGGACCCATGACCGTCATCGTCCGCTTGCTGCGTGAGCTCGGCATCGAGAATGCGGATGCGCTGAAGCGCAATCGACGCCTGACGAAGAATCGGCAAGATCGTCATGACTTCGCTGACCGGATGGATCAGGAAAAGAAGCAGGAGGGTGAGCGTCACGAGCACGCCGTGGGATTGTGGAAACCAGTGCGGCACGACGAGCAGGATCAGGCCGATCGCCACATAGAAGAGCATGCCACCGGCGTTGGCGACGAGCGAATAGATGAGCATCGCGCGGGTGAACGATCGGCGGAATGCGTGTGCGGTCGAATGAACGACGTGTTCGGTGAAGTATCGGGCTCGCGCGTCGTTGAGTTGCAATTCCCGCGTCCCTTCCAGCAAGGAACGAAAGTGCCGGAAGATGACATCGAGCTGATCTCGCACCGCTTGCATTTCGCGCAAGGGCCAGCGTTCGATACCGTGATAGATCGCCCCCCCGACGACGAGAAAGACGAAAAAGCACGCGAACGCCTGCCACGAAAGCCAGGCCATATACACGAGGCATACGACAATGAGCACGACGTTGCCGAACGCGAGCGGCAGCATTTGCGATGCCTGCGCGAACGTGTTGATGTCCGTGGTAAGAATGGCGAGCAGGCGCGGCTTCCCGAGCGATTGCAGCTTCTTGTAGGGCGTGCGCAGGATCTTGCGGCATAGCTCGATTCGAAGACTGCAGATCACCTGCTGACCGAAATCGAGCACGATGATCTGCGAACTCGTTCTGAACAGCAATTGCGCCGCGCACACCGCGAAGAAAACGATCACCAGTCCGCGCGTTTCGATCTGGCCGGCGGCGACCTGGCCGATGAGACGCGCGATCTCCGCGCTGCACAGCGCCCCGGCGAACCCGGCGATGACTGCAATGACCAGTCGCGGCATCGACTGTCGGCGAAGCTGCGCGGGAATGATCGAGAACATCACTGACCTCCGCTCACGGCATCCGGCAGCGAAGCAAGGAAGGCGTCGATCGTACGATTGAATTCGTCGGGGTTATCGGTCATCACCGCATGGCCGGCGCGGGATATCGTGGCGAGTTGCCCTTCACATAGCGCGTGATGCGCCATGCGTTGCGCAACCTGCGGCTTTAGCACCGCTGACCCGACGCCTCTCACGACGAGCGTCGGGCAGCGCACGGACGCCAGCATCTGCCACAGTTGTTCCGCCTGCGGCTCCCTCTTTTGCGGCGACTCATCGGCGACGCGCCGGTCCAGCTTCGGCTCGAACACTCCGGCCGGCGTGCGGCGCAACGCATGCAACGCGAGATTGCGAAGCGCACGGCCGTTGGCCAGCGGACGCCGTTCGAGCAACCACGAGACATATCCGTCGACCGTGTCGAATGTAGCCGGCGTCTCGCGTATGTCGGCACGAACGCGTTGTGAACCCGATGCATCGGATTCCGGTCCGAAGTCCACCATGACCAGTCCGGAAACATGGTGTCCGAGCAGTGCGTTCAATTGCAGTGCGACACTGCCGCCGAGCGAATGACCGATAAGAACGGGCTTTCTTATGTTCATTGCAAGCAGAACCTGCAATACATCGCCCGCGAGGGTTGGCGAATCGTAAGCGCGCTCCGGGTCCCAGCTCGAATCTCCGTGGCCCCTCAGATCGATCGACACGAAACGATGTTCGGCCGACGCTGCGTCGGTCAATGTTCGCCATACGCCGCTGCACTCGCCGCGGCCGTGCAGCAAGACGCAGGGCGTGCCGATACTTCCGGACTCTTCGACGGAAATATCAAAACGGCCGTCGCGAACCTTAATGCTGCGACGCTGCATGAATAAGGGACGTTTCATCGTGAGCACCTGTCAGGAATGACGCTTAGTGTGTCTTTCGAAAGTTAGCGTGGGATGAGGACGCGGATCGGTTCGAATCACGGTCATGGGCTAACTGCGAACTAACTCTCGACGCATACCCTGACGCACATCCAAACCTACCGGTGGAGTGCTCATGAAAAGCGCCGAACATGTTTATGAAGCGCAGGATTCGCTGCTCGTCGAGTTTGCGGACACCGAGACGACCGACGTATCGCCGGAAGCACTCGCAGCGATGGTCGCCGAGGCAATGCGCGTGAAGCGATGCGTCGTTTCGATACCCGTCGACGATCGCGTTGTCGAGTTGTGCGCGGCCCGCACGGAGGCATTCGGCGAAGTGCATATCGGAGAGAAGACGGCCATCGTCGAATACTCGGACGCGCGCGACAAGATGTTCGCCGTCCTCGCGATGAACGGAAAGACGATAGGCGTCGTGCAAGTATCGGGACCGCGGCTCGGACGGCAATTCGATGAACATGATCTGAAGCTGCTTCGCATTCTCGGCACGTTCGTCACGCGATCCGTCGAGGCGGACCGGCTTGAGAAGCTCGTCGCCTCGCCGTTCGCTCAGGCAACGATCAAGCGATCTTCGGATCAGACGATCGGCGACATCGTCGCGCAATCCGTACAGAACCCGAGCCAGCTCTCGAAGATGCTTGCACGATCGTTCTATCGGGAGATGACGCGCGCGGGATTCGACTTCGGTCAGATCATCGGCGCAGCCACCGAAATCATTTCGGAACTCGCCAGCAACGTGCGCAAGCATACCGATCGCAAGCAGCGGCGCGCAGGTTGAGCGATCGTCATATCGGCGGCCTCGGCGCACTCTTTTCACTCCTTCCATTCCTTCGTTCGATAGCAGCGCCACCGGCCTAAGCCCGTGGCGCTGTTCGTTCTCTACTTCGCTGATGCACCAATCACATTCATCGATGCGAGGTTCTGTCCGATCATCGCGAGCGACGATGGCAGGCACATCTCGCCATGCATGCATTCGATGTCGTAGTTCACGATCGAACCATTCACGCACGCTCGCCATTGCGCGCTACGTCGGGGTTGTCCGGGCGCTTCGGAGCGCGTCGCCGTGAAATAGACGATATCGCCATGGAACGACCGGGGCGCGTACATCGATTGCAACTGCATGTTCCGTTGCGTCGTGCCGATCAGCGTTGTGACGTGCTCGTCCGTGATATACGCCGGTATCAGCCGATGCTCACGCAGCGCGACCACGCGCTCGGTGGTCGATTGCATTGCCTGAAGCGTGAGCGTGAGATCGGGCGACATGTCCGGGAACGTCGCGGCGAACAGCGCCCATTCATCGACTTCGGATGCAGTGAGTCCGTCCGGAAGACGCGAATCCAGCAACACGAGCTCGCCGATCTTCTCGCCAAGGTTTTGCAGTTGCGTCGCCATTTCGTACGCGAGCAGTCCGCCGAAGGACCAGCCGAGGAGGTGATAGGGACCGTGAGGCTGAACCGTGCGGATGCGCGCGATATAGTCCGCCGCCATGTCGACGATGCTCGCGGGACGGTAGCCGGGCTCCTTCAACGCCGGCGTCTGGACGGCGTAGAGGGGCCGGTCGTCATCGATGATCTTCGCGAGACCCGCATAGCTCCACGCCAGTCCGCCGACCGGATGAATGCAGAAGAGCGGTGCGCCGCTCCCCGATGCGCGGATAGGCAGAATCGGATCGAATTCGTTGTTCGAAGGCGCGGCGTTCAGTTGATCGGCGAGTTCCGCGACCGATGGCGCATTGAAGAGAACGCGAATCGAAATGTCCTGGCCGAGCTTCGCGTGAATCGATGCCATCAACTGAACAGCCAGCAACGAATGCCCGCCGAGCGCGAAGAAGTTGTCGAAGACACTCACGCGCTCGAGTCCGAGGACGCTGGCAAAGCACTGCGCGAGCGTATGTTCGAGCGAGGTGCGCGGCGCGACATAAGCGGCGAGATCCTGCCACTGCGGATCGGGCAATGCGCGCCGATCGAGCTTGCCGTTGGGCGTGAGCGGAAGCGCATCGAGCGTGACGAACGCCGATGGCACCATGTAATCCGGCAAGCGCGCAGTCACATGCTCGCGAAGCGCATTCGTATCGATAGCGGTGGCGCCAGTGACATAGGCGATGAGCTGCTGGTCCTGCGTCTCTTCACGCCGCGCCCGTGCGATGACGACGGCCTCGCGCACGGCCGGATGACTCGCGAGCTGCGCTTCGATCTCGCCGAGTTCGATCCGGAAGCCGCGAATCTTGACCTGATTATCGTTGCGTCCGAGGAACTCGAGATTGCCATCGGCGCGATAGCGCGCGAGATCGCCCGTGCGATAGATGCGCGCATCGGCAATGAACGGATCGTCGAGGAAGCGCTCGGCGGTGAGCTCGGCACGATTGAGATAACCACGCGCCACCCCCGCGCCACCGATATACAACTCGCCCACGGCACCCGGCGGCACGAGCCGGTAGTGCGCATCGAGCACGTACAGACGCGTGTTGGCAATCGGCCGGCCGACCGATACCGTGGATGACCTATGCGCGTCGCGGCCCGTGCGATAGCACGAGGACCAGACCGTCGTTTCAGTCGGACCGTAGAGATTCCACAGCGCCTTGACCTTCTCGTTCAGACGCGCCGCGAGGTTCGCGGACAACGCTTCACCGCCGCACAGCGCGGTAAGCTTCGCGCTGCCGCTCCACTGCGTGTCGAGCAGCATGCGCCAGGTGGCCGGGGTCGCCTGCATGAAGCTGATGGCGTGTGCATCGATGAGCGCTTGCAACGCGAGCGGATCGGCCGCATCGTTGCGCGATGCGAGCACGATGCGCGCGCCGGCGCTCAAGGGTAAATACAACTCCAGGCCCGCGATATCGAAGGATATCGTCGTGACAGCGAGCAGTGTGTCGGCGGCGTTCATCGAGGTGATATCGCGCATCGAGCACAGGAAGTTCAGCATCTGGCGATGCTCGATCATCACGCCTTTGGGCTTGCCTGTGGAGCCCGATGTAAAGAGCACGTATGCGAGATGATGTGGTTCGATTCTGGTTTGAGGATTGTCCTCTGATGCATCGAGCGATGCGTCCGGATCGAGCACGCTCAACGTACCCGTATCGCCGAGTGCTTCACGGCCGATGGCATCGGCGAGCAAGAGGCGCGGCGTCGAGTCAGTGAGGATGTGAGTCAGGCGTTCGCCGGGGTAAGCCGGATCGAGCGGCACATAGGCGCCGCCCGCTTTGAGTATCGCGAGCAACGCCACCACCATGCCGATGCCACGCTCCACGCACAGCGCCACGCGATCTTCCGGACGCACGCCCAACTTGATCAAATGATGCGCGAGCCGATTGGCGCGCGCATTGAGTTGCGCATACGTGAGCGTCTGATCTCCAAAGATCAGCGCGATCGCATCGGGCGTGCGCTCGACCTGCTGCTCGAACAACTGATGAATGCACAGATCGACAGGGTACGACGCAGCCGTATCGTTCCACGTCTGGACCAGTAACTGACGCGTCTTGGGCGGCAGCACATCGAGTTGGTCGACGGGCGTCTGCGGTGCCTGCTCGAGTGCCTGCACGAGGCTCGATAACGCTTGCTCCATGTACCCGCACAACTGATCGGGCGAGAGCGGCGCGAGCGTTTGCGCGGTCAAGCCAAGGCTCTCGCCGTTGTCTTCGACAGCGAGCATGAGCGGATAGTTGGTGCGCTCTTCGGCGCCCAGCAGCTCGATCCCCTCGAAGGCATATTGTTCATCGGCGACGGCCTGGTTGTGGCGATAGTTCAGCAGCGCGCTAAAGAGCGGCGCGGGCGCGGCCACGCCACTGCATCGCTGAGCGAGTGCGAGCGGAGCATGCTGATGTTGCAGCAAGGCCGCGAGACGTTGATGCGTGTCACGCACGCTATCGACAACAGAGACATCGTTCACATCGAGGCGAATCGGCAAGGTGTTGATGAGCAGCCCGAGCGCCTGATCGACACCTGCCTGCATGCGCCCGAGCAGCACGGTGCCGAAGACGATGCGGCCATCGCCGGTGCTTGCCGCGTCGAGCACACGCGCCCATGCGAGATGACAGAGACTGGCGAGACTGACGCCGAGTTCTCGCGCCTGCGTGCGCAGACGCGTGTTCAACGCCGCGGGCAACGTCACGCGAGCTTCGGCGACCGAGGAGCCGTCGTGATGCACATCGGTGAAGCCGAAGGGCAGCGTGGGCTCGCTGAGCGCGGCGAGCATGTCGCGGAAGAACGCTTCATGCTCCTGCTGAGTGGCGCCGAGCCGCGCCTGCGCGACCAGATCGCGAAACGGTTGCGCCACATCGAGCGCATCGGCATGGCCCTCGAGCAATGCGCTGATCTCTTTCTGAATCACTTCGAGCGTAACGTGATCGCCGATCAGGTGATGCCACACGAGCAGCGCGAGCCAGCGCGGCGAATCGTGTTCCTTCGCGAGGGTGAGCCGAAGCAGGGGCGCCCGATGCAGAGGCAGGCGTTGCGAGCGCGCATCGAACAGACGCGCGAGTTGATCGACAGCCGGACCGTGTGCGGGATCGAGCTCGATCTCATCGATGGTGACAGGCGCTTGGCGACAGACGACTTGCGCGGGCGTGCTGATGCCGTCGTGGATGAAGGCGGTGCGCAGGATGTCGTGCCGTGCGATGATCCGTTGCAGCGCATCGAGCCAGGCATCCAGACGCTCGCGGCTATCGAAGGCGATGCGCGCGGTTTGCAGATACGGGTCGCCCTCGGTGCTCAGCATGTGATGGAACAGAATGCCTTCCTGCAGCGGTGCGAGCGCGTAAATGTCCTGCACGTTCGTTATGCCGCCCGGGACTTGTTCGACGATGGAGTCGATATCCGCTTGCGTCAAGGCGATGAGCGGCAGCATGGCAGGGGTGAGCGCGGTCGTGTCGGGCGTGATGACATTGGGCGGCACGACGATATCGTGCGCAATCGCACCGCGCTCGATCGATGCGGCAAGCGTGCTGAGCACGGGCGTGGCGAAGAGATCGCGCACATTGGCGTGCAGGCCGATGCGGCGCATGCGTTCGATGAGCGTGACGGCCAGCAGCGAATGGCCGCCGAGCGCGAAGAAGTTATCCTGCCGGCCGACGCGATCGAGGCCCAGCAATTCGGCCCACAGATCGGCGAGCGACGATTCGGTCTCGCCCAAAGGCGCTTCGAAGGGACGCAACGCGAAGGCATCGGCGTGCGGATCGGGCAGCGCGTGACGGTCGAGCTTGCCGTTGGGCGTGAGCGGCAGTGCATCGAGCATGACGATCGCTGAGGGCACCATGTAATCGGGCAAGCGCTCGGCGAGATGCTCGCGCAAGACACTGGCATCGACATCGGCGAGCAGCGTGACATAAGCGATGAGTTGCTGATCCTGGGAGGCTTCGCTGCGGGCCCGCGCGATGACGACCGCTTCACGCACGGCGGCATGATCCACGAGTTGCGCTTCGATCTCGCCGAGCTCGATACGGAAGCCGCGCACCTTCACCTGATGATCGTTGCGGCCGAGGAACTCGATGTTGCCATCGGCACGATAACGTGCGAGATCGCCTGTGCGGTACATGCGATCGCCGGGCATGAACGGATCGTCGCGGAAGCGTTCGGCGGTGAGTTCAGGCCGGTTGAGATAGCCACGCGCCACGCCCGCGCCGCCGATATACACTTCGCCCACCGTGCCGAGCGGCACCGGCTTGCATCGCGCATCGAGCAGATAGACGCGGGTGTTGGCGATCGGCTTGCCGATGGTCTCCTTCAGGTGATCGCCCCTATGCATCTCGATCCACGTCGAGTAAGTGGTCGTCTCGGACGGGCCATACAGATTGCACAATCGTTCGATATCGGTCTCGGCGAAGATGCGTTTCATCAGCGCGAGCCTGAGCGGCTCGCCCGCAAGGTTGATAGTCTCGACGGATGCGAGCGATGCACCTGCATCGAGTAGGGAAGTGATCGCCGAAGGCACCGTGTTGACGAGGCTCACATCGTGCGGCTTTCTGGAAAGTGCGAGGACGTTGTCGACGAGATGCACGGTGGCGCCGCAGGTCAACGGTGCGAAGCATTCATAGATCGAAAGATCGAAATTGATCGATGTGGCAAACAGCGTGTGTGAAAGCTCTTTCGATGTAAAGGCGTTCTGCGCCCAGTTCAGGAAGTTGACGGCGTTTCGATGTTCGATGGCGACGCCCTTCGGCTTGCCCGTCGATCCCGACGTATAGATCACATACGCGAGGTTGTGCGGCGCGACCGGTGCTTGCGGATCGGCCTGCGAGAGCGTTTCGTCGTCGGATGTATGAAGATCGAGTACCGTCAGAGTGCCCGTGTCGCCCAACGCATGACGGCCGGCTGCATCGGCGATCAGCAATCGAGGCGCGGCATCGGCAAGAATGTGATTCAGCCGTTCACCCGGATACGCAGGATCGAGTGGCACGTATGCGCCGCCCGCCTTGAGCGTGGCTATCAACGAGACGATCATGCCGACGCGCCGCTCCATGCATAACGCGACGCGATCTTCCGGACGCACGCGCAGCGCGATCAGTCGATGAGCAAGCCGATTAGCACGCGCATTCAGCTCCGCATACGTGAGGGATTCGTCTTCGAAGATGAGCGCGGTGGCATCGGGCGTGCGTCGAACCTGTTGCTCGAAAAGCTGATGCATGGAGAGGTGCTCGGGGTAGGCGGCTGCCGTGTCGTTCCATCGATCGAACAGCGCATACTCTTCAGGCAACACGAGTTCGAGCGCATGTAACGGTACATCGGGCCGCGCGAGCGCCTGATCCAGCAAGCGCGTGAAGCGTTCGCCGAAACGCACGATAGTCTGCCTATCGAAAAGATCGCTTGCGTAGCTGATGCTGCCCGCGAAGCGGTCGTGCGTGTGAGTCAGGTTCAGCGTGAGGTCGAACTTGGCGCCGGCTTCGGCCGGGGGCAGAAGTTCCAGCGTGAGACCGGGCAAAGCAAGCGCCTCGAGCGGCGCATTCTGCAAGACGAGCATCACTTGAAAGAGCGGCGTACGGCTCGTGTCGCGCGCCGGCGCGAGCGCTTCGACGAGTTTTTCGAAAGGCAGGTCCTGATGTGCGTAAGCGGCGAGCGTCGTATCGCGCACTTGCGTGAGCAATTCGCGCATGCTGGGCGCGCCCGACAGGTCCGCACGCAATACGAGCGTATTGACGAACAGACCGATGAGCGGTTCGATCTGTGCATGCGTGCGATTGGCGATCGGCGAGCCGACTGCCACTTGCGATTGCCCGGAGAGACGACCAAGAAGCGTCTGGAGTGTGGCGAGCAGCACCATGAATGGCGTCACGCCTTCTCGATGCGCGAGCGTGGTCACGCGCTCCGACAAGTTGGGACTCAGCGAAAAGGGCAATGTTGCGCCACGTCCGCTGATCCGCGCAGGGCGAGGGCGATCAGTCGGCAGATCGAGCGGTGCGAGTTCGGCGAGCTGAGTGCGCCAGTATTGCGTCTGTCGATCGAGTTCCGCGCCGGTGAGCCAATCGCGCTGCCACAAGGTAAAGTCGGCATACTGCACGGCCAACGGCGGCAAAGCGAGCGCTTCGTCATGCAACGCGGCCTCATAGCACGCGCCGAGTTCACGCACGAGCACGCCGATGGACCAGCCATCGGAGATGATGTGATGCATCGCGAAGAGCAGCACATGCTCGTCTTCGGCGAGGCGAAGCAGCCGCGCGCGAAGAAGCGGCCCATGCTGAAGATCGAAGGCTCGCGTGGCTTCGGCTTGCGTGATCCGGCGGACTTCGGCGGCTTGCGCGTCGGAGGCGAGCGTGCCGAGTTCGACGAGAGGCAGTGCGATCCGCAATTGCGTCGCGATACATTGAACCGCCTGCCCGTCTTGTTGCACGAACGAAGTACGCAGGCTTTCGTGACGCTCCACGAGGGCATTCAACGCAGTGTCGAGCGCCGGAACATCGAGCGACCCGCTCAGGCGCACGGCTACCGGAATGTTATAGGTCGACTGTCCGGGGTTGAGCTGTTCGAGGAACCACAAGCGTTCCTGCGCAAAAGACAGCGGTAAATGCTGCGGCCGCGTGCGTGCTTGCAGTGTCGGGATTGCGCTCACGCGACCCGCTTCCTGCTGTAAGGTTTCGCCGAGCGAAGCCACCGTCGGCGCATCGAACAATGTTCGTAAGGGCAATTCGATGCAAAGCGCCTGACGCAAGCGCGATACGAGTTGCGTGGCCAGCAACGAATGCCCGCCGAGCGCGAAGAAGTTGTCGAAGACACTCACGCGCTCGAGTCCGAGGACGCTGGCAAAGCACTGCGCGAGCGTATGTTCGAGCGAGGTGCGCGGCGCGACATAAGCGGCGAGATCCTGCCACTGCGGATCGGGCAATGCGCGCCGATCGAGCTTGCCGTTGGGCGTGAGCGGAAGCGCATCGAGCGTGACGAACGCCGATGGCACCATGTAATCCGGCAAGCGCGCAGTCACATGCTCGCGAAGCGCATTCGTATCGATAGCGGTGGCGCCAGTGACATAGGCGATGAGCTGCTGGTCCTGCGTCTCTTCACGCCGCGCCCGTGCGATGACGACGGCCTCGCGCACGGCCGGATGACTCGCGAGCTGCGCTTCGATCTCGCCGAGTTCGATCCGGAAGCCGCGAATCTTGACCTGATTATCGTTGCGTCCGAGGAACTCGAGATTGCCATCGGCGCGATAGCGCGCGAGATCGCCCGTGCGATAGATGCGCGCATCGGCAATGAACGGATCGTCGAGGAAGCGCTCGGCGGTGAGCTCGGCACGATTGAGATAACCACGCGCCACCCCCGCGCCACCGATATACAACTCGCCCACGGCACCCGGCGGCACGAGCCGGTAGTGCGCATCGAGCACGTACAGACGCGTGTTGGCAATCGGCCGGCCGACCGATACCGTGGATGACCTATGCGCGTCGCGGCCCGTGCGATAGCACGAGGACCAGACCGTCGTTTCAGTCGGACCGTAGAGATTCCACAGCGCCTTGACCTTCTCGTTCAGACGCGCCGCGAGGTTCGCGGACAACGCTTCACCGCCGCACAGCGCGGTAAGCTTCGCGCTGCCGCTCCACTGCGTGTCGAGCAGCATGCGCCAGGTGGCCGGGGTCGCCTGCATGAAGCTGATGGCGTGTGCATCGATGAGCGCTTGCAACGCGAGCGGATCGGCCGCATCGTTGCGCGATGCGAGCACGATGCGCGCGCCGGCGCTCAAGGGTAAATACAACTCCAGGCCCGCGATATCGAAGGATATCGTCGTGACAGCGAGCAGTGTGTCGGCGGCGTTCATCGAGGTGATATCGCGCATCGAGCACAGGAAGTTCAGCATCTGGCGATGCTCGATCATCACGCCTTTGGGCTTGCCTGTGGAGCCCGATGTAAAGAGCACGTATGCGAGATGATGTGGTTCGATTCTGGTTTGAGGATTGTCCTCTGATGCATCGAGCGATGCGTCCGGATCGAGCACGCTCAACGTACCCGTATCGCCGAGTGCTTCACGGCCGATGGCATCGGCGAGCAAGAGGCGCGGCGTCGAGTCAGTGAGGATGTGAGTCAGGCGTTCGCCGGGGTAAGCCGGATCGAGCGGCACATAGGCGCCGCCCGCTTTGAGTATCGCGAGCAACGCCACCACCATGCCGATGCCACGCTCCACGCACAGCGCCACGCGATCTTCCGGACGCACGCCCAACTTGATCAAATGATGCGCGAGCCGATTGGCGCGCGCATTGAGTTGCGCATACGTGAGCGTCTGATCTCCAAAGATCAGCGCGATCGCATCGGGCGTGCGCTCGACCTGCTGCTCGAACAACTGATGAATGCACAGATCGACAGGGTACGACGCAGCCGTATCGTTCCACGTCTGGACCAGTAACTGACGCGTCTTGGGCGGCAGCACATCGAGTTGGTCGACGGGCGTCTGCGGTGCCTGCTCGAGTGCCTGCACGAGGCTCGATAACGCTTGCTCCATGTACCCGCACAACTGATCGGGCGAGAGCGGCGCGAGCGTTTGCGCGGTCAAGCCAAGGCTCTCGCCGTTGTCTTCGACAGCGAGCATGAGCGGATAGTTGGTGCGCTCTTCGGCGCCCAGCAGCTCGATCCCCTCGAAGGCATATTGTTCATCGGCGACGGCCTGGTTGTGGCGATAGTTCAGCAGCGCGCTAAAGAGCGGCGCGGGCGCGGCCACGCCACTGCATCGCTGAGCGAGTGCGAGCGGAGCATGCTGATGTTGCAGCAAGGCCGCGAGACGTTGATGCGTGTCACGCACGCTATCGACAACAGAGACATCGTTCACATCGAGGCGAATCGGCAAGGTGTTGATGAGCAGCCCGAGCGCCTGATCGACACCTGCCTGCATGCGCCCGAGCAGCACGGTGCCGAAGACGATGCGGCCATCGCCGGTGCTTGCCGCGTCGAGCACACGCGCCCATGCGAGATGACAGAGACTGGCGAGACTGACGCCGAGTTCTCGCGCCTGCGTGCGCAGACGCGTGTTCAACGCCGCGGGCAACGTCACGCGAGCTTCGGCGACCGAGGAGCCGTCGTGATGCACATCGGTGAAGCCGAAGGGCAGCGTGGGCTCGCTGAGCGCGGCGAGCATGTCGCGGAAGAACGCTTCATGCTCCTGCTGAGTGGCGCCGAGCCGCGCCTGCGCGACCAGATCGCGAAACGGTTGCGCCACATCGAGCGCATCGGCATGGCCCTCGAGCAATGCGCTGATCTCTTTCTGAATCACTTCGAGCGTAACGTGATCGCCGATCAGGTGATGCCACACGAGCAGCGCGAGCCAGCGCGGCGAATCGTGTTCCTTCGCGAGGGTGAGCCGAAGCAGGGGCGCCCGATGCAGAGGCAGGCGTTGCGAGCGCGCATCGAACAGACGCGCGAGTTGATCGACAGCCGGACCGTGTGCGGGATCGAGCTCGATCTCATCGATGGTGACAGGCGCTTGGCGACAGACGACTTGCGCGGGCGTGCTGATGCCGTCGTGGATGAAGGCGGTGCGCAGGATGTCGTGCCGTGCGATGATCCGTTGCAGCGCATCGAGCCAGGCATCCAGACGCTCGCGGCTATCGAAGGCGATGCGCGCGGTTTGCAGATACGGGTCGCCCTCGGTGCTCAGCATGTGATGGAACAGAATGCCTTCCTGCAGCGGTGCGAGCGCGTAAATGTCCTGCACGTTCGTTATGCCGCCCGGGACTTGTTCGACGATGGAGTCGATATCCGCTTGCGTCAAGGCGATGAGCGGCAGCATGGCAGGGGTGAGCGCGGTCGTGTCGGGCGTGATGACATTGGGCGGCACGACGATATCGTGCGCAATCGCACCGCGCTCGATCGATGCGGCAAGCGTGCTGAGCACGGGCGTGGCGAAGAGATCGCGCACATTGGCGTGCAGGCCGATGCGGCGCATGCGTTCGATGAGCGTGACGGCCAGCAGCGAATGGCCGCCGAGCGCGAAGAAGTTATCCTGCCGGCCGACGCGATCGAGGCCCAGCAATTCGGCCCACAGATCGGCGAGCGACGATTCGGTCTCGCCCAAAGGCGCTTCGAAGGGACGCAACGCGAAGGCATCGGCGTGCGGATCGGGCAGCGCGTGACGGTCGAGCTTGCCGTTGGGCGTGAGCGGCAGTGCATCGAGCATGACGATCGCTGAGGGCACCATGTAATCGGGCAAGCGCTCGGCGAGATGCTCGCGCAAGACACTGGCATCGACATCGGCGAGCAGCGTGACATAAGCGATGAGTTGCTGATCCTGGGAGGCTTCGCTGCGGGCCCGCGCGATGACGACCGCTTCACGCACGGCGGCATGATCCACGAGTTGCGCTTCGATCTCGCCGAGCTCGATACGGAAGCCGCGCACCTTCACCTGATGATCGTTGCGGCCGAGGAACTCGATGTTGCCATCGGCACGATAACGTGCGAGATCGCCTGTGCGGTACATGCG
>NZ_JALQEB010000043.1:0-51476 GCF_023630905.1 Caballeronia sp. ATUFL_F1_KS4A | reverse complement strand
TTCGTCACGAGCGGCGTGCGCCTCGGCTCGCCCGCGATGACCACGCGCGGCTTCGGCACGAAGGAAGCGGAGATCGTCGGCAACCTGATCGCCGATGTGCTCGAAAGCCCGGAAGACGCGGGCAACCTCGAACGCGTTCGTCAGCAGGTCGCGGAATTGACGAAGCGCTTCCCCGTGTACGGCTGATCTGAACCGGTTATAGGCGTGATCGGCGGGCTTCGCTGTCTTCGTGCAGCGAAGCCCGCTTTCGCTTGACATCGACGTCTAGTTTATTGGACACTCCGTCCACTATGCTAGATACCGCCGAGCCTTCCGCTGAAGCCGACATCAACCAGCGCATCGCGGATCGCGTCCGCGAGTTGCGTGCCGCGCGCGGCTACACGCTGGACGCGCTCGCGGCGCGCTGCGGCGTGAGCCGCTCGATGATCTCGATGATCGAGCGCGGCGCGGCCAGCCCGACCGCCGTCGTGCTCGACAAGCTCGCGGCGGGCCTGGGCGTATCGCTCGCGAGCCTTTTCGGCGGGGAAGCGGAAGGCGCGCCCGCGCAACCGCTCGCGCGGCGCCGCCAGCAATTGAAATGGCGCGATCCCGAATCCGGCTATACGCGCCGCAATCTATCGCCTGCGGGCTGGCCGTCGCCGTTTCAGCTCGTCGAAGTGGACTTTCCGCCGGGCGCGCGCGTCGCGTATGAAACCGGCGGACGCGAATCGAACATGCACCAGCAAGTCTGGGTGATGAGCGGACGCATCGACATCGTGATCGGCGACGAGCTTCACGCGCTTCAGCAAGGCGACTGCCTCGCGATGCGCCTCGACCGCCCGCTCATCTTCAGCAACCCGGCTTCGAAAGCGGCGCGCTACATTCTCGCCATCGGCGACGCGTCCGCGACCTGATTCATCTTCAGCCCTGAACGGATATCGAATGAACACCACCGATCCGCACGACGACGTGCGCCTCATCGATTGCAACGAGGCCGAACACGCGTCGGCCATCCTCGAGATACTGAACGAAGCCATCGTCAACTCGACCGCGCTGTACGACTACGTGCCGCGCCCAGCCGAAGCCATGTCGATGTGGTTCGCCGCGAAACGCGCGGGCGGGTTTCCGGTTGTCGGCGCCGTCGATGCGTCGGGCAAGCTCATGGGCTTTGCGAGCTGGGGCACGTTCCGCGCGTTTCCCGCCTACAAGTACACCGTGGAGCACAGCGTCTATGTGCATCGCGATTGCCGTGGCCTCGGGCTCGGCGAGCGGCTGCTGCGCGAACTGATCCGGCGCGCGCGCGAAGCACAAGTGCATGTGCTCGTCGGCTGCGTCGATGCGACGAATGCGGGCAGCATCCGCCTGCATACGCGGCTCGGCTTCACGCATTCGGGAACGATCACCGAAGCCGGGTTCAAATTCGGCCGCTGGCTGGATGCGGCGTTCTATCAGCTCAAGCTCGAAACGCCCGTCGCGCCGGTCGACGGCTGACGCATAACATCAAGTAATGGAACGCGGAAAATAAAGCGCGTTGACGGTGTTTATGGGCGATCCAATACTTCGCTCATCGCCAACGCACTCTTTTTCGCGCCATGAATTCAGTCGACAGATTTTTTGCTCCCGCGGTCGATCTCGACGATCGCCTCGCCGATGTCGTCACCTGGGAACATGGCGGCAAGCTATGGCCGAGCGGCGAGCAACAGACGCTGACGTGCTGCCGCGTCGTCGACGAAACGCACGATATCAAGAGCTTCGAATTCCGCACCGCCGACGGCCTGCCCGTGCGGTTCGAACCGGGCCAGTTCATGACGGTGTCGGCGAAGGTGCAAGGGCAATCGGTCGAGCGTTGCTACACGATCTCCTCCGCACCGACGCGCCCGTTTTTGCTCTCGATAACGGTGAAGCGCGTGCCGGGCGGAACGATGTCCAACTGGCTGCACGACAACATGAAGCCCGGCAGCGAACTGCGTGCATACGGTCCTTCCGGCGCTTTCACGCCGAGCGTCGCGCCCGCGAGGAAATCGCTGTTTCTGTCGGCGGGATCGGGCGTCACGCCGCTCATGTCGATGACGCGCGCGAGCATCGACCTTGGGCTGGATCGCGACATCGTGTTCATCCACAGCGCGCGTACGCCTGCGGATATCGTGTTCCGCGATGAACTCGCGCGATTCGCGAAGCTCTCGCCGCGCCTGCGCGTGTTCTTCGTGTGCGAAGGCATCGGCGACGAGACGCAGTGGCAAGGTCCGATCGGCCGTCTCAGCCTGCAATTGCTGTCGCAATGGGCGCCCGACTATCTGGAGCGCGAGGTCTTCACGTGCGGCCCGGCCGGCTACATGAGCGCGGTGCGGACGTTGCTTCGCGAAGGCGGTCACGATCCGGCGCGCTATCACCAGGAAAGCTTCGATATCGGTGCGGGCGTCGCGCCCGCGCCTTCGCCGAACGAAGCCGGCGTTGCGCAGGAAACCTTCACCGTGAAGCTGTCGCGCTCGTCGAAATCGTTCACGATGAACGCATCGCAAACGGTGCTGTCGGCGGCGAAGAAGGCGGGCGTCGCGGTGGCGTCATCGTGCAGTCAGGGCATATGCGGGACGTGCAAGACCAAGGTGCTCGAAGGCACCGTCGACATGAATCACAACGGCGGCATTCGCGAAAGGGAAGTCCAGAAGGGATTTCGCCTGTTGTGCTGCAGCCGTCCGACTTCGGACCTCGTACTGGAACTGTGAGGAGACGCGCACATGGCGGTCGAAGACCCGGTGCGGACGATGCGCGATGTCAGAACCTATCGGCTCGCGCGCGTGCTTGCGCAATTGAAGCGACACGAATGTCCCGCGATCCTGCTGTACGACCCCGTCAATATCCGCTATGCGACGGACACGTCCAACATGCAGATATGGACCGCGCGCAATCCGTCGCGCTACATCATGGTGTTCGCGGATGGCCGCATCGTCGCGTGGGAGTTTCATAGCTGCGAGCACGTTTGGGACGGCATCGAGTTGAACGTCGAAATGCGCGGCGCGGTGAGCTGGATTTATTTCAGCGCGGGCCACGAAGCGGAAAGCCGCGCCGAAGTGTGGGCGAACGAAATCGTCGATGTGTTTCGCGCGCACGCGCGCGGCGACAGCCGGCTCGCGGTCGACCGGCTCGATCCGATCGGCTCGGCGCTGCTCGTCAATCGCGGCCTTACCTTGCTCGACGGTCAGGCGATGATGGAAGACGCCCGCGCGATCAAGTCGGCGGGCGAACTCGTGCTGATCGGCGAATCGCTGCGCGCGTGCGAGGCCGGTATCGAACGGATGCGTCGCGAGCTTCGGCCCGGCATGACCGAGCAGGAGCTATGGGCGCATCTTCACTTCGAGAACATCCGTCACGGCGGCGAATGGATCGAGACGCGACTGCTCGCGTCCGGCGAGCGCACCAATCCGTGGATGCGCGAATGTTCGTCGCGCGTGCTGCAAAACGGCGAACTGCTTGCCTTCGATACCGACATGGTCGGCCCGCACGGCTACTGCTCCGACATTTCGCGCACCTGGACGGTGGGCGACACGCGTCCATCCGACGAGCAACGCAAGCTGTACGAACTGGCTTATTCTCAGGTGCATTTCAACATGGACCTGCTGCGTCCGGGCATGACCTATCGCGAGTTCTCCGAGAAGGCGTGGAAGATTCCCGCGCCGTACGTGAAGAACCGGTATAGCTGCATCGCGCATGGCATCGGCATGGTCGATGAAGCGCCGGCCATCGCCCATCAGGTCGATTGGGACAGCGCGGGCTATGACGGCGTCTTCGAAACGGGGATGACGCTGTGCATCGAAAGCTATATCGGCGCGGAAGGCGGATGTCAGGGCGTGAAACTGGAGGAACAAGTGGTGCTTACGGAGCACGGCTGCGTGCCGCTCACGGCATGCAGCTTCGAGACCGACTGGTTGTGACGGAGAGCGCTTCATGAATCGTCGTGCGCAGAACGTGGCGGCTTACATCGCCATCGCGGAGAAGCTGTTTCAATCGGAGAAGCTGCCGGAAGCGGGACGTCGCGTCGCGGCGCGCGTGTTCGAGCGATTGCGGACGCCATCCGACGATGGCGCGCGGCATCGCACGCGCTATCCCGCATGCGAATGGCTCGACGCGACGCTCGCGCCTTTCATCGACGATGACACCGGCTTCGGCACCGCCGCGCGCGCGATCAAGGCGCTCGAACCCGATCTCGGCTGGTCGCGCCGATCATCGGGCGTGAACGGTAGCGACGGCTATATCGATGCACACGTGCACGGCATGATCTGCGGTCCCGGCGGCGCGGAGAGCCGTTATGACGTGCAACTGGGCTTTTCGCTGATGCTGCCGCATACGCGTTATCCGGATCACAGTCATCCGCCCGAGGAAGCTTATGTGCTGTTCACGCCGGGCGAGTTTCGGCAGAACGGCGGAGAATGGCGCGATCCGGGCATCGGCGGCGGGATTCATAACGTGCGGAATAATCCGCACGCGATGCGGTCGGGTGATGTGCCGTTTTTCGCGATCTGGTGTCTGTTGACGAGGGAGGGGGATTAGGCGGCTTTCGAAGCCCCGCCCAGCGGGGCTTCGCTCACCTCACTTCCCCGGCGTCAACACAACCCTGAACCGCGCCTTGCCGCTCATCATCCGTTCATACGCCTCGCCCGCGCGCGACAGCGGATATTCCTCGATCATCGGCTTCACGCCCGACAGCGCGCTGAACGCGAGCGTTTCCTGCGAGTCCGCCGCCGTGCCCGACGGCCAGCCCTGCACCGAGTTGCGCCCCATGATGAACTGCGTGATCGGCACCTCGACCGGCTCTTCCGATATCCCGACCATGATGAGCTTGCCGTTCAGCCCCAGCCCGCCGATGGTCGCGCTCATCGCCTTGCCGCTCGTCGCCGTCGCGAGTATCACGCGCGCGCCGCCGAGCGCCTTGAGCGCGTCGGCCACGTTCTGCGATTCGCTGTCGATGTAATGATGCGCGCCGAGTTGCTTCGCGAGCGGCGCCTTGTCCTGTCCGCGCGCGATGGCCACCGTCTGGAAGCCCATCTTGCGCGCGAACTGCACGCCCAGATGACCGAGCCCGCCGATGCCGAGCACCGCGACGACATCGCCCGCGCGCGCGCCGCTGTTGCGCAGCGCATTGAACGTGGTGATGCCCGCGCAAAGAAGCGGCGCGGCATCGACGTCGGAGAGATCGTCGGGCATACGCGCGAGCGCTTCCTGCGGCGCCACCATGTATTCCGCGTAGCCGCCGTCATAGCTGATGCCCGGCACCAGCGCGCGCTGGCAAAGCACGAAGTCGCCGTGCCGGCAATGCTCGCAATGGCCGCAATGCCCGCCGTGCCAGCCCACGCCGACGCGCTGACCCTTTTCCCATCCTTCGACGTCCGCGCCGAGCTTCTCGATCACGCCTGCGATCTCGTGTCCCGGCACGCGCGGAAACTGCAGACCCGGCCAGAGTCCTTCGACGGTCAGCGAATCGCTGTGGCAGATCCCGCACGCCTGCACCTTGATGAGCACGTGTCCGGCGGGCGGTTCCGGCACATCGCGCTCGACAACTTCCAGCGGACCATTCGCTTTCGTTACCTGCACTGCCTGCATCGTTGGCATCGCTTGCTCCTTGTCATGGAGAAACACGCGCGGCGCACCTCGCGCGCCGCAATCGGATGAGACGGCCCGGTCAATTGCACTCCCGAGCGCATCGTCGAGCAACGTCGGAGATTGCGATTGTGACAGGGTTCCGCCAGATGCATCGGCCGCGCGTCCATGCGCGCGCTGACCGCGATGCGCCGCCTTTACGCCGAACGCAGCGGACGGAAGCCCGCGCGAACTTCATCCGTGAAGGCTTGCGGCTGCTCCCATGCCGCGAAATGCCCGCCTTTCGCCAGACGGTTATAGTGGATCAGCTTCGGATACGCCTTCTCCGTCCAGCTTTGCGGCGCGGCATAGATCTCGTCCGGAAACACGCTCACCGCCACCGGAATCGCAACATGCTTCGGCGCGAAGAAGTTGAGCTTGTTTTCCCAGTACAGCCGCGCCGATGAAACGCCCGTGTTCGTCAGCCAATAAAGCGTGATGTTGTCGAGGATGTCGTCGCGCGTGAGACCCTCCGCCTGTCCGTCGAACACACGCGCGATAAGCGCCTGGCTCGCCGCGTCGTGATCGATCATCCATGCCGCGAGACCGATCGGCGAATCCTCGATGCCATACAGCGTCTGCGGCCGATTCGCCATTTCCTGCGCGTAGCCGAGGCCGTGTTTGTAGAAGTAATCGAGTTGATCGGACGCGTGCTTTTCATCGCCGGCCAAACCCGCGGGCGCGGGATTGCCGTACTTCAGCGCGTTGGCGATATCGTCCGGCACCGTCGCCGGCATGTTCGTGTGCATGCCGATCAGTTCCGGCGGCGCGATAAGCGCCATCTGCTCGGTCACCGCGTTGCCCCAGTCGCCGCCCTGCGCGACATAGCGCGTGTAGCCGAGCCGCTGCATCAGCGCGATCCATGCGCGCGCGATGCGCTGCGGGTCCCAGCCGGTCGTCGTCGGCTTGCCGGAAAATCCGTAGCCGGGCAGCGACGGAATCACGACATCGAACGCATCCGATGCATTGCCGCCATGCGCGGTCGGATTCGTCAGCGGATCGATGATCTTCAGTTGCTCGATGATCGAGCCGGGCCAGCCGTGCGTGACGATCATCGGCAACGCGTTCGCATGTTTCGAGCGAACGTGGATGAAGTGGATGTCGAGTCCGTCGATCTCGGTGACGAAGTTCGGCACCGCGTTGATCCGCGCTTCGACCTTGCGCCAGTCGTAAGCGGTCGACCAATGGCGCGCGAGTTGCTGCATCGTCGCGAGTTGCACGCCTTGCGAGGCATCGGCGACGGTTTCGCGTTCGGGCCAGCGCGTCGACTGCACGCGCCGCTTCAGATCGGCGAGTTGCGCATCCGTTGCGTGGACGCGAAGCGGGCGAATCGCGGTCTTGTCGCCGCTCTTCACTTGCACGATGTCCGCCGTGCTCTGGATCGAATCGGCGAATGCGACGCGGCTCAATGCGCTCGCCGCGATGCTCGCCGCCGCGACGCCGATGAAATGACGGCGCGAAGCCGTCCGGAGAGGAAGATCGTTCGACATGACAAGCTCCTGAATGCGTGTGCGAGGAGGAGCGATGTGTGCCGCAACGAATCAGAATCACTGAACCGCACTTGCAGGCCGCCGTTCGGCAAGCCTGGGATCGTCACCGCCTCGATGCGCCGCGAAGGGGTTTTCGCAGCAGGTGACGCGATTATGTGCATGTGCACACTCGACGTAAATGCAGCCGGGGTTACAACAGAATTGTCGGGCGGGAAAGAGTCCCGCCCGACATCGCTTATGAATCACCGCGCCACATTCGACGCCACACGCGCACCGTTCTGTCTGCGCCGATAACTCGTATCGCGCGATGCAAGCCAGTAATAAACCGGCGACGTCAGCAGCAATCCGACGATCCACGACAGATCCGCGCCGTCGAGATACTTGGGCACCGCGCCCGCATACATCGGCGTGTTCATGAACGGAATCTGCACGACGATACCGATCGCATAAGCGATCAACGCCTGCGGATTGAATCGTCCATAGATGCCGCCGTCTACCTGAAAGATCGACTGGATGTCGTACTTGCCTTTGTGGATCACATAGAAGTCGATGAGATTGATCGCGGTCCACGGCACCAGTACGACGAGCAGCGCAAGCACGAGATCGACGAGATTCGCGACGAAGTTCGTCGATGCGCCGATCGCGCCATAGCAGCACGCGACGAGAATCACGACCGACAACACGGCGCGCGCTTTCGCCGTCGGAATCCAGCGATACGCGAACGTCTGCAATGACGTGATCACCGCGAGCACCGCGCCATACAGGTTCAACGCGTTGTGGCTGATGACGCTCAACAGGAACAACACGAGCATCGGCAGGCCGAGCGGTCCGGTGGCGAGCTTCACGGCATCCATCGCGTCGGCGCCGGGCGGCACCGCGAGCACCGCGACCGCGCCGAACACGAAGGCGAGCGTCGAACCGATCGTGCAGCCGAGATACGTCGCCCAGAACGTCGACGAGACGCGCACGGTCGCCGGCAAATAGCGCGAATAGTCGGACACGTAAGGCGCGAACGCGATCTGCCACAGCGCGGAAAGCGATACGGTCGCGAGCCAGCCGGCGAAGTTGAAGCCGCCGCGCGTGAGGAAATCGTCCGTCGAGACATGCGTGAGGATGTAGCCGAAGCCCACGCAAATGCCGATGCCGAGGACCCACGTCCCGATGCGGTTCAGGATATGAATGAACTTGTATCCGATGATGCCGATCAGTCCCGATCCCAGCGCGCCGATCACGATGCCCACGGGCACCGACACCGACGTCTCGATGCCATGCAGCGACTTCCCCGCGAGCACGATGTTCGACGCGAAGAAGCCCACGTACATCACGCCCGCGATGACGGTCACGAGCAACGCGCCCCACGATCCGAACTGCGCGCGGCTCTGGATCATCTGCGGAATGCCCATTTGCGGCCCTTGCGCGGAATGCAACGCCATCAGCACGCCGCCGACCGCCTGTCCGACGACGATCGCAACGATGCCCCACAGCAGGTTCAGATGAAAGATCTGCACGCCGAGCGCGCCCGTCACGATCGGCAAGGGCGCGATATTGCCGCCGAACCATAGCGTGAACAGGTCGCGCACTTTGCCGTGACGATCCTCGGGCGGCACATAGCCGATGGTGTGCTTCTCGATCAACGGAGAAGCGTTGCGTGATGCACTAGTCAAAGTTGTCTCCAGTTTGTGCGCGGCAAAGCGATGCCCTGACGCGCATCGCGCCCGTATCGCCTGCGGCGTGTGAGAAATCAGGCTGTGGTCGAAAGATGATCGGCGAGGCGTATCAGCATCGCGTCGCAATCGTGGAGTTGTTCGAGGGTTACGTACTCATCGGGCTTGTGTCCCTGATCCATGCTGCCGGGACCGCATACGACAGTCGGAATGCCTGCCTGATCGAAGAGTCCGCCTTCCGTGCCGAACGCCACCGTGCCGAATTCCGACGATCCGCTCAAGAGCGCGACGAGACGCGCCGCTTCGCTTTCGGGCGATGTCGCGAGTCCGGGATACGCGGATAGCGCTTCGAGGCGAACGTCCGTCTCGGGTTCAATGGCGCGCATCTTCGGCAGCAGTTCGGCTTGTGCGTACGCCTGCAAATCCTTGGCGACCGTGCTCGCTTCGAAGCCGGGAAGCGCGCGCACTTCGAAGTCGAATTCGCATTCGGCCGGCACGATGTTGAGCGCACGACCGCCCTTGATGACGCCCGTCTGCACGGTCGAATACGGCGGATCGAAGCGCTCGTCGTGATGCTCGGGCTGCGCCAGCCGTTCGCCGAGTTCTTCAAGCCGATTGATGAGGCGCGCTGCATATTGAATCGCGTTCACGCCATACGGCGCATAGGCGGAATGACAAGGCGCGCCTTTCACCTGACAACGCATCGCGAGCTTGCCCTTGTGACCGAGCACCGGCTTCAACGATGTCGGCTCGCCGATCAGACACAGAACGGGCTTGTGCGCGCGCTTCGCCAGTTGCGCGAGCATCGGCCGCACGCCGAGGCATCCGACTTCCTCGTCGTATGAAAACGCCAGATGCACGGGCAATCTCAGTCCGCGCTCGATCAACATCGGCACGGCGGCCAGCACCGACGCGAGAAAGCCCTTCATGTCGGCTGTGCCGCGGCCATAGAGCCGTCCATCTTTTTCCGTGAGACGGAATGGATCGACGGTCCACGGCTGGCCATCGACCGGCACGACATCCGTATGCCCCGAGAGCACGATGCCGCCGCGATCGCGCGGTCCGATCGTCGCGAACAGATTCGCCTTCGTGCGCTCCGCGTTGTAGAACAGCTCGCTTTCGATGTCGAACTGCGCGAGGTAATCGCGAACGAACTCGATCAGCGCGAGATTCGAATCGCGGCTGACGGTCGCGAAACTAATCAGCTTGTCGAGCAGATCGCGGCTCGTCGTGTCACTCATCGCCCGGCACTCCGTAGCTCGGCGCAGCGGTCGGGTTCAATGCGCGCGTCACGTAGTCCTGCATCTGCGGCTCGTACGCATGCCACAGGTCATCGAGCTTGCCGATGGGATCGTCATCGGCCCAGTCGACGCGCAGATCGACGAGCGGCCAGCTTTGCTCGCCCGCGATCTTCAGCGCCGCCGAATGCACCGGCCCCGCTTCGCCGCCCGCCGCGATCGCCGCATGCATCGCGGCAAGCAGACGATCCGCAAGCTGGCCCGATGCGTTCTCGAATGCGGGAATCATCGCTTCGATGACATGCACGCCCGCGAGCATGTTGCCCGCCGCGACGCATTGCCTGCCCGCGACCGCGTGATACGTGCCGAGCGCTTGCTTGCCGCTGAAGAACGCGGTGTGGCCTTGCGCATCGACGACCGTCACCTGCCGATACTCGCTCCATTCGTTCGCGCTCAACGCGCGTTCGAGTGCGGCGTTCGCATCGAGCTTGGCGCTTTCGATGTAATCGAGAATTTGCGGACCGAGCGCGGGCAGCGTGACGTTCTGCGTCGCGACGACGCCCACGCCCGCGCGCACCCACGGACAGCGCGCGCCCACCGCGATGCTCGACGAACTGATCGCGATGCCGAGCTGCCCGGTCTCTTCACATCGTCCGACGATCGAGAATGTCATGCGCGCTCCTGGGGCGGCGTCCATCCATCGGGGATGACGGCGATCACGTCGATCTCCATCAGCCATTCGGGTTGTCCGAGCGCGACGACGGTAAGGCCCGTCGAAATCGGAAACACGCCCTTCAGCCATTTGCCGACTTCGCGATACACCGGCTCGCGAAAGCGCACATCGGTGAGATAAGTCGTCGTCTTGACGATATGCGAGAGATCGCTGCCCGCTTCTTCGAGCAACTGCTTCACGTTCTTCATCGCCTGCTCGGCCTGCGCGCGCGGATCGCCGAGACCGACGAGATTGCCGTCGAAGTCCGTGCCGATCTGACCGCGCACATAAACGGTATTGCCCGCGCGAACGGCCTGGCAGAGATCGTTATCGAGGGTCTGATTCGGGTACGTATCCTTCGTGTTGAACATGCGGATACGGGTATGCGTAGGTTGGCTCATCGAATGCACCTTGATTCCGGATAGTTTCTGATCAGTTGACGCCCATCTCGCTGACCTTGTGGACGCGCGATGCATCGGTCACGCCTTCTTCGCGCTTCGTCTCGACAGCACGTTGCGGCGCGTCGTAATAAGCGAGGTATTTGCGCTGCGTGACGATGTGATCGGCGATATGTTTCGCGTCGTGCCACACGCCCCAGATGAACGCGGAGCCGCGCCGCGAAAGCCACGGCAAGCCGAGAAAATAGATGCCCGGTTCTTTGGCGACGCCACGTTGATGTTTCGGCTTGCCTTTGTCATCGAATGCATCGACTTGCAGCCAGTTGAAATCGACGGCATAACCGGTCGCCCAGATGATCGACGTAACACCCGCTTGCGCGAGATCGAGTTCGAGAAGCGGATGCGTCATGCATTCCGGGTCGGCGGGAATATGGCGCGCTTCGGGCTCCTCGGGCAGATCGAGCCCGTTGCGTTGCGCATAGGCATCGGCGGCATCGAGCAATGACAAATAGTTCTCGTCGCCGCGACGGATGTTATCCGCGAGATCGGCTTCGAAGCTCACGCGCGTATCGTCGAACGATTTCGTCAGACCGACGAGCGTGATGCCCTGATGCGCGAGGCGCCTGAAGTCCACCGTATGGCCGCCGCGCGCGCCGCTCACGGCAATGGTCACATGCTCGCGGCCCGGCTTCATCACTTCCGCGTCCCATTCGCCGAGCACGCCGAGCCACCAGCAGAAATCGCGTCCGCGATATCCGCGCGGCGGACGATCGTGCGCGCCGACCGACAGATACACGCGCCGGCCCGCGCGCTGCAATTCATCGGCGATCTGCACGCCCGACGATCCCGCGCCCACGACGAGCACGCCGCCTTCGGGCAGTTGCTGCGGATTGCGATAGTCGGCGGAATGGATCTGCGTGAGCTTTGCGGACGACGGCGCGATCGGCGGAATCACGGGGCGCTGAAACGGACCCGTCGCGACGACCACGCGATTCGCTTCGATGGTTCCGTCGGATGTATCGACGGTAAAGCCCGGCCGCCCCACATTGCGCACGACCTTCTTCACTTCGACGCCGGTGCGAATGGGCGCATCGAATTTCTTCGCGTACTCGACGAAGTATTCCGCGACCTGATCTTTCGATGCGAAACCATTGGGGTCGAAATCCGCGAACTCGAGATTAGGGAAACGATCGTGCCATGCGGGACCATTGGCGACGAGCGAATCCCACCTGCCCGTGCGCCAGCGTTCGGCGATGCGATCGCGTTCGAGCACGAGATGCGGCACGCCGAGCTTGCTCAGGTGTTCGCTCATCGCGACGCCAGCCTGGCCCGCGCCGACCACGAGCGTGTCGATAGACGTTGTTTCCACTGTCATGGCTATGTCCTTCTGAAAGGCCGTTGTATCCGTGATGTCTTCGTGAAAATCTACGCGTCCCGACCGAATCCGAAAAATATATTTAAAAAATGCACGGCATCGGATTTGGCTATGCAATGAATTTTGAGCACTTCACAATGCGGCTCATCGAAGCTCCATTTCCGGAATGTCATCGATGGAAAGCCATCCCTTGCGCTATTCGCTGCGGCAATTGCGCTACTTCGTGGTCGCTGCCGAAGCCTTGTCCTTCACCGCCGCCGCGAAAAAACTGCATATTTCGCAGCCGTCGATATCGACCGCCCTCGCCGATCTCGAAGCATCGTTCGGCGTGCAGCTATTCATTCGCCATCATGCGAGCGGTCTGTCGCTCACGCAGGCCGGCCGCGATCTGCTCGGGCAAGCGCGCAATCTGCTGAAGATCGCGGAAGAACTGCAAATGGCCGCGAAAGAAATGGATGGCGGCATGACCGGCTCCATCGCGCTCGGCTGTCTCGTGTCGCTCGCACCGCCGTTGATGCCGGGACTCATCAGCCGCTTCACGGCGGGGCACGCGGGCATTTCGTTTCGCACGGTCGAAGCGCATCAGGACGGCTTGTTGCGCGGCCTGCATGACGGTTCGCTCGATATCGCCCTCACCTATAGTCTGGACTTGACCGAAGACATCGCGTTCACGCCGCTGCTTTCGTTGCCGCCTTATGCGATCTTGCCGAAGACGCATCGGCTTGCGCGAGCGCGCAAGGTATCGCTCGCCGATTTGCAATCGGAGCCTTACGTGATGCTCGATCTGCCGCATAGCCGCGAGTATTTCGCCGCGCTCTTCGATGCGGTCGGCAGCCGTCCCGTGCCCGCGTTCCGGTCATCGCAACCGGAAGTCGTGCGCGGCATGGTGGCGAACGGCCTCGGCTATAGCATCCTCAACTTTCCGCTGAAGTCGAATCGCACGGTGGATGGCGAGGACTTCGTGATTAAGCGCTTCAAGGACAACGTCAACGCGACTACGTTAGGCATCGCGCAATCGCGCACGATGCGTCCGCGGCAAGTGGTGCATCGCTTCTCGTCGTTCTGCGAGAACTATATTAGGCGACTGCATATCGATACGTGAAGTTATCGGCGCTGCATAGATAAAAGCTTTGCTTTGTATCCGAAAACAATATTTTGGCTGGCAATTTGGCTTGATAGATTGATGTCCATGTCGAGCGCAATGCGGTCAAAGCCCGCGCCAGCGCGCTCTCACGAGTCGAGACAAGGAGGGCTTCATGATCGCAGTGGACACGCTCATCGACCAGTTACGGTCGAATTGCGAACGACCATTCAGCGATGCGCACGCCATGCCGCCTGGCGTCTATACATCGCCCGACTTCCTGTCACTCGAAGAGCGCGAGATCTTCGCGCATGAATGGCAATGCGTCGGCCGCGCGAGCGCGTTGAAGGAACCCGGCGATTACCTGACGGCGCAGATCGGCGCGCAGCCGATCGTCGTATTGCGCGACGAGCAGATGCAGCTCAAGGCGATGTCGAATGTGTGCCTGCATCGCATGTCGGTGCTGCTCGAAGGGCGCGGCAACAAGCGGCGCATCGTGTGCCCCTATCACGCGTGGAGTTATGGACTCGACGGCGAATTGAAGGGCGCGCCGCTCATGGACCGGCAAGAAGGCTTCTGCAAGGAAAGTTATAGGCTGCCCGCCGTGCGCTGCGAGGAATGGCAAGGCTGGATCTATGTGACGCTCGATGAAAGCGCGCCGCCCGTCGCAACGCAGCTAGCCGAACTGAGCGAATTGATCGGCGCGTATGGCATGACGGACTACATCGAAACTTTCTATGAAGAGCATGTGTGGGATACCAACTGGAAGATCCTCGCCGAAAACTTCATGGAAAGTTATCACTTGCCAATGCTGCATCGCGCGACCGTAGGGCCGCATTCGAAGCTCGAAGAGATGGAATGTCCACCGGGTTATCCCGCGTTCAACTATCACTGGATCACGAAGGAAGCGAGCTTGCCCATTGGCAATGCTCATCCGGATAACCCGCGTTTAACGGGTCATTGGCGCAAGACGACCGCACTGCTCGCGATCTATCCGACGCATCTCGTCACGCTTACGCCCGGCTATTTCTGGTATCTCGTGTTGCAGCCGCGCGGCGTCGGGCAAGTGCATATCCGCTTCGGCGGCGGTCTCGCGCCTGAATTCATCGCCGACGCGGAAGCGAACGCGCATATGTCGACATTGAAGAAGCTGCTCGACGAAGTGAACGCGGAAGACAGGCGCGGCGTGGAAGCGGTGTTTCGCGGCGTGCATGCGCCGCTCGCGAAGCCCGGAAATCTGAGCCACCTTGAACGGCCCAATTTCGACTTTGCGCGCTATATCGCGACGAAGCTCGCACAGCACTGAAAGACAGGACACGAACACGATGTCAGCCCCTTCCTTCATCTCCTTCTCCGGCGTGAGCAAATCGTATGACGGCGCCCATTACGTCGTGGAGGATTTGAACCTCGACGTGCGCAAGGGAGAATTTCTTTCGCTGCTCGGTCCGTCCGGCTCGGGTAAAACGACGACGCTGATGATGCTCGCGGGCTTCGAAACGCCGACGCAAGGCGAGATTCGTCTCGATGGCAGGCGTCTCGACGACAAGCCGCCGCATCAGCGCGACATCGGCATGGTCTTTCAGAACTACGCGCTCTTTCCGCATCTGACGATCGCGGAGAACGTCGCCTTTCCGCTTTCCGTGCGACGCGTGAGCCGCGCCGAGCAGAAGACGCGCGTGAAGCGCGCGCTGGAGATGATCGAGTTGCCCCATCTCGCGAACCGGCGACCCTCACAGCTTTCCGGCGGGCAGCAGCAGCGCGTCGCGCTCGCACGCGCGCTCGTGTTCGAACCGAGCGTCGTGCTGATGGACGAGCCGCTCGGCGCACTCGACAAGCGCCTGCGCGAAACGATGCAATACGAAATCATGCGGCTGCACCGCGAGCTTTCGCTGACGATCGTCTACGTGACGCACGATCAGGCCGAAGCGCTGACGATGTCGGACCGGGTCGCCGTCTTTTCCGATGGCCGCATCCAGCAGGCCGCGACGCCGAGCGAGCTTTACGAGAACGCGCAGAACGCGTTCGTTGCGAACTTCGTCGGCGAGAACAACGGTCTCACGGGGCGCGTCGCCAGTGCGAACGGCGAATGGGCGACGCTGGCGCTATCGGACGGCAGCGTCATTCGCGGACGCTGCGAGCACGGCCTGCGCGCCGGCGATGAAGCGATGCTCGCGCTGCGCCCCGAACGCGCGCACATTCCCGGCACGGAAGACGCGCACGCGGACGAGCACAGCAACGTCGTGCGCGCACGCGTCGAGGAACTCGTGTACTGCGGCGATCATCATCGCGTGCATCTGAAGCTCGGCTCGCGCGATTCCATCGTCGTCAAAGTGCCCAATACCCAGCGTCACGCATTGCCCTGCGCAGGCAGCACGATCGATATCGCGTGGCGTCACGACGACTGCAAGATTCTCGCGATGATGGCGCCAAAAAACGCGCCCGCGATTGCCCCGAGCACACCGCCCTCACCTTCTCTCATCCCGACCGCACCCGCAGGAGCCAACTGACATGCGCAATCACATCAAAGCACAATGCGCCGCACTCGCAGTATTTGCGTTTGCAACTATCTCGACACAGGCGGCGGAGACACTCTCCGTCGTGACGTTCGGCGGCGCGTTCGAAGCCGCCGCCAAGAAAGCCTGGTTCGAACCGTTCACGCAGGCAACGGGCGTGAACTTCTCGACCGAGTCGTATGACGGCGGCCTCGCCAAGCTCTCCGCGATGGAGCAGGCGAAGAACACGACGTGGGATCTCATCGATCTGGAAACCAACGACGCGATCACCGCATGCGATGAAGGCCTGCTGCAGAAGTTCGACAAGAAGATGCTCGGCAAGACGAGCGACTTCATCCCCGGCTCGATCAGCGATTGCGCGGTTGCGAGCATGGTGTGGTCCACGGTCTATGCCTACGACGCGAGCAAGCTGAAGACCGCGCCGACCACTGTCAACGACTTCTTCGATTTGCAGAAATACCCCGGCAAGCGCGGCCTGCGCAAGTCGCCGAAGGTGTCGATGGAATGGGCGCTGATCGCCGATGGCGTCGACCCGAAAGATGTCTACAAGGTGCTCGGCACGCCCGCCGGCGTCGATCGCGCGTTCAAGAAGCTCGACACGATCAAGAAGAACATCGTGTGGTGGGAGTCGGGCGCGCAGGCGCCGCAACTGCTCGCCGATGGCGCGGTCGTGATGGTGCAGGCCTACAACGGCCGCATCGACGACGCCGCGAAGAAGGACAACAAGCCGTTCAAGGCCGTGTGGGACGCGCAAGTCTACGACTTCGAGTGGTGGGCTATTCCGACGGGCGCGAAGCACGCCGATACCGCGGCGAAGTTCATCGTGTCGCAAGCGCAGCCGAAGGCATCGGCGGATCTCTCGAAGTACATCGCGTATGCGCCGCCGCGTAAGGATGCGGTCGCGCTCGTCGACAAGCAGCGACTCGCCGACATGCCGACCGCGCCGGATAACTTCAAGCGCGCGGTGCAGATCAACGCGAACTTTTGGGCCGACAACGCAGATCAGATCAACAAGCGCTTCCAGGTCTGGCTCACGCAATAACGCTGTTCATGGATGAGAGTAACGACATGCCTGCATCGATTCACGCGCACGCCGCCGGTTCTCCGACGAGAGCCGATGGCCGCGCCTCGTATCAAAGAGCGCGCCGCCGCGCATCGGTGCAGGCGTTGTTGCTTGCCTTGCCGCTGATCGTGTTTTTGCTGTCGACGTTCATCGCGCCAATCGCGATGCTGCTTGCGCGCAGTGTCGAGAACAAGGAGGTGCCGGACAGCATGCCGGCGCTCACTCGTGCTCTCGATGCCTGGGACGGCCGCGGCGTGCCCGATGAACATCTGTTCGCGCTGCTCGCCTCGGGCCTGAAGGATGCGCAACAGAACGGGCAACTCGGCACCGTCGCGCGCAGGCTCAACTTCGCGCAGCCCGAGTTTCGCAGCTTGCTGATGCGGACCGCGCGCAGCGTGCGCGAGGAGACGCCGCCCGCGTGGAAGCCGGTTTTGATCGACATGGATGAACGTTGGAATTCGCCGGAGATCTGGCGTCTGTTGAAACGCGCGGCCACGTCGCCGACGCCGGACTATCTGCTTGCCGCCGTCGATGCGCAAGTGACGCCGCAAGGCAACGTCGCGTTCGTGGCGGATAACTCGTCGGTGTATCGACAGGCGTTTCTGCGCACGATATCGATCAGCGCGTCCGTCACGCTGCTGTGCCTCGTGCTGGGTTATCCGGTCGCATGGCTGCTCGCGAATCTGCCGACGCAAAGCAGCAACCGCCTGATGCTTTTCGTGATCGTGCCGTTCTGGACGTCGCTGCTCGTACGCACGACTGCGTGGTATGTGTTGCTGCAGCCGGGCGGTGTCATCAATGGCCTCTTGATGGGACTCGGTCTCGCGACGCATCCGCTGCCGCTCATCTTCAATCGCACGGGCGTGTTGATCGGCATGACGCATGTGTTGCTGCCGTACATGATTCTGGCGATCTTCTCGGTGATGAAAGGCGTGTCGCCGGTCTATCTGCGCGCGGCGCAATCGCTCGGCGCGCATCCGTTCACCGCGTTCGTGCGCGTGTACATACCGCAGACGTTGCCGGGTGTCGGCGCGGGATGCTTTCTCGTTTTCGTGCTCGCGCTCGGCTACTACATCACGCCAGCGCTGCTCGGCGGCGCAGGCGATGAAATGATCAGTCAGCTCATCGCGCTGCAGACGAATACGCAGCTCAATTGGGGGCTTGCGGGCGCGCTCTCGGCGTACCTCGTGATCTTCACCGCGATCTTCTATTTCCTGTTCAACCGCATCGTCGGCATCGACCGGTTGCGCTTCGGTTAAGGGGCCATTCTTCCATGACGGAATCACGCAACCGGGTGCTGACCGAACGCATCGCTTCCCGATGGGTGCGCGTGCATACCGCGCTCGTGCTGTTCTTTCTCGTCGCGCCGATTCTGGCGATCATCCCTTTGTCGTTCAATTCGGGATCCTACTTTTCTTATCCGTTGCAGGGGTTTTCGTTGCGCTGGTATGAGCAGGCGCTCACGAGTCCCGACTGGCAGCGCTCGCTTTTGAACAGCATCGGCATTGGTGCGGCGTCGACGTTGATCGCGACGTGTCTCGGCACGCTTGCAGCGCTCGGCCTTTCGCGTTCGCAGTTTCCGCTGCGCTCGGTCATCATGCCGATCATCATTTCGCCGATGATCGTGCCGATTGTCGTTGTCGCGGCCGGCTTCTATCTGATCTTTGCGCCGCTCGGGCTCGTCAACTCTTATCCCGGTGTGATCTTCGCGCATGCGGCGCTTGGCACGCCCTTTGTCGTGATTACCGTGACGGCGTCGTTGTTGTCCTTCGATCAAAGTCTCTTGCGTGCGGCGTCGGGGCTCGGGGCGACGCCGTGGATCGCCTTCCGGCGCGTGACCTTGCCGCTCATTACGCCGGCTGTGGCTACCGGCAGCGTGTTCGCGTTTGCTACTTCGTTCGATGAAGTTATCGTCATTCTCTTTATCGGCGGGCCGGATCAGCGAACCGTGCCGCGGCAGATGTGGAGCGGTATTCGCGATTCCATCGATCCTTCCATTCTTGCTGTTGCTACGATGCTGATCGTGTTTGCTGTTCTGCTCTTTGCCAGCATCAATTGGTTGCGGGGGCGGGCTAGTCGGGCTCTTGTTTGAAGTTTGAATCGCCCTCTGTTCGCCGTGCTTTCGCTTTCGCCGGATCCCGCTTTCGCGTCGGTCTATTGGCACTGCCCCTGTGCGGGGCGGCACTCACTTTCTTTGCTGCTGCAAAGAAAGTAAGCAAAGAAAGCAGCTACTGATGCCCGCGGTCACACGCAATTTGGGTAGTTCTCTCGTCCTAGGCGGCACTCGCCTAAAGAGTGCCCTCATAGGCCCCATCGGGCTAGGCTCGCGCACGGTCTGCCACATCGCACCACATAACAAACGGGTTCAGCACCATATAGCTCCGGCCCGCTTCGCGGCCGACCGGTCAATCGGGTCCGCGCGTGCTTCTCTACTAACGTCTCCATCTCACTGCAATCGCCGCCCCCTTGGTTTCCCTTGCATACCCGGCGGCAGCGCGTAGCGCTGTGCCGAAGCTCTTTCGTGCTGAACCAGTGTCCTTGGAAAACTAGCTCGTCAGACCGTGCGCGATCCAAGCCGCGTTATTGTGATGAGGGCACTCTTTAGGCGAGTGCCATCCGCGACGAGAGAATTACCCAACGCGCGTGTGACCGCGGGCCTGAAAAGCTGCTTTCTTTGGTTGCTTTCTTTGCACAGGACCAGAGTAAGCACTAAAGCGCTAACTCTGGTCGACGGCAAAGAAGGTGACTGCCGCCCCGCACAGGGGCAGTGCCAATAGATCACTAAGAAAGCGGGATCCAGCGACAGAACCAAAAACAGCTTAAGCCAACGCCTCGGCCGCACGCCGCGGCAACATCCGATCAAACTCGCGCTTAACGATGCCATAGCACTCACAAGCCCGCTCCTCGAGTCCCGCACGATCGAGAATCTTGATACACCCACGGCTATGATGAATCAGCCCCGCATCGTGCAGCTTGCCAGCCGCCTCCGTCACACCTTCACGGCGCACGCCGAGCATATCGGCGATCATCTGCTGCGTCACACGCAGTTGATCCGACGGCGTGCGATCCGTCTGAATCAGCAACCAACGGCACAGTTGCTTCGACAGCGAGTGATGACGATTACACGCGGCCGTCTGCGCCACTTGCGTCAGCAGGGCTTGCATGTACAGCAACATCACGCGGCGCAGAAAGTCGGAACGGCCGAAGTGCTCACGCAACGCACCCGCGCTCATGCGATACGCAAAGCCCGCACATTGCACCTGCACGCGCGTCGGCATCGTGTCGCCGCCCGTCAGCACCGGAACCCCCGACATTCCCTCACGTCCCACCGCCGCGACTTCAACGGAACCGCCGTCTTCCATCGTATGCAGCAGCGAAATGATCGCCGTAGTCGGGAAATACACGTGGTGAATGCGCTGCCCGGAATCGCACAACAACTGCTCCGTGCGCAACTGGACCAGCTCGAGATGCGGTGCGATAGCCTGCCATTCCTGCGCCGGAAGCGCGCCCAACAGATGATTGCCGTGCAGATCGGATTGAAGTGTCAACATTTTTCTTAGTCTCGTGCGTTTGCGCTTCGCGCTTTTGATTTCTTCTGGCTCGCAACAGGATTCGCGCATGCATCTGATGGCATACATCGAACCTGTTGCGTCCAGCCCCGTAGTACGAACCCGCTGCTTCTTCTTGTTTTATACCGCAGCGATGTTCGTGCGTGGTCATACATTAGCGAGAGGTGTGCCAGCGAACGCCAATCCTTATACCAACAGGACTTTGCGCGATTCCCCACGCAAAGCGCGGAGAACGTGCGCTCAAGTACGAAGAAAATTGATTCACCCGTGAAAAGCGACCTTCAGACGGATCGCGGGAGATGGCGGCAGAACGCCAAACGTTTTCGTCTGGCGAATGTCTTGTCAGAGCAGGCTCCGCCGATGCGCTCATCTAGCGAAACGAAGCCAATCGGAGGCTCGAAAGCCTTGTCGTAGCAGAAACAGCCCGCACGCGAAAAATGTTGCAAAGGTGGTTAACGGCGATGCGCGTCGTTTTTAAAGCCCCGATGCCGAGTCGCGCGAAAGCCTTATGCGACGCGCGTCCGCGGGATTCTCAAAGGCTTGGCACAGGATGCGGACGTGAACCGTCGCGGTTTCGCGGCGCGGCGAAAAATGTTGCATCGCCTAAACCTCGGTGAATTTCGAATTCGGCAGCCGCTTCAAACCTTTGGCGCATGAATGTGACTCATGCCACGTTGAACAACCTTCGTTTGTGCGCAAGCATCGCTACCGGCACCATGCGTGACATACCCACTTCTATCCGCATGGAGCGAAAAGATGAGCGACGTCATGGAGACCCCCGCAAAGACCGCCGATCAGGCCATCGATCTCAAGGGCCGCGTATCGATCTATCAGCCGGAGCAGCAAGGCTTGATCTTCCCCGAGCTGCCCACGTTCGCGAGCCACGCGGAACATCGTCGGTACCTGAAGGAGCGCCTCGTCGCCGCGTGCCGCGCCTTCGCGCTGCAGGGCTTCGATTACGGGTTCGCGGGCCATCTCACCGTGCGCGATCCGGAGCATCCGTCGCTTTACTGGACCAATCCGATGGCCGTCCACTTCGCGCAAGTGAAGATGTCTAATCTGATCTGCGCGGATCATCAGGGCAACGTGGTCGAAGGCGATTACGCGGTCAATCGCGCGGGCTTCGTGCTGCACGCGGCCGTGCATGAGCAGCATCAGGACATCGTCGCGATGTGCCACGCGCATACCGTCTACGGCACCGCCTTCGCGGCGCTCGGCAAGCCGCTCATTCCGATGTCGCAGGACGCGTGCGCGTTCTTCGAAGACCACGTCGTGATCGGCGATGAAGCCGGCAAGGTCGCCGTCGAAGTGAAGGGCGGCAACAAGGTCGCGAATGCGTTCAAGGGCGTGAAGGCCGCGATCCATCAGAATCATGGCCTACTCACGGCAAGCCGTCACAGCATCGATTCGGCGGCGTTCTGGTTCATCGCGCTCGAGCGTTGCTGCCAGCAACAACTGATGATCGAAGCGACCGGCATCACGCCGAAGCTCGTGCCCGAAGACCGCGCGCGCTATAGCCGGGAGCATGTGGGCAGCGACTACATCGGCTGGCTGCACTTCCAGACGATCTGGAACGATCTCGTCGCCACGCAGCCCGACATGTTCGACTGATTCCATTATGTTGCAGCCCCTCGCCTTCGGAGAAAGGCGAGGCGATTCCCCATGACTACGTCGAGACAAGCGTTCCCGGCGTCGCCTGGGTATCAGCGCGCGGACACATCTGAAGATGCCGACCGATCTAGATCAATCGCATCGTCACAGCCGCCAAGACAAGGTAACGTCCGAGCTTCGCAACCGTGACCAACGCGACGAATGGCAGAAGAGGCTCACGCATCACCCCAGCCAGGAGAGTAAGAGGATCACCAATGACGGGCGCCCAACTAAGCAAGAGCGACCATTTCCCTAAACGTTGATACATGCGCTGCGCGCGGTCCAATTTCTCGTCTGACACTGGAAACCAGCGGCGGCTCTTGAAGCGCTCGATGTATCGCCCCAAAACCCAATTGACCAGTGAACCCAACACGTTGCCGATCGTCGCGACCAGTATCAACGTTGCAGTTGAATAGCTTTTACTCAGCAGCAAGCCCACAAGCACAGCCTCCGATTGAAGAGGCAGAAGGGTGGCTGCGCCGAATGCGGCAAGAAACAATCCTCCGTATGCCGACAGCGTCAGCATGTCTTGAAGGGCATGCCAGCGCCTCGAATCGCTATTGCCATGGGTCTGTCCGAACTAGCTATTGATCGGCGAATAAATAGATGAAGCGAAAGATCGCTAACGTTGCCAACGCGAGCAGAAGTTGGTTCGCGATTCTATCGTATCGGTTTTGGAACTCTGACAATCGCGGTTTATCCCTGAAACGCTCTCGCGACTGTCTTGCCTCCACATGCGGTTGCATTCGGTCCTGATGCCGAAACGGCTCGTGAATCGCTGATTGTTCCTGCTGGCTCGAAACAGGCGATGCGATGTGAGTCGCATCGCCTTTTTTGTATGATGGCGGACCATCCCTCGCAACCGTCCAAAGGACCATCATCATGACCGCCGCAACGCAATTCGATCAGGTTTCCGTCATCAAACGCGCCAATGTCTACTTCGACGGCAAGTGCGTGTCGCACACGGTTCTCTTCGCCGATGGCACCAGGAAAACGCTCGGCGTGATCCTGCCGGGCACGCTCAACTTCGGCACCGACGCGCCCGAACTCATGGAGGTGCAGGCAGGCCAGTGCCGTATTCGGCTCGACGGCAGCGATGAGTGGAAGACGTATAAGGCGGGCGAATCGTTCTCGGTGCCGGGCAAAAGCCGATTCGATATCGACGTGACGGAAACGCTGGATTACGTTTGTAGTTATCTTTGATTGGCGTGAAGGGGAAATGCGGTGTCGGGTAGGGATTCCGCACCTCATGATTCTTAGAGTGGATTTCGGCAAGACGAACTCCGTCTAACTTTTATGTCTGTCCACGTTTCGTGTACACTGACCAAAATTGGACGCCCAACCCGCCGATGCCATCCACCGACCAACTCGCCGAAGCCGCCGCAGCCGCCTTCACGGAGGCGACCGGCTTCGCCGCACGCAGCGTCAAACCACCCGCGCGCGGCGGCTACGACGCCGCCATCGAATTCCGCGTCGGCGGCGCGCGCTTCAAGCGCCCTGTCATCGTGCGGGAAAACATCGACCGGTTCAGCGCGTTATCCGCGTTCAGCGCCTCGGTCGCGCAGAACGGCGGCGCGAAACCCGCGCTCGTTACCGCGCATCTCTCCCCCGACATGATCCGCGCCTGCCGCGATCTGAACGTCGATGCCCTCGATCTCGCCGGCAACGCGAGCGTCATCGAAGGCGATGGCGTCGTCGTGATCGTGTCGGGCCGTCCGCGCGTCGCGCACGGCAAGGCGCGCCGCTCGAAAACCTGGACGAAGTCGACGTTGCGCGTCACGGCCGCCCTGCTCATCACGCCCGCGCTGCTGCAACGGGGCTATCGCGATATCGCGCAACACGCGGGCGTGAGCCACGGCACGGTGCAAAACGCGGTGCGGGCGCTCATCGATCATCGCGATGTATTCGAGCGGCCCGACGGCGCCGGCCTGCAAATCGCCGACAAGGAACGGCTCATCGACGAATGGGTGACGCTGTATCCGCGGCAATTGCGCGAATCGCTGCTGATCGGGCGTTATCGCGCGGAGTCGAACGACTGGTGGCGCGACGTGCCCGGCCTGCCGGGTCAATGCCAGTTCGGCGGCGAGCCGGCCGCAGCGATACTCACGGAATACCTGAAGCCCGCGACCGTCACCGCGTATTGCGCCGACGCCGCGCCGCGCGAATGGATCAAGGCGGCGCGGTTGCGGCCCGATCCCGCCGGAAACGTCGAATTCCTGCGCGCGCCCGTGGCGCTCGCGCCGGTCGATGGTCTTCCGCCGAACGTCGTCGCGCCGCTCATCGTCTATGCGGATCTCGTCGCGAGCGGCGACCCGCGCAATCTCGAAACCGCCAGGATGCTGCGTGAACGCTATCTTGCCGCTTGAACTGCTGCCGCATCGCCCGCTCGCCGGCGTCTTTTCCGCGATGCTGCGCGAAGTCGTCGCCGCGTCGCACGCGACGAACATCGCGTGGTTCGTCGGCGGCGCGAGCGCGCGCGACATCCTGCTCACGCACGTCCACGACATCGAGGCGACGCGCGCCACCGCCGACGTCGATATCGGCATCTCGATTCAAAGCTGGACCGGCCACGACGCGCTGCGGCAAGCGCTCGTCGCGTCGGGGCATTTCACCGCGCCGAAAGGCTCGGCGCATCGGCTGAATTTCAACGCGCCGCAGACTGGCGAGCGCACGTGGCTCGATATCGTGCCCTTCGGCGGCGTGCAGGACGCGCACGGCGAAATCGCGTGGCCGCCGGATGGTTCGGTGCGGATGAACGTCGCGGGTTTTCGCCAGGCGCTCGATGCGGCGCTCGCCGTGCGCGTCACGCGCGATCTCGTCGTGCCGGTCGCTTCGCTGCCCGCGCAGGCGATGCTGAAGATCGTCGCGTGGCAAGACCGGCACGCCGCCGACCGCAAGGACGCGATCGACCTGCTCTTTCTGATGGCGCGTTACGCCCAAGCCGGCAACCTCGATCGTCTTTATGCCGATGCCTTCGATCTCGTCGAGCGCCACGGACACGATCCGGATATCGCGGGCGCGGCGCTTCTCGGCCGCGACACGGCCGCGCTCGTCGATGAAAACCTCCGCGCGCAGATTCTCGCGATCCTGCGCCCCGGCGATCCCGCGCCGCCGATCCTCACGCACATGCTCGGCTCGCGCATGCCAGTCTTCGAAGCGGATACGTCGGAACGCGTCGCCGCATTGTTCGACGCATTCCGCAGCGCGTTCTAGCCGTTGCGAAACAGATAGCTGTACGCGTTGAGCGCGGGCACCCCGCCGAGATGCGCGTAGAGCACTTTCGAGCCTTCGGGGAATTCGCCGTTGCGCACCATCTGGATCATGCCGTCCATCGATTTGCCTTCGTAGACGGGATCGGTCAGCACGCCTTCGAGCCGCGCGCACAGACGGATCGCCTCGAGCGTGCCTTCGTTCGGCAGGCCGTATTCGGGGCCGCCGAAGCGCGTATCGAGAATCACGTCGTCGCGCGTGATGTCCTGGCCGAGATCGACGAGTTCCGCTGTGTGCTTCGCGATCCGCAGAATCTGCTCGTGCGTCTGCTCCGGTTTCGCCGATGCATCGATGCCGATCACGCGCCGCGCGCGCCCATCCGCCGCGAAGCCGACCACCATGCCCGCCTGCGTGCTGCCCGTCACCGAGCACACGACGATGTAGTCGAACTTGAAGCCCAGCTCCGCTTCCTGCGCGCGCACTTCCTCCGCGAAGCCGACGAAACCGAGGCCGCCCAGCGGATGCTCCGAGCAACCCGCCGGCACAGGGAACGGCTTGCCGCCCGCCGCGCGCACGCTTTCCATCGCGTCCTGCCAGCTTTTGCGGATGCCGATATCGAAGCCATCGGCGACGAGGCGCACGTCCGCGCCCATCATCCGCGACATCTGGATATTGCCAACGCGGTCATAGACGGCATCGGAGTAATTGACCCAGTTTTCCTGCACGAGCACGCACTTCATGCCGAGATGCGCCGCGACCGCCGCGACCTGGCGCGTCTGGTTCGACTGCACGCCGCCGATGGAAACCAGCGTGTCGCAGCCTTCGGCGATCGCCTCGGGAATCAGATATTCGAGCTTGCGCGTCTTGTTGCCGCCAAACGCGAGGCCGCTGTTGCAGTCCTCGCGCTTCGCGTACAACTCGACCTTGCCGCCGAGATGCGCGGACAGGCGCTTGAGCGGCTGAATGGGCGTCGGTCCGAACGTGAGCGGATAGCGGGGAAAACGTTGCAGATTCATGTCGGCATCCTCGTGATGGTGGGACTGCATGACAGAATCGTAGAGATTCTCGTGACGGATCGGGTTGCGAAAAAATGCCGTTCGGCCTAACGTTTTTGGACGCGAGACGCTGTTCGCTAACTTTTATTTCGTACAAGAGCCCATTGAAGCAATGAAAAAAACCGCATCCGCTCCAAACCCGCATCCGGCAAGCGTCCAGACCGATCGCGTCGATCGCGCGATCCTGCGTCAGTTGCAGCGCGATGCGTCGATCTCGAACGTCGCGCTCGCGGAGAAGGTCAATCTGAGTCCGCCCGCGTGTCTGCGGCGCGTCGAGCGGCTGCGCGAAGCGGGGCTGATCCGCGCGACCGTCGCGCTGCTCGATCCGAAAGCGCTCGATGCCGGCATGCTCGTCTTGATCGGCGTGATCCTCGACCGCTCGACGCCCGATTCCTTCGACGCCTTCGAGAAAGCCGCGCAGAAAGTGCCCGGCTGCATGGAATGCCACGTCGTGACCGGCGAATTCGACTTCTTCATGCTGATCCGCACGCGCGACAGCGAAAGCTTCAACCGGCTCCACGCCGAAAAGCTGCTCTATCTGCCGGGCGTGCGGCAGATCCGCACGTTCGTCGTGTTGCGTGAGGTGCTTTCGACGACGGCGTTTCCAATCGGCGAATCGGCGGGAACGCGGGCGGTGTAGCGTCGGCGACACTTTTGCGAAAGACCTGCTGAAAAATTACGCTACGATTCAGGGTTTTCCATGTCCGGGCATCCCGTTTCGTTGTGACCGCGTCTGATTTCAAAGCCTGGGCCAAGGCGATTCTGGCTCGCCTCGCGTCGCGGCTGCGTCCGCATCTGCGTGCGCGTTCGCTGCTCCTTCTGCCGGCGCTCTTTCTTATCTATGTGCTGGTGCTGATTCCGTTCACGCCCGGTATCCGCGATATCCGCCGTGCAAAAGTCGATCAGCCCGCGCAGATCTATTCCGCCGACGGCAAGCTCCTCGCCGAATTCAAGCCGACGCATCGCGAATGGGTGAGTCTCAAACAGATTTCGCCGCAGGTGATCGACGCGCTCATCTCGACCGAAGACCGGCGGTTCTATCAGCATCACGGCATCGACTTCCGGCGCACGGCGGGCGCGGCGCGGCGCACGTTCTCGGGCGACCGGCAAGGCGGCTCGACGCTCACGCAGCAGCTCGCGCGCAATCTGTATCCCGAGGAAATCGGCCGCTCGCAGACGCTCACGCGCAAGCTGAAGGAAGCGATCACGGCGTTCAAGATCGAAGCGCTCTATTCGAAGGACGAGATTCTCGAAACGTATCTGAACACGGTGCCGTTCCTGTACAACGCGTACGGCATCGAAATGGCCGCGCGCACTTACTTCGACAAATCCGCCGGCCAGCTCGACGTGCTCGAAAGCGCGACGCTCATCGGCATGTTGAAGGGCAACAGTTACTACAACCCGGTGATCAATCCGGAGCGCGCGCTCGACCGGCGCAACATCGTCCTCGGGCAGATGGTCAAGTTCGGCCACTTGCCGGCGACCAAACTCGACGCGCTGAAGAAACGTCCGCTGCGCATCGACTTCGAGCGGCAGACGGAAGAGCCCGGCCGCGCGCCGCACTTCGCGCAGCAGTTGCGCAAATGGCTGATCGGCTGGGCCGACGACAACGACTACAACATCTATTCCGATGGCCTCGTCGTGCGCACGACCATCGATTCGCGTCTGCAGGCGATGGCGACGAACGCGCTCGCGCTGCAGGGCAACCAGTTGCAATCGATCGCCAACGCGGCGTGGGGCGGCCGCGCCGGTTGCGCGAACGCGAACGCCGATCTCGGGCACGCGTTCATCCGCGAGACGGACGCATACCGCGCGCTGCGCACGGGCGGCGCGAACGACGCCGACGCCATCAAGAAACTCGGCTCGGACCGCGCCTTCATGCAGGCGCTGTGCGAGGACAAGACGCGCGTGCAGGCCGCGTTCGTCGCGCTCGATCCGCGCAATGGGCAGATCAAGGCGTGGGTCGGCAGCCGCGATTTCACGCAGGATCCGTTCGATCACGTCGCGCAGGCGCGCCGCCAGCCCGGCTCGACCTTCAAGCCTTTCGTCTACGGCGCGGCGTTCGAGCGCGGCGCGAAGCCGGCCGATACGATCGTCGATCAGACCGTCGAAATCCCGATTCGCGGCGACGAAATCTGGCGCCCGACCGACGACTCGCCGCCGTCGGGCCGTCCCGTGAGCCTGCGCGACGGCATCGCGTATTCGAAGAACCGCATCACCGCGCAGTTGATGGAACAAGTCGGTCCGGGACGCGTCGCGCGGCTCGCGCGTGACATGGGCGTGCGCGACAGTCATCTCGACGTGGTGCTGTCGCTCGCGCTTGGCACGAGCCCGGTGACGCTGAGGGAAATGGTGTCGGCGTACGGCACGATCGCGAACGACGGCAGTTATATGGAGCCGCTGCTCGTCACGCGCATCGAGAACAAGGACGGCGAAGTCCTCGCGCAGTTCGAGAGCACGCCCGAGCGCGCGCTGTCCGTCGATGCGACGCGCAAGCTCGTCGATGTGATGCGCGACGTCATCAACCGCGGCACCGGCACGACGATCCGCACGCGCTTCGGCATTCGCGCAGATGTCGCGGGCAAGACCGGCACTACGCAGGACAACGCCGACGGCTGGTTCATCCTGATGCATCCGCAACTCGTCGCGGGCGCGTGGGTCGGCTTCAACGACAGCCGCGTCACGCTGCGCAGCGATTACTGGGGCCAAGGCGCGCACAGCGCGTTGCCGATCGTCGGCGACTTCATGCAGCGTTCGCTGCGTTCGCATCTGATCGATGCCCGCGCGCGCTTCGATACGCAGGAAGCGCCGGGCATGTGGCAAACGATGCTCACGAACGCAAAAACCTGGTTCGACGAGACGTTCTCGAAAGCGCCGAAGCCGGGCAAGCCGAAAACCGCGCAGACGGCGGCGCAGCATCCGGTGCGTCCGAAGCGGCCGCCTTCGGAGCCCGCCGCCGAAGTGACCGAAGAGCCGCCGCAACCGCCAGTGTTTACGACGATGCCGCCGATCCTGCCCACGCCCGGCGAAACTGCAAGCTCTCCGGCGCCCGCTTCCGACGTGCAACCGTAAACGCTTACGCCGCCCGCGAACAAAGGCGGGGGCTTGCGTAGACAGTTAGTTGCGAGCTAGCGACGAAAGACTTGCCTATCGGCCGAAATGAGCGCGCGCGCACAGAGCACGCGCACAAATGGTGCTCCGATTCACCAAGGCGAAACAAACGCATTCAAAGATTTCGCCGCGCACCCCGGCGCGCTGTGGCCACATGCGCCCGCCAAAAGTCTCGCGCACTGCGAGACGTCTATCTCATTCCAGGCTGGTTTCGGAGAACAAGTTGAACAAGCGATTTCCTCGCCTCAAGCGAGCCCTCGTGGCCACCGCGCTCGCCTTGCCGCTTACGTCGTCGAGTTTTGCGCAGAACGTCAGCGCTACCCTGCCGTGGACCGGCACCTGGAGCACCGCGCCGATGATCGTCGGCGGCGGCGGCTTCAATAATCAGACGATCCGGCAGATCGTGCACACGAGCATCGGCGGGACGGCCGCCGGCGTCCAGTTTTCCAATCAGTACGGCAGCGAGCCGCTCGTGATCGGCGACGTGCGCGTCGCGTTGCGCGCCGACGGCAAACGCACCGTGCCGGGCAGCGACAGGGCCGTCACCTTCAACGGTCAGCCCTTCGTGACGATTCCGCCCGGCAAGACGGAGATGAGCGATCCGATCGCGATCGCGGTGCCGGCGATGTCGGACATCGTCGTCAGCGCCTATCTCCCGCAGCAGACGCCATCGGAAACCACCGGCCACGCCGAAGGCCTGCAGGACGTGTACGTCGCGCCCGGCGATGTCAGCGCCGACACCGAATTCGCGGGCGGCGTGGTCAACGCGCTCGGCGCGCAGTCGTATTACTTCCTCACCGACGTCGTCGTGCAGAACGCCAGTGCGACGGGCGCGGTGGTCGCGTTCGGCGCGTCGATCACGGACGGCATCGATTCGCCGCCGAACACGAACGGCCGCTGGCCCAACCTGCTCGCCGCGCGTCTGCAGCAGGCGGGCATGACGGTGGGCGTGCTGAATCAGGGTATCGCCGGCAACGATTTCTTCACGAACGACGCGGGCGATGCCGGCCTCACGCGCTTCCAGCGCGACGTGCTCGACAAGTACAACGTCAAGTGGGTCATCATTTCCGACGATGCCGTCAACAACCTGATCGGCGGATCGCCGCCGACGGCCGCGCGCCTGAACAGCGCGTTCGCGCAACTGACGCAGAGCGCGCACGCGGCGGGCGTCAAGGCGATCTGCTCGACGCTCACGCCGTTCGAGGGCGTGTCGCCGTGGACGGCCGACATCGAAGCGACGCGGCAAGCGGTGAACGCGTTCGTCGCGACGCCCGACAGCGGCTGCGACGCCGTGCTCGATCAGGCCGCCGCGCTCGGCGATCCGGCCAATCCGCCTGTCATGCTCGGTGCGTACGACAGCGGCGACCATCTGCATCCGAATCAGGCGGGGCTGCAGGCGATCGCCAATTCCGTCAATCTCAACTGGCTCAAGTAGGCGGCGCGGAAAAGCAAAAAACGCCATGCGGAAAATTCATCCGCATGGCGTTTTTCATTTCATCGCCGATTACGACTTGACGATCGTCGGGTTCTGCACGTTGATGCGCGGACCCGCGTTGTCCCACTGCTCGACGATCAGCGGGTACTTCCACTTCGGATTCGTGCTGCTGATCTGACCGTTGACGATGTAGCCGTCGAGCGACAGACCCTGAACCGCGAACGAACCGCCGGGGCTGGTCGTGTCGACGTGGTTGTTGATCGCGATCGTGACCGTCTTGCTGATCGGACCCGGCAGCGAGCCGAACCACACGTTGATGCCGCCGCCCTTGCAGTTCGCCGTCGTCGGGCTGTTGATCGTGATGCTCTTGAACACGGCCGAGTTGTCGTTCGGTTCGAAGTCGAGACCGCAAGCCGGCGCCGTGCCGGTGATGTTCTGCCAAATCGGGCTGTTGAACGTGATCGTGTCGCCCGAGATGATCGACACACCCTGACGGCGGCAGCCGTCGGCCTTGTGGTTGTCGACGACGAGGTTGTACGTCGGCGTGTTCTTCTTGCTCTGGCTGTCGTTGATGTAGATGCCGTCGCCCCACGTGTTGATCGTGGTCGGCGCGATCAGGTGCACGTTCTGTGCGCCGATGATCGAGAAGCCCATGCCGTGCTCGCCGCCCGAAGCCGAGTTCAGCTCCTTGCTGCCGTCGAGGTACGCGTTTTCGACGATGACGTTGCTCACGTCTTCGATGAGCATCATCTGGTAGATGTCGGCGTTGTGCGGGAGCAGCTTGATCGAAGCGCCCGACGCAAAGCGAATGTGCGTGTTCGTGCGCAGCTTGAGACCCGTCGTGTCGATGCGGACCTGGCCCGAGATCAGGAGAATCTGACCGACGGAACCGTCGATGGCGGCTTGCAGCGCGGCGCGGTCGTTGGTCGAGCCGTCGGCCTTCACGCCGAACGACGATGCGTTGATGGTGCCCGCGGTGTTCGTGCTGGCGGCGTTCGTCGAGCTTGCCGCGGCCGGCGCGCTGGCGGTCGTCGTGGCGCTTGCCGACGAAGCCGAGCTCGCGGGCGTCGCCGTCGAGGCGCCGCTGCCGGTGTTACGGCGTCTCCAGCGATCGGCGACCGAATCGGGGGCCGCGCTGTCGCTGCCGCCGCCGCATGCGGCGAGCACAAACGCGCCGCTACCCGCGATAAGCGAGGTCAGGAGTTTGCGACGGGTTGCGATACGCGTGTCGACGACGGTGTTGTCTGCCTGGGTGTCTGCCTGAGTGTTGTTCGAAAGCATTGTCTTTCCGAGTTGGTTGTGCGTTGTCGACGGGCGGACCCGTTCATGCGACTACGGCCGCACGCAACGTTTCTTTATGGGCGTGAGATGACCAACGCAAATTCAGCAGGCGCAAACGATTGCGCCGCTCAGCGCTCGACAGCCGCACACGGCGACTCCGAAAGGCATCTCGGCGAAAAACATGACGACTTCGGGATTGGACGAACCAGAGTCGGAAGAGCCAGATAATCCGGAAGTACCCACTCAACCCCGCGCTTGATTGGCCCGCGAACGGGCTGATGAAGCGCTGAAGTCTGACGGCAGTAATTACCGTCTTTTTTAAATCCTACAGATTGTTACGAGGCGTTTCTACCCGGCACTTGTTACAAAATGTACGCTTGTAACTTATTATTTTGCTTTTTCGCGTCTTTATTGCTGTGCATTTCCGCTTTTAATCGGCGGCGAGTAAATTAATCTACCGCTTTTTTAATGTTAATACCGTAGATGAATAACACCACTTCAAACCAGTTGAGGTACGATGACTATTAATCATCTGAAGAATCGATTATAACGACACGAACGTTCACCCGCCGAGAGCGCGACCTATCGCCTCGGAAGGCCCGGTGGGGCTTGCAGAGCGCCTTTCGTATGCCGAAACGAGCAACAATCCGCCGATTATTTCGCCTTATTGACCGGTCAATCCGCCGACGATTATCCAGACACGCACCAAAATTGCCGCTTCTGCACGGTTGCAGTCCCAACATTACATTCAAGTAAGCACCGTTTTAAACGATTTCATCCGACGAATCGGATTTTGTAAGTGCGGTCCAAAAACTTTTTTCATTCAAAAGACGAAAGACCCTACAGGGCATACCCTTATCGGGTTTTTACGAATCGGATCATTTTCCGCTGAATCCCGCGCGCAGCTTGGGATTCGACCGAAACGCTAATGATCTGATTAAAGAAAACTGGTTTATTCAACAGACAAAACAGGCGAAAGTTGGAATCGTTTCGATTGCCAGCCGGTCATATGTTCCGTTTCGCACTGATCCAGTTGGACAGAAAGACTAGTCTCGGATTTGGTGCGCTCAGCACAGTTGGGGGAACGGCCGATTCCGGCCGGAGGTATTACAAGAAATCACACGACCAGCGGATACACCGCGATGAAAACCTTTGATCTGATCAAAAGCGATCTCTATCGCTATACGGGCGAGTACAGCGTCATGCTCCTTCTCGAGCAACTGATGCTGAACGAAGGGTTCAACTACATGTTCTGGCTGCGCCTCGCGAGCGCCGCGTCGTCGCGGCCCATGCGCCTCGTGCTCAACCACATCGTGCGTCTGAAGCAGCGCCGCTTCGGATTCGTCATCAGTCCGCGCACGCGCATCGGGCCGGGCTTCTATATCAGTCATATCGGCACGATCGCGGTAAACCCGACGGCGGTCATCGGCGCGAACTGCAACATCTCGCAGGGCGTGACCATCGGATCGAATCACGGCAAGGCGGCGACCATCGGCAACAACGTGTATATCGGGCCGAACGTCTGCATCATCGAAGACGTGACCATCGGCGACAACGTGACGATCGGCGCGGGCAGCGTCGTGACGAAGGATATTCCGCCGAACGTCACGGTGGCCGGCTGCCCGGCGCGCATTCTGACCGACGACGCCACGCCCGAGCGGGCGGCGCGCTACATCATGCGTCCGTGGCAGACAGGCGCGGTATGAAGGGCCGGCTTCGGCATGGCGAGGTGCCTTAGCGAACAGTCACGCCGCCCGTTTTGGTGCACGCTCTCCTCTCTCACGCGAAAGCCGCGGGCCTTCGCGTGATTTCTGTCGCATGGCGCTTTCGTATCGACGTCAGGCCATGCGGCGAAAGGCTCCCACGCAGGAGGACCCGTGCTGAGCGCAGCAGTGCAATCGGTGAGACGACGTCTCGGCGGCGTGCATCAGGATCACAAGAGAATCGCAAGAAGCGCGGTCGTCCTGCTGATCTTCGTGATCGCCGGGAAGTGCATCGGCGCGTCGAAGGAAATGGCGATCGCGTATCGCTACGGGATCAGCGGCACGGTCGACGCCTATCAGTTCGCGCTCACGCTCGTCACCTGGCTGCCGACGATGCTCACGAACGTGCTCGCCGTGCTGCTCGTTCCCGCGCTCGTCTCGCTTCAGGAAGACAGGTCGCAGCGCAACGGTTTTCTCGGCGAGCTGGAAGGCGTGGGCCTCGTGCTCGGCCTCGGCTCGTCGCTTCTGCTATGGCTTTTCTGGCCTTATCTCGCCGATGTCATCGCGGGCAGTCTCGCCGAATCCACACGCGACATGTGCCGCGCGATGATCATCAGCATGACGCCGGTCGGCGTGCTGACCTTCACGATCTGCATTTCGTCGTCGCGGCTGCAGGCGTCGGGCAAGCACATCAACACCTTGCTCGAATGCGTGCCGGCCATCGGCCTGCTGGTCTTCGTGCTTGCCGCGCGCAACAACGAATCGATTTTTCCGCTCGTCATGGGGACGTCGCTCGGCTTCGTCGTGCAGGCCGCGTGGCTGCGCGTGCTCGCCAGGCGCGCCGACACGATGCCCGCCCGGCCGCGCGTTTCGATGCGCGCGAAGCAGTGGCCATCGACGATCCGCTCGATGGGCATGCTCACGATCGGCGCGGTCGTCGCGAGTCTGTGGCTTCCGATCGATCAGTACTTCATGGCGCAGCAAGGCGACGGCGCCATCGCGACGCTCGGCTACGCGAACCGGCTGCTCTCGCTCGTGCTCAGCATGGGCGCGCTTGCGATCACGCGCGCGACCTTGCCGATTCTCGCGGAGATTCTTCATCGCGGAGATCATGCGCGCGCACGCAGCACCGCGCTGAAGTGGTCCGGCATCATGACCGTACTGGGCCTGACCGGCAGCATCCTCGCGTATGCGCTCGCGCCGTACGTCGTGAAGCTGCTGTTTCAGAAAGGCGCGTTCACGGCCGACGACACCATCGCCGTCACCACGCTCTTTCGCTACGGGCTGCTGCAAGTGCCGTTCTACTTCGGCATGTGCGTGCTCGTGCAGCTGTTCGCGAGCGAGACACGCTATCGCGCGATCTCCGTCATTTCGCTGATCGGCTTCGCGACGAAGATCATCGGCAACGTCATTCTCGTGCGCTACTACGGCGCGCAGGGCGTGCTGCTCGCGACCGGCATCGGCGCGATCGCGGTGCTCGCGAGCTATATCTTCTGGACGCGCTATGCGCCGCCGTTCACCGGCAACGACGCGCAGCACGATACCGGCACGCCGCAATAAGCACCTGCTTTCAACCTTGTTCGAAGACGCGCCGGAACATCGGCACGAGGAAGCGGTTGCCGTATTCGCTCATGTGATGGAAGTCGGAATAAAGCGGCCGGCCATCGTGCGAGCCCATGCACTTGCCGTCCGGGCACAGGAACGGACGCGGGTCGAGCAGATGGATGCCGCATTGATCGTGTGCCTGATGCATCGCCTGCAGCAACGCGCCATTGCGCTGAACGTAATCCGACATGGTGATCGACAGATCGGGCGCCTTCGGATCCCGCATCTTCTCGCGCGCGAGCGTCAGCGGCACGTTGAAGTCGAACTCGGGAATCGGTTCGACGAGATAGACCGGGCGAATCTTCGAGATGCGGCAAACGGTCGATAGCAAGTGCTCGCGATACAACTCCGTCGTGAACGGCGTCGATGTCTGCGCCGGCTGCTCCGGATTGACGAACGCGAAGTCGTCCATCGTCGGACCGGACCAGTACTGCGACCAGTGATTCGCGATGATGACCGGCGTCTTCGCGCTCTGATCGCGGCTCAGGATATCGATGTACTTGCGGTCCTGATCGAAGCAATCGCCATTGCCGCGGCGAATGCCGTAGATCGTCGGGCAACCTTCTATCGTGATGAGCAGCACGTCATCGGGCTTGCCGTTCGGCACGGCGTCGACGACCGCTTCGGCGATCGCTTCCGCGTGACTGTCGCCGAGCACCACGACGCGGCTCTCCTTCTGCTTGTTCGCGACATCGCACGGATCGATCATCATGTGACACTTCGTGCGATGCGGATTGGTGTCGTAGGTCTCGCTATCGGCGATGAACACCGAACGGTCGAAGCGATTCGGCACGCCCTGGCTCGCATAGATGCTGCCGCCGCCGATTGCCAGCAGCAGCGTGAACGCGAGAATCGGACGCAGCGTGATGAAGCGCGGAAAGGCGCGCGCCTCGTCTCGCGCCGGCGGCTTTCTGGTCTTCGACTCGACGAGCGCATACGACAGATAGCCCATGACGAAGCCGCCCGCGATCGCGGCCGCGCGCCAGCGCAGCGAACCTTCCCTGTCGAAGTACGTGAGCGCGACGACGAACGGCCAGTGCCAGAGATAGACCGAGTACGAAATCTTGCCGATGAACTGCGCGAGCGGATTGCCCGTGAAGATCGAATGCCTGCGCGCCGCGAGAATCACGAACGCCGTGCCGAGCACCGGCACGAGCGCGAGGTAGCCCGGCCATTCGTTGTTCTCGTTGAACATGACCGCGCCGTACGCGATCATCGCGAGGCCGATGCATTCCAGCGTGCGGCGCACGGGCCTGCCCGCCGTCAACGGGAACAGATAGACGAGACCGCCCGCGATCATTTCCCATGCGCGCGTCGGCAGCAGGAAGAACGCGGCCGTCGGCCATTTCGTCGGATCGGAGAGATAGACGCACGCCGCGAACGAAACGAGCGCGGCGCCGACGAGCGCGATCTTCGTCCCGCGTCGCCCGAAGAGCTTGCGCACGAGCAGAATGCCGAGCGGATACAGCAGATAGAACTGCCACTCGACGGAAAGCGACCACGTATGCAGCAGCCATTTCAGATGCGAGCGCGTATCGAAGTAACCCGCTTCGCGCCAGTAAACGATGTTCGAAAAGAAGCCGAGGCTCGATCCCGCCGCCTTGCCGAACGCGCGAAACTCGGAAGGCAGGAATATCAGCCAGCCGAACACACCGAGCGCGAAGCAAAGAAACGCGAGCGCCGGAATGATGCGCCGCGCTCGATCGCCATAGAATTCGAGCACCGAGAACCTGTCCTTCGAAAGGCGTCTGAAGATGATGCTCGTCATCAGATAACCGGAGATCACGAAGAACACGTCGACGCCGAGAAAGCCGCCTTTGAAGCCGGGCACATCGAAGTGGAAAAGGACGACCGCGAGAACCGCGAACGCGCGCAGGCCGTTGATGTCGTTACGAAAGTTCATCGCGCTTCCCCCAAGAACTTCTTTTTTGCCGCGCACGCGCCAGCGCGATGCAATGGACATCGCCATTGCATCGCGCCCGCGGTGCGGGTTATTTTCTAGCGTCTTGCCTTTCCTGATTACTTCGTCATACGAACAAACCGAATTCCATCTCCGCAAGCCGGCTTTCTTCCGATTGCGTCGCCCGCGCGACTTCCGCCATGGTCGCGGGCTGCATGCCGTAGGTCTCTCTCAAGTACACGTGATGCTTCAGCACCGCTTCGAGGACGCCGAGGTTCTCGGCCAGATTCGCACCGAAGTTATGCGGATGCCACCACAAGTGGAACGAACGCCCCGTGCGCGCCGCCGACGTCATCGACTGCTTGATCCGATGGATGCGCAGCCATTCGAGCGCGCGCTTGTTGCGCGCATATGGACGCAGGAAGCGGCTCGAACGCACGTCGATGAGTCCGCGAGCCGGGCGCGGATCGAACGCGTGATCGCCTGAGATATTGATGTACGTATCGACGAGACGCGCCGCGCGGCGCATCGCCGCTTCATCGGCGCGCGAGGTTTCGCGATACATCCAGCTGCGCTCCGTGCCGCGATACGCGACGAGCCCTTGCTCCGCGCACACCGACAGATACGCGTTGTTCACCTGATTGCGCGGAAACACGATGCTCGCGGGCGGATCGGCGAGACGCCGGATCGATGCGACGGATGCTTCCATGTCGGCGGCGAACTGCGCCTTGTTTTGCCCTGCTTCGAGTGCGTAGTAATGGCAGAACGTATGGCTCGCGAGCTCGCTGCCTTCGGTATCGACGATCCGACGCGCGAGCGACAGACCATAGTGGTACGGATCGCTCTTTTCGTTATCGCCGATCGAATCGAGATAACCGTTGGCGTATGGACTCAGCTTCGTATCGGTATAAGTCGGCCGGACGTCGGGCAGATTCGCGAGCAGGTCCTTTTTGTTATCGAACAGCAGCATGCCGACCGTCGCCCACGTCGCCTTCACGCGATACTTCGTGAACATGTCGAGCATCGCCGGAATCGCCTCGCGCACGCCGAGAATGTTCTTTCCGTATGTGGCGATCGAGCGATGGTCGCGCACGCCCCACATCAGTTCGAAATCGAGCGAAATCAGGAAGTAGGACATCGTCGTCAGGGCATCAGGAAGTAGTGATAGACGCCTTCGAAATAACTCTTCGTGGCGTCGGCTGCGACGGCCACGAACACGCCGAAGGTGATGACGAGAACCATCGCGTTCTTGAACTTGATCTCGGGCGCGAGGAACGGCAGCAGCAGCGGCACGCAATACCAGACGCGGCCCTTCGCGAACGGAAACACGAAGAACGCAACGACGAGATACACGAAGAGTCCGACATGCATGATCGACAGCCGCGTGAATGCGCGCTGACGCTGCGTATCCTGCGCGCGCCACGTCGAGTAGAGCACCATGACCGATGCCATCGTGTAGAACAGCAGCAGCGACAGCAGCTTGATCGTGAAGTTTTCCTGATAGCCCGAGTACTCGTCGATACGACGGCCGCCGTAGGTCGCAAACAGAAACTTCGCCGCCGACGCAAGCACGATCGCCACCACGCTCACCGCGACGAGCGCGCGCGCTTTCCTTTGCTCGCCGATGAAACCGGCGGTCATCAGGAACGCTGTAGGCACCGCGAAGGTCGTGTGCACGAAGCTCGCGAGCCCCATGCCGATGGTCGGCTTATTGAAGCGCAGCGCGAAGAGCATCGCGATGGCCAGACCGAAGCCCTGGCGGATCTGGAACAGACCGACCGTAGCGAGCGCATACGGAATCACGAGCCACAGAACGAGACCGATGAGCGGCCTGCGCGTCTGCAACAGCGAATACATCACGACCAGGTTAAGCAGCACCACCGTAATGCGGATGCCGCCTTCGGGCGACACGCCGAACGCATTGAGGAGGATGACCCACGAGCGCCAGCCCAGTTCTTCCGTGATAAGGCTGATGAGAAAGCCCATATCCGACTCGCGGTTCTGATAGAACTGCACAAGCCAGTGCCAGTCGGTCGAGCGGAAGTACTGGATGTACGCTTCCTGGTCGAAGATCAGGCCGACGCTGCGCTCGCGGAACGCGACGATCGAGAGCGCCGTGGCCGCGAGCACAAGGAACGCCCAGCCGGATGGCGTCATGAAGTACGCGAATCCGGTCATGCGTCGTATCGGTTCGCTCTGCGCGCTCTGTGCGCTTTGCTGCGCCGTATTGTTCATTGTCGTTGCTTGCATCGTATTGGCCTTTTTTCCGCTTTAGTTATTGTGTGTGGGCGCGGCTTTCATGGCACGAGCCTCAGGTTGGTGACGATGATCTTCGGTCCCGCCTTGTCGTAATCGATGCTTTCCACTGTCGACATCTTCGGACTCACCCATGTCGGCGAATGACTCGCGATCTGCCCGGACACCTTGCGCCCATTCAGCTTGAGCGATGACACGGCGAACGCGGCATCGCTCGCGCCTTCGTCGCGATGATTCGTGATGCCGATATCGACATGCTTGGGCATCGGCCCGACGATCTCCTCCAGCCAGACGATGATCCCGTACCGGCAATTGCGCGTCGTCGGATTGACGATGCGAATGTTCTCGAGAATATCGGCGTTGCTGTTCGGCTCCGCGTCGAGCCCCGCTTCCGGCTGCGTGCCGCCGATGTTCTCCCACAGCGGATTCTCGAACACGATGTTGCGTCCGCTGATGATCGACACGCCTTGTCTGCGGCAGCGGTCCGCATGATGATTCACCACGCGAATACCGCTGCTGTACTTAAACGCGACGTTGTAGCTGTTGGCGATATAGATGCCATCGCCCCAGCAGCCGATCGTCTTCGGCGAGATGAGCGTCACCTCCGTGCTTCCCGCAATCGAAAAGCCCATGCCGTGACCGTTTTCACGCAGCGCCGGTTTCGCGGCGTTAAGCTCCTTGCTACCGTCGAGCACCGCGTTCTCGACGAGCACGTTGCTCACGTCCCAGATGCGGAAGATCGAATAGAACGACGTATCGTGCGGCAGCAGCTTGATCGACGCGCCCGGTGCGAAGCGCAGGTGACTATCGCGCCGCAGGTCGAGCCCTTTGTCGTCGATACGGCACTTGCCCGTGATGAGCAAGGTCGAATCGACGGATTGATCGATGGCCCGCTGCAGCGCGATGCGATCGTTCGTCTTGCCGTCGCCCTTCACGCCGAACGACTTGTCGGTGACGACATCGCGTTTCTGCGCCGCGCGCGCGTCGAAGCCGGCGACGCCCGCTCCACTGGCGACGGCGCCCATCAGCAGCGAGCGGATCACTTGTCGCCGGTCGACCATTACGCTTTCTCTCCCGTCACCGCACGCGCATAAGCCGTGCTCTTGCCTTCGCCGCCGCGCGAGCGTGCGCCGAGTTGCGCGAAGATCGCGTCCCACTGACGCAGGATCGCCGGCGACGAATAACGCTGCCGTACCGATGCCGCCGCCTTGCGTCCGAGCTCGGCGCGCAACGCTTCGTCCGACATCACGCGGCGCAGCGCATCGATCAGAGCGGCCTTGTCGCCGGCCGGCACGAGCAGACCGTCCTGGCCGTCGCGCGTGAGTTCGCGCGGGCCGCTCTTGCAGTCGAACGCGACCGTCGCGAGGCCAAGCGCCATGCCTTCGAGCATCGCCATCGGCAGACCTTCGTAGCGCGACGACAGCACGAACGCATCCGAGCGCGCCATCTCTTCCCAAGGCGTCGTCGTCTTGCCGGGCATCAGCACGCGCTCGTTCATCTTCAGTTGCGCGACCTGCGCTTCGAGCACCGCGCGCTCCGGGCCTTCGCCCCAGATCCACAGATCCCAGTCCGGAAACTCGGGCGCGAGCGTCGCGAATACATCTATCAGCATATCGAACTGTTTTTGCGTGTTGAGACGCCCGACCGCGACGAGCCGCTTGCGCGCGCTCTTCTCGATGGTTTCGGGCTGCAACAGCAACAACTCGTCCGGCAGCGGATTGGGCACCACTTCGATGCGCTTCACGCGCGGCACCATCTTCCTGAACGATGCCTCCATGTTGTCCGTGAGCAGCGTGAGCAGGTCCGCGCTCGGATAAACGAAGCGGCACATCTGGCTCATGAGCTGCGAACGGCCGTCGGCGGACGGATCGATGTGCTCGCTCGCGATCACCGGAATGCCGAGGCCGCGCGTCGCGAGAATCGTCGTGATGTTCACGTTCGAGAGGAACGACACGACCACATCGGGCGCGCTTTCGCGGATCAGCGCACGCAGCGCGCGAAAGCGCGCGGGATATTGCAGCATACGCGCGCCGGCCTTCACGCGATCGGCGAGGAAGACGCAGCGCACGTTCGGCGCGAGCGGATAAAAGCACGCGCCACGGCCGCTATACGTGATGACGAGCGTCACCGTATCGCCGCGTTGCGCCCACGCATTGACGAGCGAGGCCGCGACGCGCTCCGCGCCGCCGCTTCCCATCGAACTGACCACGAGCATGATCTTCATCGGTCGTGGCTCCTCATCGTCCGGCTGCGGGAACGTGGAGTTCCGCGCGACGCGGCACCTTCACGCCCGACTCTTCGAACACTTCCTGCCACAGCGCGATGGTCTTCGACAACGCGAACGTGTCGTTGACCGACGTCGCGCACAGCGCCATGCGATGACGTTCTGCGTCGTCCTTCATCAGCGATTCGAGCGACTTCGCGAGCGCGCTCGCATCGCCGACCGGGTTCACGAGCAGGCCGTTCATGCCGTGCGTGACGATCACGCGCGGACCCGAATCGCAGTCGTAGCTCACGGCCGCGCAGCCGCTCGCCATCGCTTCGACGAGCGTCATCGAGAAGCCCTCGAAGTGCGAACTCAGCACGTAGAGATCGGCGCGCTCGTACCAGTCCGCGACGTTGCCCGCGCGGCCAGGCAGAAACACGCGGCCGCGCAGCTTCGCCTCTTCGACACGGCGTTCGAGACTCGCACGCGCAAGCCCTTCGCCGACGATCACCAGATCCCATTGCGGCAGCGCGCCGGCAATCTTCCTGAACGCATCGATGAGGCTGTCGAAACCTTTTTCGGGTGAGAGCCGTCCGACCGCGAGCAACAACTTGCGCCCGTCCTTCACGACGCTTTTCGGCTCGATGATCGGATTCGTTCGCGCGATAGGCAGCGTGAACGGCGGCGGAATCACCTTGACGTCTGTCGCGCGGCAATGCGTTTCGATCCAGTCGCGGGTTTCGTCGGTGAGCGCGACGACCTTGTCCGCGAAGCGATACGTCAAGAGCCGCAGACGCTCCCAGAACGGCGTGAGCGGCGCGCGCGGCGGATGCGTGTGCTCGCTCGCGATGATCTTGTACGGCAGCCCGATGCCCGCAAGCACGGCGAGCACGTTGGCCGTCGCCATGACGCCGAGCGCGACAGTAGGCTTCGTCTCGCGCAACACCTTGCGGAACGCGCGCACGCGCTTCGCGTTCGACAGCAGCGTACGCACGAAGCCGCCGCCCTCGACGCCGCCCGCGAGCCCCAGCTCGATGCGCTTCACGCCCGGATGAAACGGATAGACATCGCCTTCACCGGCTGTCAGCGTGACGACGGTCACTTCCCAGCCGAGCGCCGCCCACTCGTTCGCGAGATTGGCAGTGACGCGTTCAGCGCCGCCGCCGTGCATCGAGTAGATGAAAACGACTATTTTCATGCGGGCCTCGTCGCGAGTTCGGCTTCGACCGGCACGCGGCGCTGCGACAGAAAGCGGATGTACCACGGCATCGCGATCGCGAGTCCGTCGGCGAGCGGAATGGCGCTCGCATAGCCGAGCAGTTGCGCGGCCTTATCGACGTTCGCTTGCGAATGACGCACATCGCCCGCGCGGAACGGCGCATACACCGGGCTGCCTTCGTTGATGACGCCGTTATCCGCGAGCACGCGCTTCAAGCCGTCATAGAGCTGATTGAGCGTCGTGCGATCGCCGACCGCGACGTTGTAGACCTGATTGCGCGCTTGCGGCTCGGAGAGCGCAGCGAGGATGTTCATCTGCACCACGTTGTCGATGAAGCAGAAATCGCGGCTCGTTTCGCCGTCACCGTTGATCGTCACCTGTTCGTCGTCGATGAGCGCGGCCGTCCACTTCGGGATCACGGCCGCATACGCGCCGTCCGGATCCTGGCGCTTGCCGAACACGTTGAAGTAACGCAGACCGATGGCGTTCAACCCGTACGTGCGCGCAAAGACCGAAGCGTACAGCTCGTTGGCGTACTTCGTCACCGCATACGGCGAAAGCGGCTGGCCGATGCGATCCTCGACTTTCGGCAGGCCCGGATGGTCGCCATACGTCGAGCTCGACGCGGCGTAAGTGAAGCTCTCGACTTTCGCGTCGCGCGCGGCGACGAGCATGTTCAGAAAGCCGCTGATGTTGACTTCGTGCGTCGTGATCGGATCGTTCACGGAGCGCGGCACCGAGCCGAGCGCCGCTTCGTGCAGAACGTGCGCGACGCCTGTCACCGCGGTGCGGCAATCGTCGAGATTGCGGATATCGCCTTCGATGAAGCGAAAGCGCGCCCATTGCGCGGGCGTCACGAGCGAGCGCACTTCATCGAGATTGCGCTGATGCCCGGTCGCGAAGTTGTCGAGCCCGACGACGTCCTGGTCGAGCTTCAGCAGCGCTTCGAGCAGATTCGAGCCGATGAACCCGGCGACGCCGGTAATGAGCCACTTCTGCGGCGTGCGCGTCAGTTGTTGACGGATCGATTCGTAACGATCAGACATGAAAGTCTCCAAATTTGCCGACGGGCGCGGCGTGTTCGCGGCGCTCGTCTTCGATCGCGATCGAGGGAACCAGCTCGCGATACACGGCGAGCGTCTTCTCGATGACGATGCGTTCGTCGAAATTCTTCAGTGCCTTCTCGCGCGCGGCGAGGCCCAGCTTTCTCGCGAGCGCGCGGTCGTCGTCGAGCTGGCGGATCGCATCGGCGAGCGCGCGTGCATCGCGCACCGGCACTTGCAAACCATCCACGCCCGACTCGCTGACCACTTCGCGGCAGCCCGGCGCGTCCGTCGTGATGAGCGGCAGCGCGCAGCCCGCGGCTTCGATCAGCGCTTTCGGCAAGCCTTCTCGATAGCTCGGCAGCACCATCACATCCACTTCCGTGAAGAGCTTCGGCATGTCGCTCACATGACCGAGCCATTCGACGAGCCCTTCCTTCACCCAGCCCTGCACCATCGCCGTGCTCACCGATGCCGGGTTGCCGTCGTCGGGCGAACCCGCGAGCAGGAAGCGCACGGTGCGATTCTCGCGGCGCAGCATGCGCGCCGCCTCCACATATTCTTCGATGCCCTTGTCCCACACGAGCCGCGCCGCCAGCAGAATGCGCAGCGGCTTGGCCGCATCGTCCGGCGACGCCTCGCGCACCTTGAAGCGCGTCAGATCGACGCCCGATCCCTTGATCAGACGAATCGACTGCTTCTCGACGATGCGCGCGGCTTCGAACAGCTTGATGTCGTCCGGATTCTGCAGGACGAGAATGCTGTCGCGGCCGTTCAGCGCCGAGCGCATCACCGTGCGCACGACCGGCTTCAAGATACGCGCTTTCAGATCGCGGCTCGTGAAGACGTAGCCCATCCCCGCGACCGCGTTCACGCGCGCCGGCACGCCTGCGAGCTTGCTCGCGAACGAGCCGTACACCGCGCTCTTGATCGTGAAGCCGTGCACCAGTTGCGGCTTTTCGCGCTGGAAGAAGCGCGCGAGCCAGAGCACGAGCGCCAGTTCGCGCAGCGGATTCAGACTGCGCCGGTTCATCGGCACCGCATGCCAGCGAAAACCCTGATCGCGCAGCTTCGGGCCGTATTCGCCGTCGGGTGACAACAGAATGACTTCGAAACCCGCGTCGCGCAGTTTGCGAGCGAACGAAAGCCGGAAATTAAACAGATACCAATCGGTGTTGGCGTACAGAACTACCTTGGGCATCTTCATTGCGAACTCCGAACGTCCGGTTGACATCGCCGCGGGCAACCCCCGAAATTCCGGGAGCCGAACCGCGGCGATGTTGTGCGACGGCCTGCACCGGTCAATGCCGATGCCACCGAACCTCAGAGACGCATGTCGCTCGCCTCGGGCGGCAGAACGTACTTGAGGTCGCACAGCACGTGCTGCGACTTGCCGTAGGCGTGAATGCCTTCCGCGCCTTCATCGGCGAACTGCTTGTGCGCCACCGCGAGCACGACCGCATCGTAGACGCCCTTGGCGGGCTGATCGATCGGATCGATGCCGTACTCGTGATGCGCCTCTTCCTTCGAGACCCACGGGTCGTACACGTCGACCTGGACGCCGTACTCCTTGAGATCGGCGATGATGTCGACCACGCGCGTGTTGCGCAGGTCCGGGCAGTTCTCCTTGAACGTGAGACCCATGATGAGCACGCGCGCGCCCGAAATGGCGATGTCGCGCTTGGTCATCGTCTTCACGAGCTGCGAGACGACATAGTTGCCCATGCTGTCGTTCAGGCGGCGCCCGGCGAGGATGATCTCCGGGTGATAGCCGATCGCCTGCGCCTTGTGCGTCAGGTAATACGGATCCACGCCGATGCAGTGGCCGCCGACGAGGCCCGGGCGGAACGGGATGAAGTTCCATTTCGTGCCGGCCGCGAGCAGCACGGATTCGGTGTCGATGTTCATCTTGTTGAAGATGATCGACAGTTCATTGATCAGCGCAATGTTCACGTCGCGCTGCGTGTTCTCGATCACCTTGGCCGCTTCGGCGACGCGGATGCTGCTCGCCTTGTGCGTGCCGGCCGTGATGATGCCGCGATAGAGCTCGTCGACGAAATCGGCCACTTCGGGCGTCGAGCCGGACGTGACCTTCTTGATGTCCGGCAGGCGGTGCGACTTGTCGCCCGGGTTGATGCGCTCGGGGCTGTAGCCGACGAAGAAGTCTTCGTTGAACTTCAGGCCCGACATCTTTTCGAGCACCGGGACGCACTCTTCTTCGGTCGCGCCGGGATAAACCGTCGATTCATAGATGACGACGTCGCCCTTCTTGAGCACGCTGCCGATGGTCGTCGATGCGCCGATCAGCGGCGACAGGTCCGGACGCTTGTAGTGATCGATCGGTGTCGGCACGGTCGCGATGAACACGGTGCAGCTGCGCAGGTCTTCTACATCGGCGCTGTACTGCATGAAGGTCGCGGAAGCCAGCTCGGCATCGTCGACTTCGAGCGTGACATCGCGCCCTTCGCGCAGCGCGTTGATGCGCGCACGATTGATATCGAAGCCCACGACGGGATGGCGCTTGCCAAATTCGACGGCGAGCGGCAGGCCAACGTAGCCCAATCCGACAATGCCGAGTTTCAACTCTTGCGGCGAGAACATATTCACTTCTCCTCGTTATGCAACTCAGGACGTTTATTTAGTACTGCTGTTCGATTCGGGGTCCAGCTGAAGCAAATGCCGGATGAGTCAGTCTCTAGTCTTCCTTGTCGGCCTTGTAGGCAGCGTAGGCGTAGCCGCCGTACTGGCGCGCCTGGGCATAGTTGCCGTAGTGCACCTTGAAGCCGTTGAGCAACACGCCGGTGACGCTTGCGCCCGATTGTTCGAGCCGCTTCACGGACTCCGAGATTTCCCCGGAACGCGTATCCCCATAACGCGCAACCAGGAAGATCGAGCCCGCGACGGGCGCCATGATCGCCGTGTCGGACACCGCCAGAATGGCCGGTGCGTCGAGCAGCACGATGTCGTATTCCGCCGATGCGCGATTCACCGATTCCGTGAATGCGTCCGACAAAAGCAGCTCGGCCGGGTCCGGCGGATAGAAGCCGCACTGGACGAAGTCGAGATTGTTCAGCACCGAGCGATGCACGGTCTCTTCGAGCGTGGCCGAACCGTTCACGACATCCACGAGACCCTTGCCGCGCGGCAGGCCGAAGTACTGGTTCAGGTGGCCACGGCGCAGGTCGCAGTCGACGAGCAGCACGCGCTTGCCGCCGGCGGCGAGCAGCGTCGCCAGGTTCGCGGAGACGAACGACTTGCCGATGCCGGGCAGCGGACCCGCGAGCATCACGACGTTGTTCGGCGCATCCATCAACGCGTACTGCAGGGACGAGCGCATCATGCGCAGGCCTTCCACAGCCGGATCGGTCGGGTAACGCGAGGCGAGCGCGAGCTGTTCCGGCTTCTTCTCGGCGATGCGCTTCGCGAGTTCCTTCTGACGCTCGCTGTCCGGAATCGTCGCGAATACCGAAAGACCCGTCTTCGATTCCAGTTCCTTCGGATCGAGCACGCCCTTGAACAGGAAGTCGCGAGCGAACGCCATCACGATGCCGAGGAACAGACCGATACCAGCCGCGATCACGAGCACCAGCGCCTTGACCGGCTTCACGGGACGCTCGGGCACTTCGGCGTGGTCGAGCAGCTCCACCGTCGGCGTGCGGCCGGCTTTGATGAGGCGCATCGTTTCAATGTTGTTGCGCAATGCCGAATAGACGTCGGTGCTCATGCGCACGTCGCGTTGCAAACGAAGCGCGCCCTGCTCGGCCTGCGGCATCGCCTTGACGCGCGCTGCCAGGTCGTTGATGTACTTCTCGGTCGCCGCGATCTGCTGGTCGATCACCACCACGCTCGGGTGCGAGGGCGAGAAGTGCACGGCCAGGTCGGCGCGACGGCGCTTCAGGTCGAGCAACTGCGCATCCGCTTGCGAAGCCTGCTGCATCACGATGCGGCCTTCTTCGTCCGGATTGAACAGCGTGCGGCTGTTGCGATACGCGTTGTAGTTGTCTTCGGCCGTTTCCATCTGACGCTTGGCGTCGGGAAGCTGCTGCTCGAGATATTCGAGCGACTTCTCGGCGTTGATCCCGCGACGATCGGCGTTCTGCTTCACGTACATGCGCGACAGTTCGTTGATCGTCGCCGCCACGAGCACCGGGTCCTTGCCTTCCAGTGTCGTGCTGATGACGCCCGACTTGTTGCCCTGCTCGGCGATCGCCAGCGAATTCTGCAGACGATCGATGGCGGACACGCGCGAGTTACGCGTCAGATCGAATTCGACGCCCTTCTCGCCGTGGATGAAGCCCACGAGCAGCGAGATGGGACCGGCGTCGGTGTCGAAACGCTGCACGCTGCCGACCTGGCCGCCGACGCCCGTTTCGACGCCCGGGCCGCGCACCTGATACTGGCCGTTGCCGAGATAGCGCAGCGTGTATTCCTTGCCTTCGTATTTCTTCGGCACGTCGAACGCGGACACGTCGATCGATTCGGCGCCCCATGCGTAACCGCCGCGGCCGAAGAGACCGGGAGTCGACGTTTCATCGTTCATGCGGGCGACCATGCCCCCGATGATCGGGAAGCGATGCGGCGCTGCCTGGATGTACAGCTTGAGCGCATCGACGACGGGACCGAGCACGAACTTCGATCCGATGACCTGGATCTCGCCTTCGGCCGTCGCACGCTGATCGAACAGCGTGGCCGCGGTCCGAACCATGTCGCGTGAGTCGGCCGGCTGTCCATTGCTCGAGTCGTCGACTCTGACGAGCATGCCGGCCTGATAAATCGGGGCCGAGAAATACGCGTACACCACCCCGATGCTGAAGACGACCGCCACGGTCGCCGCGATCATCTTCCAGTGACGGCCCAGCGTTTCGAGAATCGACGTCAGCTCGATCTCTTTCTCGCTCTCGGCCATTACGGCTGACGCCTGATTTTTAACTTTCATAGAACGTCTCGTTACAGGCTCTTATGGGACCGGCGCGGCAAGCGCACCGGATGCGGATCGAAACACCTGCGGCGCACCCCTAAGGGCGCAAACATCATTTCCTTATTCTTGAATTCAGGCCTGCATTCAGGGCCGTTAAAATCCCGCCCCGGCATTGCAGTCGTATTGAAACACACGACCCAAAAAAAGAGAAATTCCCACAGACGATTTTTGTTGTTTATCGAACCTTTCAGAGCGACCGAGTGTTCGCTTTCCCGCTTTTAAGAATTTAACGAGTATGCGGGCCATTTGAGCAAATCGAAAAGTAGCATAGGCCGCCTTGTTGTATGCGCGGCACCGCACATATAATCGCTATTAATCGAACTGCTAATTCTATGAAGAAAACCGGTTTAGCCTGGGTTCGATTTGCGGACATTTTTTCGCCTCCCGCGACGGGCTCGTCGGGCCTGTTGTGCCGGCAGCGCCGGCCCGCTGGGCTCTAACGCAGGGAAAAACGTACCGGCACTCACAAGAATATGCGCGCGAAGGTGGGCTTGCGTACGGACAAGGCGCGAATTTCAAAAGTGCGCATTAAGTCCTTTATATGAAATCCGTGTTTTAACGCGCTATTAATTTCGGGTTTGTATGAATAATCGGGGGAAGCCCCAATAAAATCGCAGTAGGCTCGGTTTCACACATTAAAGCGCCATAAATGCGTGGACAATGGCAGGGGTTGTACCTACCATAGGCTTTCGGGTATTGATATTCGAAAAGAGATGCGCCCTCTTCGTGAGTGAAAAAAATGTTAAACCTTGCGCTTGGCTTCATCAGTTCTTTCTGCATGACGCTACTTATAGTTCGATTCGCGGGACGCTACGGGGCGCTTTCCCTGGATCATGATTTGAACGGGGTTCAAAAGAACCATTCTCATCCGGTTCCGCGGGTCGGCGGCATCGCATTGATGGTCGCGGCCTGCGTGACGTTTCCCATCGCCGCGATCTTCGGCGGCAATCCGCGCGACGAGTCCCTTTTGCTGCTGCTTTGCGCAGCGCCCGCATTCGGAAGCGGCGTGATCGAAGACCTGACCAAGCGCGTGAGCGTGCGGGCGCGGCTCCTGAGCGCGATGCTGGCCGCGCTGCTCGGCGCGTTCATTCTCAACGGCGTCGTCGGCCGTGTGGATCTGCCGCTCGTCGATCCGATCCTCGCCGTCACGCCCATTGCGATGGGACTCACCGTGCTCGCGGTCGCCGGCCTCACCAACGCGGTCAATATCATCGACGGTTTCAACGGACTCGCCGCCGTCGTGGCGATTCTGATCTTCGGTTCGATAGGCTATGTCGCGCATGAAGTCGGCGATCTGCTCGTGATGAGCACCGCGCTCACGATGATCGGCGCGATCGGCGGCTTCGCGATCTGGAACTATCCGGCTGCGTCGATTTTTCTCGGTGACGGCGGTGCGTATTTCATCGGCTTCACGATCGCCGAATTGCTCGTGCTGCTGGTCGCGCGGCATCCGAACGTCTGTGCGTGGTATGCAATGGTCGTCGCGATTTATCCGCTTTTCGAAACGCTCTTCTCGATCTACCGCCGCCGGATCGTGCGCGGGCGTCCGGTCGGCGCGCCCGACGGCATCCATCTGCACACGCTCATCTTCAAGCGAGTCGTGCGCAAAGGGACGGACCCGCGTCAGCGTCAGCGCAGAAACGCGCGCACGTCGCCGTATCTGTGGGTGCTGAGCATGATCGGCATCGTGCCCGCGTCGCTCTTCTGGCACAACCCGGTGGTGCTCGCGGTGACGGCGGTCGTGTTCGCGGTGGCGTACGTCTGGCTCTACACGGCGATCGTGCGGTTCAAGACGCCGCGATGGCTCCTCGGCAGTCAGCGGCGGAGCGTCGTTGCCAGCGCGGTTGCCGAGCAGACGACACATCACAAGTGATCCTGAGCAGTTCGTAGGAACGTAATCACGAAAGGCCCCGGTCGAATCGACCGGGGCCTTTTAGTTTTAGCGATGCAGTCAAGCGGTGAAGCAGCGATGCACTGAAGCCTGAGCAGTGAGGCGCGTGCAATCGACGCATAAAAAAAGGCCTTGATCGCTTCTGATCTGCTCTAGAAATCCTGGACACAAATGAGTGTTAGTGTTTCGGAGGCAATTTTCCCAATAGGAACGGGAGGTT
>NZ_JALQEB010000042.1:0-108982 GCF_023630905.1 Caballeronia sp. ATUFL_F1_KS4A | reverse complement strand
CCTCCGGCCCACGGCCGAAGGCTCATGAAAGACCGAACACTAACGCTCGGCACTGTCCAAGAAATCCAAGCGGTTCAAAAAAACACCCCAAATCGTTGAACGGGTGTCCAACTTTTGGGGTGCAGTTCATTTCCGATCAAGGCCTTCGTCATTCGAACCGCGTCGAGCGCGGCGCATTCGATATCAGCTTGCGACGCTCGCGAGATCCGCCGTGTGCGACGCGAACAGCGGGATCGACGATGCCTGCTGGTGCTCGAGCCACTGCTGGAACATCAGCACGTTCCACAACTGACGATGCCAGTTCTGCTCGCCCGACAGATGCTGCTGCCATTTCGCGCGCACCGTGGCGGCGTCGAAGAAGCCCTCGCGACGCAGCCGCGACGCATCGAGCAAGGCCTCCGCCCAGTCGCGCAGCTCGCCGCGCAGCCAGTGCGTGATCGGCACGCCGAAGCCCTGCTTGGGGCGCTCGATCATCGCGCGCGGCACATGGCGATAGAGCACCTGGCGCAGCGCCCATTTGGTCTGTCCGTCGCGCACTTTCATCGATTGCGGCAGACGCCACGCGAACTCCACGACGCGATGATCGAGGAACGGCACGCGCGTTTCGAGCGACACGCCCATCGCGGCGCGATCGACTTTCGTGAGAATGTCGTCGGGTAGATAGGTAATCATGTCGAGCGCCATCATGCGCTGCACGTCGTCGAGGCCGGTGAAGGCAGGCGCATTGCCGGTCATCAGCGTGGGCGGCTGGTATCCGCCGATCACGAGCGCGGCGGGGTCGTTCCATTGCGACATGAGATGCAGATACACCTCGTCGCGCGACTGGCACGACAGCAGTTCCGCGCCCTTGTGCAGCTTGTCGCCGACCTTCACGCCGCGCAGCGACGACGGCAGAATCGGCTCCATCAGGCCCGCCATGCTGTTCCAGCGCTTCGGCGAGATTCCGGCTATGCCCGATGCCGCCAGCTTGCGCAACGGCGCCGGCATCATCGTCATCTTGTCCCACATGCCCGGCGCGGTCTTGTAACGCTGATAGCCGCAGAAAAGCTCGTCGCCGGCATCGCCGGACAGCGAGACCGTGACGTGCTGCCGCGCGAGTTGCGAGACGAGGAACGTCGGCACCTGCGACGAATCAGCGAACGGTTCGTCGTATAGCTCCGGCAGACGCGGGATCACATCGAGCGCCTGGCGCGCCGTCACGTACATCTCGGTGTGCTCCGTGCCGAGATGCCTGGAGACGGCCTTCGCGAGCTTGGCTTCGTCGAAATCGCTTTCGTTGAAGCCGATGGTGAAGGTCTTCACCGGACGCGACGACTGCTTCTGCATCAGCGCGACGATCGTGGACGAATCCACGCCGCCCGACAGAAACGCGCCGAGGGGCACGTCGGAAAGCATCTGCTGACGGATCGCGTCCGTGAGCAGATGCTCGAGTTCATCGACGGCGTCTTCGGCGCTGCCCGCGAAACCGCGTGCGGATCCGTTGACCGCCGCATCGACGCCCGACCAGTACGACCACACGCGCGGCTCGCGCCGTTCGAGCGAGACGGTGAGCATCTTGCCCGGTTCGAGCTTGCGGATGCCCTCGAAAATGGAATACGGCGACGGCACGCAGCCGTGGCGGATTTGCAGCGTCAACGCGCCGCGATCGACGTTGTTCTCGAACGCGGGATGCTCGCGCAGCCCTTTGAGCTCGGAGCCGAACAGGAACGCGGCTTCCTCGCCCTGCCCTTGCCAGCCGTAGTAGAGCGGCTTTTCGCCGAGCCGGTCGCGCGCGAGCGTGAGCTGGCATTCCTGCCGGTCCCACACCGCGAACGCGAACATGCCGACCGCGCGCTCTATCGTCGCCTGGATGCCCCACGCATCGAAGCCCGCGACGAGCGTCTCGGTGTCGGAGCTGCCGCGCCACGCGGGCGCGCGTTGCGTGTCTTCGAGCTCGTCGCGCAAGTCGAGATGGTTGTAGATCTCGCCATTGAACGCGATGACATATCGCCCGCTGCCCGACGCCATCGGCTGATGTCCCGCCGACGACAGATCGATGATCGCCAGCCGCCGATGACCCAGCGCGATGCCGCGCAGATCATCGGTCCAGTCGCCCGCGTCGTCGGGGCCGCGATAGGCGATGGCGAGCGCCATCTTCCGCACCGTTGTCTTCGAGTCGCCCGCGCCGAAGCCGCGTCCACCCAGAAAGCCGACGATACCGCACATATTGGTTCTCCTTACGATCCGGCCATAGGCCGCGCTTATGCGATGCTCATTTCTCTTCGACGAGCCGCAGGTAGATATCTTCGAAACGCTCGCGCGCGCGCATCATCGTGAATTCGGCGTGGATGCGCGCTTTCGCCATCTGACCGAGACGAAGGCGCTCGTCGGGTTTCATGTCGACGATGCGATCGAGTCCCGCCGCGAGCGCGTCGCTGTTTTCCTTCTCGACGACCACGCCCGTATTCGCGACGAGCATGGCCGCGTCGCCCACGTCGGTGACGACGCACGGAAGCGCCATCGCCATCGCTTCGCCGACGACATTCGGAAATCCTTCGGTGCGCGACGACAGGCAGAACACATCCATCGCCGACAGGCACGCGGGCACGTCGCGCCGCTCGCCGAGCAGCACGAAGCGCGATGCGAATCCCGTCTGCGCGATCCAGTCCGCGAGCTCGCGATTGTTCGCGTCGAGATCGCGGCCGACGAGCATGAAGCGCACATCGGGATGACGCGCGGCCAGCATGCCCGCCGCGCGCACGAAATTCTGGTGATCCTTCACCGGATGAAAGCGTCCGAGCACGCCGACGACGACGTCGCGCTCGCCGAATCCGCATTGCTCGCGGATCGCGCTGCGTTGCTCCGGCGTGGCGCACAGGCGCGCGACGTCGAAGCCGTTCGGCACGACCATCATGCGGCTCGCGTCGTAGCCGACCGACACATGCGCGCGGCGCGACGCCTCGGCCGCGCAGACGATCGTCTGCGGCACGTAGTACGACAGCCACGCGCAAATCTTGCGCAGCAGCACGGTCACGCGCGAGCCGCCCGATCGGACATCGGTGGTGCGCACGCCCCAGACGATGCGCTTGTGCGCCGCGATCCGTCCCGCGAGCCCGCCGAGAAAGTCGGCGTGATACATCCACGTCTGAATGATGTCGGGGCGTTCTTCGCGGATCAGTTTCACGAGGCGCATCAACGCGCGCGGAAAGCCGAGCGGGGATTTCATGCCGAGGCTATGAACGTCGATGCCACGCGCGGCGAGTTCTTCGCCGATCTTGCCGGTGGTCGTCAGCGAGCAGACGACGTGACGAAATCGCGGATCTTCGATGTGCGACTCGATGAGGCGCTGAAGCATACGTTCAGCGCCGTCCGCATTGAGCGCAACGATGACATGGAGAAGCTTCATGGTCCCGGCTGCCGTTTTTCTACGATGGGCCCGTCTCCAGGCAACCGACGCGCGCGTCGCTGGCGGCAATGCTTGTACTGACGGGTGTGTTTTATGACGATGGGCTGCCTCGCCGGGGCACGCTCCGGCGAGTCATCAATGTAAGCCGGCGCGGTGGCACGCACTGTGCGACGTGCCACACGCCGGTTCTCCTGTCCGCGCGCGTCCTGCGGGCGTCAGGCGCGCCTCATCGCACCGCGCCACGGATTCCATTTGCGAAGCTGCGTCTTGAGATCGATAACCGTGATCCCGCCGACCGCATTCCACGTATGCAACCCCTGATGACCGCGCGGCGGCGTGCGAACCGACACCGTGCGCTCGGCATAGGTCGTCGTCGTGAGCTCGGTGATCTCGCGGAACGTCAGCGCCGCGCCGTATTCGCGCTCGCAATTCTGCGCGGGGCGAATCAGGCGGTTCTGGCCGTCCTTGAACAGGTTGCCCGCCATGCGCGCGAGGCGGCAGTCGGAGACGACCGGGTTCATCGGATGCGCGGTCCATTCGCCGAACGGGCTGTCGGAATAGAAAATCGACAGTTCGTCCCAGTTCGATCCGCCGTCCTCCGTCATGCTCGTGAACATCCACCATGTCTTGCCGTCGTGATGGAGCGTCGTATCGGCGGCGACGACATCGCGCATGATCACCTTGTGCAGCACCCATTCCGTCGGGAACGACGCCGCGCGGTACATCTCGATCGTGCGGTTGCCACAGGTCTCCGGAATCATGAAGACCTCGCCCTCATGCTCGAAGAGGAACGGATACGACAGGTGATAGTTCTTGTCGAGCACGACGCGCGGCGTCTCTTGCCAAGTCTGCGTGGCCGGATCGAACGCGATATGGCTGATCGTGCCGCGATTCGTGTCGTAGGGCAGGCTTTCGAAGAACAGGTGATAGTCGCCGTTCTTGCCGCGCCAGAGGAACGGATCGGCATGGAACTGCGACGTCATGCCGGGAAGCGTCACCCAGTTGCGGCTTTCGTCGCCGTCCGCGGACGGGGCATCGGTGCGCCGATACGCCAGGACCCAGTGTCCGCGCTGAACCAGCAGCTTGAGCGGCTGATTCAGCACTTTGCGGCCGAGATGGCGCAGCGCGAAGCACGCCGAAGTGAAACCCGACAGACGCGCGGGCCGAGCCTTCGGCTTGACGAGCGGAAGATCGCGCAGCGGCGGGTTCGCGTCGAGCCGCTTCTGCGCCCGGTCGACGAGAACGGCGACGCGCTGCAAGCTCGTCTGCAACGACTTCAGGAAGAAAAGCTTCTCCGGTATCGCGACATACGACTCGGCGAGCAGCCGCATTTCGCCGGAGTCGGGGGACTTCCAGACGGCCTGGATATGTGGCGCTCGGCACTGAAGCAGCGCTTTCCACAGCGCCTCGATGTTCTCGTGGCCGTCGTACAGGACGGTGATTGGAGCACGAACGTGAGCGCGTCGCGGTGTCTCTTCGGGGTCGCCGTAGAGCCGCTTCTCGATGCGCGTCCACCATTCAAGCACGGAAGGATATGCGGGTTGCGCCATTTTCTTTTCCCTCAGACAGCAGCGGATTCGCCAGTCGATAGAATTGAAATCTTTAGCTAAGCGCTTAACTGTCTTTTATATGTGTTGTGTTCCGGCGCTTTCGAAATGATGAACCTACATTTCATGATGATGCCGGCGAAGAAAGACTAGAGTCTGGGGAACGTGACTGCGGTGCGCTATCGCACACAGTTGCGACAGCTAAATAATGCGAGGGATTTTGAACGGCTGTGCCGGAATGGCTGCGCGGTGCGATGGCCGGCGCGCCTGGCGCTGGCCACGGGCCGATACGGAGGGAGACCTAACTTGTTGGCGGATCAGGAAATTTTGTCGCGGATCAAGGCTCGTCGCGGCGCACGGCGACCTCGCGCCTGCGATACCACGTAGGCCGCTTATGAGCCGGCTTGCTCATTTCATCTGCCTTATGTTTGGAAGAAGGCGAAAAGATAATTTCGAACACGGCCAGCAAAGCGAGGCCGATTATTGCGAAAAAAACAATTGCGCCTATAACACCGCCTACAGACATGCTTCCTCCGCGCTCGTACGCGTTGAATCAAGCATTAGATAAAACCTGCCGCTGAAAGTTTTGGCCGAATGAAATTTTGATTTATTCGCGGATTATATCACATCGGAAATCGGCCAATTTCCGCGTGACGGACCTATGTGGATGATTTTCGGACGGATGCGGCCCGCGCAAATCCCTGAACAAAACGGTGAAAGCGCATCTTTTCCGTGGACCGCTCGCCGGGCAGCGCGGCCGCGCGGGCGGACGAACGGCATAGTGCGGCGCGGGCCGGGGACGCGCATCGACCGCTGCGACGCGAAGGCCGGCGCGATTTATTCGGAGACCGATGCAGAGCGTATTACACGTCGAGATGCGGATTTCGAAAGACAACGGCGCGTCATTCGAATGCGCGCGTCGATATTCCCGATTTGCCGCCAGTCGTCTCGCCTATTTGACCGACGATTAACCGATCATTTCAGCAAGTAAGAAAGCGCGTTTCACGCGAGCCCCTCTTTTTCCGCGGGTTTGTCGGACGTTGTCAAGAGAATGTCCGCTACCGCCAATAAGGAAAGGCCGACCACCGCCACGAACCCGACGGTTCCGGCGAATAGGCTGACGAGCTTCATGGTTTCCTCCGCCAGTCAAAGGGCGAATGCTTCCGTTGCTCAAGCTGCCGCTCGCGTCCGACGATACTCGCCGGTGCGCCTGGCAACCGTCCCAACGCTAGCATAGGCATAAGTTCGCCGGAAAAGTATTCATTTCGTGGCGAAACAGGTGCCTTCGCGATTTGCGCAGACGAAAAAAGCCTCGATGCGACCGATCGGCGACCCGATTCAGCGCCCGCGCCTGCCGGCGCCGGCCGTCATGGCCGCATCGGCGTCGCCGTTTTTCCACGCGTGCCGCGCCGGCTCCCGGCTGCCGCCCATCGCGCGGGTCAGGATCGCGCGTGTGCCAGGCGTCGCACTGACTTGCGCGAGTTGAGGCGCATCGATCCACAGCAACTCATGGAATCGCGCGCCGGCTTTCGGCCGCAGATGCACCTCGTCCGGTATCGCAATGCGAAAAACATGATGCAGATGATGCGCCGACGCCTGCTGAAACAGAAACGCCGCAGCGCTCGCCTCGACGCCGGTGTCTTCGTGCAGCGCTCGGATCGCTGCAACAATCGTCAATTCGTCGTATGCCACCGCTCCGCCCGGCAGAAGCCACGGTCCGCCACGCTCCCGGACCAGCAGCACTGACTGGCGACGAACCAGCAGCACGGTTGCTCGTTCTCTCATCCCCGTCTCCGTGTTGCACCCCAATTCGTTATTGGATCGATGCTGCGATACGGCGCGCGGCGTGCCATTTTGATTTCACCGTCGCGTCGAACCTGAGCGTGAATTGACGTGCACGTTCGATCTTCACAGGCTTTGTCGCGCTTCGCAATGCGTGATGTCCCACGTATGTGCGCTGCACGACGAGGCTGGCCGGCAAAAAATGCCCGCCTTTGCGAGACTTTGGGAGTGGACTCGAGCTGCGGAGTTCCGCTGGACTGGCGGATGGCGGAGGAAAAGTCGACGCGGCCGCGCGGGTCGATGCGCGCGGCCGGCAATGCTCGACGCGATCGCGTCAGGCGCCGAACGCCGGATCGCTCATGCTGTCGCGCCCGGTTTCGACGTGACCGGCGAGACGGCGCAGGAACGCGGAATCGGTGTCGACCGTGATTTCGATGTCATACCAGCCGTGGGCGTCGCGCAGATCGACGTAGAGCTGCTCCGTGTCGCCGCCCCGCACGCGCCGCGTGATCGTCTTCGACGGATCGTAGGCATTCTTCACGCTGAAGGTGCATGCCGCGGTTCCGCGGTTCGCGAGCCGCAGTTGCAGGTTGCCGTTGGCGACGTCGTAGCCTTCGGCGACATCCGGCGCGGCCTGCTCGCGCGACCACCAGTGCGACTGCGCGCTCGCCTTGCCCGCGATCCGCCGCAGAAAGCCGTTCGGGCCGTGCACGACGAAATCGAAGCTGCCGTCCGCGTTCGCCGCGACGCTGTCCGCGAGACGCTTGCGCGCTTCGACCGTATAGGTGCGAGGCGCATCCGCGCTCGCATTGCGATACAGCAGAAAGACCGCGCCCGCGCGTCCGGTGTTGACGAAGTCGAACGAGACGGCGTCCTTCGACGCATCCGGGCGCGCGCGCACGAAAAGCTCGTACGGCAATGCGCGCGCGGCGCGCACGCCGGACTCCTGCTTCGGCAGCGCCTGCGCGGCGGGCGGGACAGGCACATAGTCGGGATGGCGCTGCTTGTCGGGCGGAACGTAGCCGCTCGTCGCCGGCAGCGTCGGCATCGCGCTATTCGGATTGCGGAAGTCGAACGCGGACGTCAGATCGCCGCAAATCGCGCGACGCCACGGCGAGATGTTCGGCTCGGCGAGGTTGTGCGCGCGCCCGAAGCGTTTCTGGATGAAGCGGATCACCGAGGTATGGTCGAAGGTTTCGGAGCATACCCAGCCGCCTTTGGACCAAGGCGACACGACGAGCATCGGCACGCGCGCGCCCAGGCCGTAGGGGCCGCTCGCGTATTTCGCGCTGCCCGGAAAGATCTCCGCGCTGGTATCGACCGTCGAAAGACCGTTCGCGCTCGACGTCGGCGGAAACGGCGGGACGAGGTGATCGAAGAAGCCGTCGTTTTCGTCGTAGTTGATGAGCAGCGCCGTTTTGCTCCACAAATCCGGATTCGACGTCAGCACCTGCAACACCTGATCGATATACCAGGCGCCGTAGTTCGCGGGCCAGTTCGGGTGCTCGGAAAACGCCTCGGGCGCGACGATCCACGAGACTTGCGGCAGCGTGCCCGCCGCCACATCGCGCTTCAGGATCGAAAAGTAGTCGTCGCCGGCGACCGCGTTCGTGCCGCGACGCGCCTTTTCATACAGCGGACTGCCGGGCTGCGCATTCTGATACTGCTTGAAGTACAGCAGCGAATTGTCGCCATAGTTGCCGATGTACGCGTCGTCGGTCCAGCCCCACGAATTCTTCGCGTCGAGCCCCGTGCCGATGTCCTGATAGATCTTCCACGAGATGCCCGCGCGCTCCAGCACTTCGGGGAACGTGGACCAGCCGTAGCCGGCTTCCGCGTTATCGACGACCGGGCCGCCGCCGGTGCCGTCGTTGCCGACATAGCCCGTCCACATGTAGTAGCGGTTCGGATCGGTCGATGTGTTCGTCGAGCAGTGATACGCGTCGCAGATCGTGAAGGCGTCGGCGAGCTGATAGTGAAACGGGATGTCGTCGCGCTGCAGATACGCCATCGTCGTCGTGCCCTTGAACGGCACCCATTGGTCATAGCGGCCGTCGTGGAACGCGCCCTTCCCGTCCGTCCATCCGTGCGGCAAATCCTGCAGGAACTGCAGGCCGAGATTGGCGGCGTCCGGGTGGAACGGCAGCACTTCGCCCGCACCGGACGCGATCGGCTGATTGAACACCGGCTTGCCGTTGGGCAGCGTCACGGCGGTCTTGTCGCCGAAGCCGCGCACGCCGCGCATGGTGCCGAAGTAGTGATCGAACGAGCGGTTCTCCTGCATCAGCACGACGATGTGCTCGATGTCCTCGATCGATCCATGACGGTTGTTCGCGGGAATCGCGAGCGCCTGGCGAATGCCGAGCGGCATCACGTTCAGTGCGGCGGTCGCGCCTGCCGCCTGGGCGGCCGCGCGCAGAAAGTCACGACGGTTCGTGTTTTTCATTCGTTTTGCGGGAAGTAAATGGATGGGTCAGTCAACCGTGTGAATCACCGGTGTCGCGAGCGGTTCCGACGCGGCTCGCGCTATCGCGGGCTGCGCCGCTTCATCGGATGCGCCTCCTGTGGCCTGTTTCGCCCAATTCTGAAGCTCGCTCGTCGCGGATGGGCCGGATGTCGCGGATGTTTCGGACGATACGTCGCGCGTGAGCCCGGCGGAGGCCGATGATTCCGTGTCCCGCTCGCCGCAACCGCAAACGATTGCACTGGCGCAAACGACGAGACACGCCACGAGCGCGTGACGGCATGCAACAGTGGACATCGGGTTCTCCGGCTTCGGTCGCAGATCGATACAGCGCTGCGAAGCTTAGCCACGGCTTGTGTAAGCAATATGACCGGTCCGCGATACCATAGGCCGCGTATCGACAACAGGACGAAAAGAGCGTGATACAGCGTGACGATGCAAACGGGGAACTTCGCAGACAGGCGCTTCTGCTCGCGATGGCGCTATCGCTCGGCAGCGCCATCGCGCTCGGGCTCGCGCGCTTCTCCTACGCGCTGCTGCTTCCGCCGATGCGGCTCGACCTCGCGTGGAACTTCGCCCAGGCTGGCGCGATGAATACGGCGAATGCGTTCGGCTACCTGCTCGGCGCACTCGCGTTCTCACGATTGTCGATGCGCGCGCCGTCGCGCACGCTGTTCGTCGCGGGCTGCGCGCTCACCGTCGTCCTGATGGCGGCGAGCGGCACGACGACCGATACCGACGCCCTGCTCGCGTTACGCGTCGCGACGGGAATCGGCAGCGCGCTCGTCTTCGTGAGCGGCGGCGTGCTGGCGGCACGGCTCGCATCGATGTCGCCGCGCGACGCCGGACTCGTCATCGGCTTGTATTACGGCGGCACGGGCTGGGGCATCGTGATCTCGTCGATACTCGTTCCGCTGACGGTCCTGCCGGTCGCGCACGGCTGGCGCGTCGCGTGGTTCGCGCTCGCCGCGGGTTGCGCGGCGTGTTCCGGCGCCGCCGTCTGGGCCGCGCGGCGTATCGAATCCGCGCAGCCTGTTTCGGCGACGCGTCAAGGTACGGACAGCGCCGCGGGCGCGCCGGTTCGGCGGCGGCGTTTCGCGCTCGCGCTCGCCGGATACGGGTGCTTCGGTATCGGCTATATCGGCTACATGACGTTCATCGTCGCCCTGCTTCGCAACGCAGGCATGAGCGCGGCGGTCGTGATCGGCTTTTATATCCTGCTGGGCGTGGCGACGGTCGTATCGGCGCGGATGTGGTCCGGGCTGCTCGATCGCATGCGCGGCGGTCAGGCGCTCGCGATCCTCAACGGACTGCTCGCCGCCGCAACGCTCATTCCCGCGATGTTCGGGCATCCGCTGGCGGCGTTCGTCTCGGGTACGTTGTTCGGCGCGACGTTTTTATCGGCGGTGGCATCGACGACGGCTTTCGTGCGGCACAATCTGCCGGCGAATCAGTGGCCGCGTGGGATCAACGCGTTCACGATCGTGTTCGCGCTGGGGCAGATCGTCGGTCCGGTCGTGATCGGACGGGTGTCGGACAGCGCCGGGCTCACTCGCGGACTGGTTTATTCGGCGCTCGTGCTGGCTGCCGGCGCGGTGCTCGCGGGCTGTCAGAAAACCTTGCTGAATAGACAGGATGCCTGAGAAATTCTCGACCCTTCGCGCAGATCAGATTCGGTTGCCCGCACGCGCCTTCTTCATCTTCGCGTAGACATGCGAGCAGAAGGCGTCGGCGACCACGCGATTGACGGTGAGAATGTTGTCGGCGCTCAGGCTCTCGCGTGAAACGCCCTGCTTCTCGATGAGCCGCTGCGGAATCAGCTGGCTCACGAACGAGTGACACAGTTCCTTGCGTGCCGGCGCATCGACGGATTCGAAGTACTCGCGGCCGGCGCGGATCTCCTCGCTCATCTTGGCTTTGGCCGTATCGTTCTGAACCTGAATGCTGGCTTCAAGATGCGCCTGCGCCGTATCGCGCGAACGGCGGTCCTTCTTGTCGTCCTCGAGTTGCTTCGCCTTGATCGACGCCATCTTCCGGTCCGCTTCGCCGATGCGGTAATTCCCTTCCAGCGCCTTGAACAGATAGCCGCGCGGACTGACCGTCACCTTGCCTTCGTTGAGCTTGTATCGCGTGTATTCGATCGCCTGTTCGAGCCGCTCGTCGGTCCACACGTCGCGCCGCTTCGCGAGGCGCTCGAAGTCGGGGGTATCGAAAGCGAATTCGTTGTGCAGAAGCAGATACATCGAATCCTGAATGCCGGCGCGCGCCGCGTCGGCGCCCTGCTTCTTCGTGAAGCGGAAACGGATTTTCAGCTTGTCCGCCGGAACGCGATCGGCATTGGGCTCCCAGCTGACATCGAAATCGGAGACTTCGTTGAGCTGGTCGATGGCGGGCTCGAGGAACCGCTTCTTGAATTCCTTCACTTCCTTGCGCGATTCGCCGACCTTGCCGGGCCATTCGAGCACGTCTTCGAATGCGAACCACTCGGTCACGCCGTGGCCTTCGCACGGAATGAGGCGGTCGTAAATCGCGCGGGCGAGCGAAAGCGAAAAAGCCGTCGATGCGCGCAGGCTCAGCCAATGCGCCTTGTACGGGCTGATCAGATATTTGATGACCCGCCCGGCAAGCAGGACGCACACGACGTTGCGCTCGATGTAGCAGTCACCCAGCAAACTGATGGTGCCCCACGAGTCCTTCTCGGTCAGTTCCTCGATCGACGGCGCGGTCATGATTTCGACGCGCGCCCGGGCCGCGGCTCGCATCTGCGCGATCAGATGACTGTGGTTGCGGCTGTCGTAGCGCATCAACCACTTGAAGTAGTTGACGTCGGCCGTGAACGTATAGACCTTGTCGTCGATGAGTTCTTCGGGCGCCTTCGTCGCAACGATGAAGTACGCCGCATCGAGCACGCGCCGCGCGGCGATGCCCAATCCGCCGACCCGCGTGAAGATGTTGTTGCGCAGGAAACCGATGTCCCTCGTCGACTCGCAGATCGCCGATCCCTGCGCGGACATGTCTTCGTAGATGTCCAGCGCCAACTGCTGCGGTGTGACAGTGAGGTCTTGGTTTTCCATGCTTCCGATTCGGCTTCGATCCCCGGCACTCTATCAGGCGAGCGAGGGGTGTCAACACAAAAACCACCCCGCTGCTGCTTCACGTTATCCGCACAAAAATCGCCCCGCTCGCTGAAGCGGATCACAATTTCCACCCCGGTCGCCACAATTTCCGCCTCGTGCGGCCCAATTTGCGGCGCCGTCCGCACAAAAAGCGCCCTAGGCGTCACAAAAAGCACCTCTATCCACAGGGTTGCGTGTTGATTTTTAAGGGAAATGGATGGCGCTGTTTGTTGGTGGGTGGGTCTAGGTTTACAAAAAGACTGAACTGACATCGACTGAGTTTACGCTCGCTGCGGCGAATGAATTTCGTTAAGTCGTTGAATCTAATATAGAAAAGCGGATGAGAGCGAACCGCACAAAAACCGCCCCCGGGGTGGTTTTTGTGCGGACGCCGCCGTGATTTCGCGATGCTAAGGATTCAACTCGTTCTTCGCCGTCTACTCAATTCAGGGCACCGAGCGGCCTATTTATAAAAGAACGAAAAATCAAGGGGTTGGATATACACCGCTGGCCGATCGGTTAAAACTCGACGCAATACAACCTTGTTTACGCGTATTCGTGTATTCTGCGCTTCGACGTCAATACTTGGAGAAAGCGCAGAATGGCAAACGTAGGCACGCTACCTATGGAAGACCGGAAGGTTACGCTCCGCGAAGTTGCTGAGTTCGCGGATAACCTGGAACCCTTCTCGGATAATCTTCGTGAACAGATTCTGGCGCCGCGTCCGCGTAAGCTCGCGCCGTTCTATACGATTAGCGAACTGGCCGAGATGTGCAATCTGACTCGGCAGCAGATTCAATATCTGGTCACGAAAGGCGAAGGCGGGCTTCCGACAGGCACGCTGAACGGCAGCGGCCGCAGCCGGACATTTACTCTGCCTGAAGTGCGCGTCTGGGTGAAGATGGCTTCTGATATCTACCAGACCCGGCTCGACGACAGCAACGGCACCTTCAGAGGCAAGGTGCTGACAACGGCTCAGTTGAAGGGCGGCTCGGCTAAAACCACAACGACGGTTTGCCTCGCACAGGCTCTGACGCTTCTTGGCCGCAAAGTATTGCTCATCGACCTCGATCCGCAAGCTTCGGCTTCGGAACTGTGCGGTCTCTATGCCGAAAAGGAAATCTCCGGCGACGACACCGTGCTGCCCTATATCTACGATCAAAACGTAGAGGGCGGTCTCGGCGCGAGCGTGCAATCGACGTATTGGGATGGCCTCGACATCATCCCCGGCCATACATTCTTATATGGAGCGGAGTTCTTGCTGCCGGCTCGCCAGAAGACCATTCAGGGCTATCGATTCTGGGCAGTCTTGCGCGAGGGTCTCGAGCCATTGCGCTCGCAGTACGACTACATCCTGATCGATACGTCACCGTCGCTGTCGTATATGAATTTGAACGCGCTGCTCGCCGCCGACGCGCTCGTCATGCCGATGATTCCCGAGAATCTCGACTTCATTAGTTCGCTCGCGTTCTGGCGACTCTTTTCGGATGTTGCCGAAGACTTCCTTCCTTACGAGGAGGATAAGGTCTACGACTTCATCTCTATTTTGTTGTCGAAGGTGGATTACGGCAAGACGTCGTCCGCGCCGGTTGTTCGGCAATGGGCGCAAAGCGCATACGGGCGCTGGCTCGACCCGTTCGAGATTCCGGCCAGCTCGGTCATGAGCGGAGGCGCGCTTTCCTTCTCGACGGCACTCGACGTGGTCAGCACGCATTCGACCGCGAAGTCGCTTCAGCGAGTGCGGCAGCCCATGATGCAATATGCCAAATGGCTGGATGATATGTTCGTCAAATCGTGGAGGGAGTCGGCATGAGTAATAACATCCGAGAACAACTCATGGCCAAGACGGCCAACCTGCCGAAGCCCGCGGATTTCAAAGGCGAGAACAAAAAGGATAAGACCACTCGTGGCCCGCAGACGATGCCGGGAATCACGAGTGCGCTAGCTGCTGCACAGCTTCGGATCCAGGAACTCGAAGCCCGAGGTGTCGACACAGAAATCTCGGTCGATGCAATCGTGCCGAATCCCTGGCAACCGCGTCGTCAATTCAACGAAGGCAAGCTTTCCGAGTTGGCGCGGTCGATCGGTGAGGTTGGGCTGTTGCAGGCGGTAACGGTTCGACGAGTCGGAGAATCGTTCCAACTCGTTGCGGGCGAACGACGCTGGCGCGCACATAAGCTGATCAACAAGGCGACTGTTCGCGCAGTTGTGATCGACTGCACGGATCAGGACATGGCGGCTTTGGCGTTGATGGAAAACGTGACGCGCGATGATCTGTCTGATTATGAAATCGCCATCGCGATTCGTCGTGCGGAAGCGGAATTTCCGAACCGAACGCGGCTCGCGGAAGCTATGGGCATTACTCGTAGCGACCTGTATCGGTTTCTTGCATATGATGCGCTCCCGGACTTCGTGAAGCGGGATCTGGATTTGAACCCGTCCGTGCTCGGAGCATCGTCGGCTCAGGATATCGCGAACGCACTGAAGAAGACGGGCGAACATGGACTCAAGGTGCTGCAAGAATTATGGCCGATGGTGCTGTCGGGCGACCTGGTTCAGACGAAGGTTGCGCCGAGTTTGAATGCACAGGCCAGCCGTGGAGAATCGGCGACGGATGCCGGTGGGCGGAGCATCCTGAAGATCTTCGCCGGAAAGGTCCAAGCCGGGAGCATCACGAAGGATGTCAAGGGACTGACCTTCAAGTTCAAAGCCGGAGTGATGACAGAGGAGCAGGAAAGTCAACTTAGAGAACACATAGGGAAGATGTTCTCGATTCGGTCTGAGTGATTTTTTTGAACCCGCCTCGGCGGGTTTCTTTATGGGCGACAAACCAAGTTTCGCGTAACGAAAGTTCAAGGGCGAGAGTGGCATGTGTCCGAATTCGGACACATGTCCGGGTTCGAGCGCGTAGGCACGATGCGCGACCATTGTTCCCAACGACCTTGGTGTCCGAATTCGAACACATGCCCCGGTTCGACGGCGTAGGCAGGATGCGAGACCATCGTGCCAGCGACCTCAGTGTCCGAATTCGGACACGTATGGCCGGCCTGCCCGCCGTGGGCTGCAGGCGAGGGTTTCGCTAACGGGCCTCGATCGCATGACGGAGCGCACCAGCCGAAAAATGCCTTCCGCTCCGACAGCGCGACCGTAACGAGCGATCCGAATCCGCGAAGACGCGACGCTGCTCAGCCGTCTTCGAGACTCGAGGCCACCGATCACTTCGCTTCTCACCAGCGGAAGCGGTTGCACGCTGAGTGTCCGAATTCGGACACTCAGTGGGAGACGAGAACATCAAAACTCACGCAGTGAGTACATCGATTGGACAGCATACGACGACGAATCTCCGGCAATCGGTACGCGTGGAGGAATGCTCTGCCCGCACCTGTGCTCCTCGCGTCTATTCGCGAACACCGCCATCTTCATTCACACCCCAAGCCGACGGACCGCGACCTTCTGCTTGCGACCGCGGAAAGCGGAAGTGCTCGACGGCACTCGAAAATGAAAAACGCTGAGTACGTCCCTGTCTCGCCCAATGAGGCGCGCCGACGCCGTTACCGCTGCTAAACCTGCAACCCGCCTTGGCGCCTGATTGCCATTAGCTGAAGTGAATGGCGAAGGTCGAGGAGGAGTGGTGATTCTTTGTCGTTGCCGCCAGAGACAAGAGCGGACCATGCGACGCTATCCAAACTGGTCCATTCGCCACGCCATCCCTTGTATTTAGCGTGCATGGATAACGAATGTCCGCGGACTGACTCAACGGTGGCTCAGGACCATCGCAAGGCGAACAAAATCGGTGCTCGGGTGCGGCCGGCCGATCATTCGTGGCTAGCCAAAGACCAATGCGCCAACGTGACGGGTATCGAAACCTCTACTCGTGCGTGGAACAAAGCGAACCACAATAGCATTCAAAAAACCAATTAAAAATCAATCGGTTAGATAAACAAACTCAACTTGTTTCACGAAAAGAGGTCCACCGAACAGTCCGAATCATCGCGAAGCAGCCCGGTCGCCAAATCTGAACGCCCGAAAGACACCCGCAAGTCGCCCTCTGTATCAAACACTACATAATCCGTAAAGTTCAAGTCGTCGACCATTGAAAATCGCCATAATCCGACCGAGCCAAATCACGCGATACGTTATATCATCTCGCCGTTCACAGCGATGCGCCGCCTCCATGCCCGGACCGCGCCGACCAAACGAAACGTTATAACATCACATAGAGCGACCGTGTTCAGTCCAAACCCAACATCGACGCTCGCCCGCGCCTTCAACGTCCTGCCTTGGACGGCGCTCCTAATCACAACTGCGGCCAGCGCCCAATCTCAACCGATAAACGACACATCGCTCCAACCGATCTTCGTAACCGCGAACCCGCTAGGCTCAAACGCTTTGGCATCCCCGACAAGCGTCCTCGACGGCACTGCCCTCACACTGCGACGCGCCGACTCCCTCGGCGAAACCCTGAACGGACTGCCCGGAGTTTCGACGACAACCTACGGTCCGATGGTCGGAAGGCCGATCATCCGCGGCATGGACGGGGACCGAATCCGCTTGCTGCAGAACGGCGTCGCGGCTTACGACGCATCGTCGTTGTCCTACGACCACGCCGTGCCGCAAGAATCGCTCTCAGTGGAACGGGTGGAAATCGTGCGTGGGCCGGCGGCGTTGCTCTACGGCGGGAACGCGATCGGCGGAGTAGTGAATACGATCGACAACCGCATCCCGCGCGACCCGATCAAAGGCGTGTCGGGACAAGTCGATGCCAGCTACGGCGGCGCCAACGATGCCCGCGCTGGCGCCGCCCAAGTCGAAGGCGGAAATGGCCGATTCGCCTTCCACGTCGATGCCTTCGATCGCGAGACGAGTAACGAGCGCATCCCCGGATTCGCGCACTCGGATGGTCAACGCGCGCTCGACGGCCCCGATGTCGCGCAACCCTACGGCAGCATCCCGAACAGTGACGGCCGCTGGCACGGCGGCGCCGTCGGCTCGTCCTACACGTGGACGGACGGTTACGCGGGCATCAGCTACAACGGATACGAGGCGAACTATGGCTCGGTCGCCGAGGACGATGTGCGTCTTCGCATGCATCAGGATCACATCGCGGCGTCGTCGGAGATACGCAATCTGCAAGGCCCCTTCAGCCGGTTGAAGCTCGACTTCGCCTACACCGACTACGAGCACAAGGAGATCGACGACGGCGAGACCGGCACGATTTTCCGCAATCACGGATACGAGGCGCGCATCGAGGCCCGGCACCGGAAGATCGGTCCGCTCGATGGCGCGATCGGCGTGCAACTCGGCCAGAACACGTTCTCCGCGCTCGGCGATGAAGCGCTCGTGCCGACATCGCAGACGACGAACGCGGCGCTTTTCGGTCTGGAAGAGTGGACGGTCACGGATGCGCTGAAGTTGAGCATCGGCGCACGCTACGAACACGTGAACATCGATCCGACGTCGGGTGGAAACGAAAAATTCGCCGATTCCCCGAAGCGCGATTTCAACGCGGGCAGCGTCTCGGCCGGCGCGCTGTTCAAGCTGAACTCGGCGTGGAGCCTCGCCGGCAATGTCGCGTACACGGAACGCGCGCCCACGTACTACGAGCTTTACTCGAACGGTCCGCACGATGCGACCGGCCAATATCTGATCGGCAACCCTGACGCGCAAAAAGAAAAAGCGATCTCGACCGATTTGTCGATGCGCTTCGCGAGCGGCGCGAACAAGGCGAGCGCGGGCGTCTTCTACAGCCGCTTTCGCAACTATCTGACGGAATTCAACACCGGCCGGCTCGTCAACGACGACGATGAACCCGTCGCGCCCGGCACCGACGATGCGCTCAACGAAGCCGTCTATCGCGGCGTGCGCGCGGAGTTCTACGGCGTCGAACTGGACGGAACCTGGCGCGTCTTCGACAAGGGCGCGCAACGTCTCGATGTCGAAATCGTCGCGGACTACACGCACGCGCGCAACATCGATACCGGCGAGGCATTGCCACGCATCTCGCCGCTGCGCGCGACGCTCGCGCTCGACTATGCGTATGGGCCGTACGGCGCGAGAACCGAACTGGTTCACGCGTGGGCGCAGCATCGCGTGCCGGAAAACGAACTGCCGACCGCGAGCTACACCACGCTCGGCGTCATCCTGACGTACAAATTTCGCGTCGGCGCGACGAACTGGCTCGCCTTTCTGCGCGGCCAGAACCTAACTAATCAGGAAGTGCGCTACGCGAGCTCGGTCGTGCGGGACATCGCGCCGGAAGGCGGCCGCAGCGTGATGATCGGCTTGCGCACCGCCTTTTGACGGCGAACGCGAGCGTCAAACGCGCGCCGACTTGCGGGCTTGCGTCGACTGATACGGCTCGCCGGCCTTGAAGCGTTCGAGCCGTTCGCTCGCAACCGACAAGGCCGCGAGCGACGCGCGCCGCAACTGATGATCGTAGAGCGACACGATCGCCGCGATCCGCTCGAAGTCCTCGGGCGCGAGGATCCACGAACCGGACGTGCGTCCAATGTCGAAGACGGCGGCCATCGACTGGTCCGCGAGCAGCAGTTCTTCATGCGAGAAATCGCCGTGTCCCGCTTCGGCTAGGAACTTGGCGAGATAAATCGCCTCGGTGACATGCTGCGCCGGCGCGACGTCCGACGAACCCGAGCGCAACGCCGTCAGCGACATATGCGCCACGAGTGCGAGCTCGTCCGCCACTGCGCGCGGGATGGGAAGCAGCTGCGCTTTGCTGAGCCGCGCGCGCGTCGCTTGCGGCGAGCGCTGAAAAGGAATAGTGCGTGACATGCGAGGACCGATGAACGTTGACCTTTTCAGGTTAACGTTCATCGATCGTCGAATCTGAAGGGTGCCGGGCGCGTTCCTGTTCAAAATGTTCGACGACGGCGATCGCGCGCTCGCATTGATCGGCGTCCAGCGTGTGGATGCTGCATTTCTCCGGCTCGACGCCGATCGCCTGCGCGAGCCACTTCATGCCCTTGGAGCGCGCCTCGAAAACATTGCAGCCGTCGCGCCGGACCTTCGCCTGCACGAGCGGTTCGAGAACGGCGTGCAGTTTCACTTTGAGATCGCGCAAGCGGGCATCGGCGAGACGGCCGAGCGGGACATTACGCGTGCTGCGTGGAAAGATGCCGATCCACGCCTGACAATCGGCGCACAACCAGAGCGGGCCGTGGTCTTCGCGATACGGATAGGCCTCGTCGCCCGCGCGCGTCAGGGTCGCGGGCGCGCCGCAGTAATCGCAATTCGGATGAGGCAGAGGTTTGACAGGTCGGCCGACACGCATCGTCGAAAATCCCGGGCGGGAAATCCAATATAGCAAAACCGTGCATCGTCTTCGAAACGCCACGCGATTGAAAGCTCGATGCATGCCGCGATATCGCAATCTGCTTAAGCAAGCGCGTTCGCGCAGATGCTGCCATGCGCGCCGGCCAAGGAAACCGCGGATCGGGAATTTACTTTTCCGATCCGCGGTATAGGGTAGGAGTGCGTGCTACCCGCCACGCGCTTTCGGGGCTTACAAGCCCCATCCTCAAGTTCCATCAGAAGCCCGGAAGGCGCGGCGTTTCGCGCTCGAAACCGGGTCCCAGCATGCGTGCCCGCGAGTTCGTCGCAGGCTTGCAGTCCTCAATCGGTTTCTTGACTCAAGAAGGTGATGGCGATGAGAGCAACTCTTCTATTGGCCGCATCGGCCGCAAGCGTCTTCGCGATGAGCGCCGTCGCGCAAACGCAGAACATGCAGATGGCGCCGGCCCAAGGCAGCACCGCGCAGCAGAATGCGCAAGACGGCAGCACGGCAACGAACGATTCCAGCTATGGCGGAGCGATGTCGACGAGCAAGTCCGGCAGCGCATCGCGCGATGCCTGGACGGGCAGCACGATGCAACTCTGCACGCCGGGCCTGAGCTGCAACATCTATAGCGGCCAGTAGCAATGTGCGAAGGCGGCGGGGACGCCTTCGACGAATTCGATCCTCGTTCCATTTCGCAGTCCCCCAATGGCGGGGCTGAATCCCTCCCGATGCATGGTTTTTCCAGACGATCGTTCGGTCGATAGTTGAGCCCATCAAAAGACGGCCGCTCATCGGCCCCGCGTGGCGATGCTTCCACACGACAGACTCTTGTCCGCAGCGAAATCAAATAGTCAGCCACGCGGATCTCCGGGCTTCACATTCGTCGAGGCCACGTTCGTTCTCTATGCATAAGCCCATCTGGACAGCCGCGACCGCGCGGCCCGTAAGGAGGTACCCGAAATGAGATCCCAACAGACAAAGCGTGCGACGTTCCTCGCGATCACGATGCTCACGTGCGCCAGCACCTTCGCCGCGACTGCCGCGACCGACGCCGATCCGCTCGCGTTCACGGTTCAGACGCCAACGGGCGGAACGTCACGCCTCATTTACGCCGATGACGACGGCTGGCGCCTCGACGATCGCGATGCGAACCTGAAGCCGACGGAAGCGCGCATCACGCAGGCGTCGACGGAACCGCAAAAGGAAGCGTCGGCGGGCGAGCGGCCGATGACCGTGTTCATCGACGGTCCAACGGGCTTCACTTACGTATGGATACGCGATCAGGGATGGAAGTACGTCGGCCGAATCTCAGGACGCAATCATTGATTCGCGCAGCGCTTGCCGGCATCGTCGGCGTTTGGCTGGTCGCCCATGCTCACGCAGCGGCCGCAGCCGACAACTCGCTGATCGATGCATGGCGGGCCGTGCGCGTCGCCGACTGCGCGCGCTGCCATGGCAAGGATCATGAAGGACTCGCCGCGCCGTCGATCGTCGGCTTTGCGCGCACGCAGAGCCGCGAGCGCTTCATCGCCGCGATTCTCGACGGCAATCCGCCGTTGGGTATGCCGGCCTATCGCGGCAACGCGCTGATCGAGAATCACATCGACGCGATCTATCGCTACTTCGCGGCGCGCGCCGACGGCAGCATTGCGGCAGGCGCGGTGCCGGCGCGTGAGTCAGACGAGTCAGCTGACGCACCTACACTTAAACAGCGCGCTATCACTCCAGGCGCGAACGGAGGTTGATCGTGAACTCCCCTCAATCCGCCGGCGACGGCGCCGGCTGGACCGACAAGCTCGATGACGCCGCCACGCTGGCGATGCTCGTCACGGCGATCGGCGCGCAGCAGACGAAGCTGGCCGCGAGCAAACACACGGGGCTGAACGGACAGGTCGATCGAGCGCAACATCAGAAGTCATTGCTCGGCGCTTTCGGAGTGCTTCGGATAGCTGATGATATTCCGGATGCCGCGCGATTCGGCCCCTTCGCGAAGCACCCGGCGACGTATCGCGCCGCATGCCGCATCTCCAACGGACAGCCGTGTCCGCAGCCGGACACGTCGCCGGACGTTCGCGGCATCGCGCTCAAGTTCTTCACGGAAGAGGGCGCGGAAACTGATCTGCTGATGACCAACGAAGGCGGTCGCTCACATGCGCGCGACGCCGCTCAGTTCATGGCGGTCGCCGATATCATCGTCGCGTTGCTTGCGGAAGGCACGGTGAGCGGGATCGCGCAGGGCTTGCGCGAGATGATGATGGCAAGACTCGGGCCCGTCGAGGGCGCGCGCATTCTGGCGATCCTTTTCAAGGAAACCAGAGTGCATCACGTCGACAGCCTGGCGACGGAGCATTACTGGGGATCGGTCGTGCAACTGGGGCAGGCGGCGATCAAGTATTCGCTGCATCCGCATCCGTCGACGTCCTCGGGGACGAACGCCGAGCGTCATGGCGACAACTATCTGCGCGCCGATATCTGCAATCGTCTGGAGCAAGGTCCGGTCAAGTGGCGACTCGGCGTGCAATTCTTCGTCGATGAAGAAACGACGCCCGTCAACGATGCATCCATCGCGTGGAAGTCGGATGTAGTGACCATCGGCGAACTCGAAATCGATGCACCGCCATCCGTCGACGACGAAGCGCGTATCGAACGGCTCGCGTTCAATCCGGCCAACGGCTTCGCGCCGCTCGGCATCACGCACGCACGCAAGGATGTCTACGCGGCGAGCGCCGCGAATCGCGAGGAGCGAGGTGTGCTGTCGAGCGAGGAAGCGAGAGCGTTGCTGGCAGCACGCTAGCGGACGAGCGTCGCGCGGCTGCGCAAGATCGCACGTCGCGCGTCGTTTTTCTCCGATAATGATGCCCATTTCAGAAGCGAGCGCTCGCGCCGGGCGCTGCATCGATATCGGAGTCCGCCATGCATCTTGCCGGCATGATCCTTCCGATCTTTGCCATCATTCTCACCGGATGGGTGGCGCGCGTGTCGGGCTACATGCCGCATGCGCTCGCGCCTTCCCTGATGCGCTTCGCTTATTACGTCGCGATGCCCGCGCTGGTCCTTCTGACCATCGCCGACGAGTCGCTTCGCTCGCTGCTCGAATGGCGCTTTCTCGCGGCGTTCGGCGGCGGCTCGATGATCTGCTTCGCCGCCGTGTTGCTCGTCGCGCGCATCGTGCGCGGCGCGAGTCTCGCATCCGCTGCGATGCTCGCCGCTGCCGTCGCGATGACCAACACCGGCTTCGCCGCGCTGCCGATCCTGAAGACGCTCTACGGCAAGCCCGGCGTGCTCGCGGCGGCGGTCGCGACGGTGTTCGTCGGCGCGATCATGTTTCCTGTGCTTGTCGTGCTGGTCGAGATCGGCCGGATGGATGCATCGCGCAAGATCGATGTCACCGCGCTCGTTCGGCAGATCGCGACCAATCCCGTCATTCTCGCGACGATTTGCGGACTGCTGTGGTCCGTCGTCGGACTGACGCTGCCGGTTCCTGTCGCATCGTTTCTCACGATACTCGGCGAAGCACTGACGCCATGCGCGCTCTTCGCGATCGGTCTCGATCTCACGCTCGACGAGTTGCGCGGACGCGTCAATCTCTACGCGCTGTTGACCGCGCTCAAGCTCGCGATCGTGCCGCTCGTCGTGTACGCGCTGTGCCTCGCGACAAGACTTGGTCACGACGCGACCATTGCCGCGGTCGTGTGCGCCGCCGTGCCGACCGCGAAAAGCGCATACGTGCTTGCTTCGGAATACGACGTCGAGAAGGGCGTGGTCGGCGCGGTCATCTCGATGACCACGCTCTTTTCGATCGTCACCTTGCTCGCGTGGCTCTACGTGCTCTAGTTGCGATCACACGTCGCCGAGTTCTTCGTCGACGTTGCGCTCTTCGTCATCGGGCGGCGAAATGCCGAGTGCCTTGTCCCATTGCGGCTCGCTCAGATAGCGCTCGCGCAGGAAGTCGACGAACGCTTTCACCTTGGTCGTCGAACGATGCGAAGTCGGATACACCGCGGACAGCCACAACGGCGGCGCAGCGTAATCGGGCAGCACGCGCACGAGACGGCGTTCGAGCAGATCGCTCGCGGCGACCATCGTCGGCAGATAGACGACGCCCGCGCCCGCGCGCGCGAACTCGAGCAGCAGATGCACGCTATTGGTTTTAAGCACCGCGTTGAGCGCGATCTCATAGCACTCGTTGCCCTTCATGAGCGGCCAGTTGTCGCCCCACGGATAGTGCGCGTAACGCGCGAAATCGTGACGCAGCAAATCGAGCGGCGTCTCGATCGCAGGCTCTTCCTTGAGATACGCGGGCGTCGCGCACAATACGCCGCGCACCGGAAAGAGCTTGCGCTCGACGAGCAGGTTCGACGCGGGCGGATAAATCTGCAGAGCGAGATCGAAGCCTTCCTGCACGGGATCGATCACGCGATCGTTCACCGTCACGACGAACTCGATGCGCGGATGCGCCTCGCGAAACGCGATCAGCGCCTGCGAAAAGTGTCCGAGCGCGAAGCCGGGCAAGACATGAACGTTGAGCGTGCCACAGAGCGATTGCGTTTCGGGAATCGCGCGTCCCGACAGCTCGTTCACTTTCGACACGAGCAGCAGGCAATCCTGATAGTAGGATTCGCCGACTTCCGAAAGCCGCACGGCACGCGTCGAGCGATGAAACAGCGCGACGCCGAAGTGCTCCTCGAGTTGCTTCACACGCGACGTGACAACCGATTTCGCCACGCCGAGCTGCCGCGCCGCGCTCGCGAAACTCTGCGCTTCGGCTGCGCGAACGAAGGCCTCCATCGACATGAAGAGGTCCATGCTTCCTCCTGGCTTATCCCGCGGCTTTTCTATAGCGCAATGGCGTAGTTCCGAGCCGTTTCGAAAAGAGCGCCGTCATGTGTTGCTGCGACGAAAATCCGCACGCGGCGGCGATATCGACAAGCGGCGCATCGTCCGCGCGCAACATGCGCGCAGCGGCGCCGATGCGCTTCTCCAGCACATAGCGATAGAGCGAATAACCGGTACGCGCCTTCACGCCATCGAAGACCGCGCGCACGGGCAGATCGAGCTCGGCGGCGATATCCGCGCAGGACAGGTTCTGATCGATGTTGTCGGCGACATAAGCTGCGAGCGTTGCGAATGTAGCGTCCGTCAGCGCCGATTTACGTTCGCGCGCGGCGCGTTCGAGATGACGCGTCGTTTCGATCCACGCGAGCGTAGCGACGCACTGCAGTTCCCACGGATCGATCTTGCCCGATCCGTCATGCGCTTTCTGACGCGCATAGCGCACGAGATGACGGATCGGATCGGCGTCGAGATTGCTGCGGCTGCCCGCGCGACGCAACGGTTCCGCGTTGCGATCGGCGATGCGGTCCACGAACGCATCGGCATATCGAAACGCGATGAAGCCATGCCGCACATCGTGCGCGTCGATACGCATGCTGCCGCCGCGCGGATGATACGCGGCCGTTTCCGCGCGAAACGTGAAGGGCGCGGCGGGGCCGTCGTCGTAACGCGTATCGGAGACGATCGTGCCGAGCAGCAGGCAGATCATGTCTGACGAATTGCTCAATTCCAGCGAATAAGGTCGCGGGCCCGAGATGCAGTATTCGAGTCCCGGAACGCCCGCGAGCTTGCTGAAGCGGTCGATGCGAGCGGGCGCTGCAATGGCGCTCATCGTTACGTCTCCTTTTCTCGCGGCTTTCGATGCCGCTGTCCACGCGAGTATAGATGCGAGCGCAAAGCTCTTGCACGCGCGATGGGTCGCCGTTTGCGAACGCCGCGTGCGTGCTTTGTGCGTGGTGTAAACCCGCATCCGCCGGAATCTGTAATTTCCGAAACCTGAAAGACCGATACGCCGCGCCTTCGTAACGTTCGCTCATACGACACGAACGACCGGAGACGACGATGCAAATGCGGCACCCGAAATCAAAGATACGACGACGTCACGCATGGGCGCTCGCCATGCTTGGCGCAACCTGCACGATGGCCCACGCGTCGGGCATTCCCTTCGCGACGGACCGTCCGCAAACGTGGCAGTTCAGCAGCGACTTCGAAGGCACTTATGATTCCTTCGGCCAGAACCTCGAATGGAATCACGACAGCCGCGCATTCGATTCACACGGCAATCAGGTCGCGGGTCCGGGCACGAACACCTTCGTCGGGCTATCGACGTTGATCCACTACTGGAAAGTGCCGTCGCTGCCGCATGTCGGCTTCAACGCGAGCATCACGGTGCCCGCGATCCGCACGCAGGGCTCGCAATTCTCGGCAAGCGGCATTGGCGATCCGCTCGTCGGCGGGCTCGTCTGGTACAACCCCGCGCCCGCGACGACGCTCGGCTTTCAGACCTATGTACAAGTGCCCGTCGGGCAGAACGCGGTATCGACGAATACGTGGTCGTTCTGGCCGTCAGTCTTCTATGACGACTGGTACGGACACCTGAACGTAGACCTCCTGCTCGGCGGCATTCTGCGCGGACGCACGCTGCGCTCGGGTCAGGACGATCTGAGCCCGGGCAACACGTTCCATCTGAATTTGCGTGTCGGCTACAGCATCTCGCCGCCCGACAACCCCTTCGCGATTCCTTTCGTCGGCCTCGACTATCAGACGAGCGGGGGCACCTTCAATCAGACGGCGGGGATGCCGCTTTCCAACAGCGCGAGCCGCGAAACGACCGTGGGACTCGGCGTGTTGTTCCAGTTCAAGCCGAATAGCCTGCCGTTCCTGCACCAGAAGATGTACGACCAGCTTTCGATCCAATACCAACACTCGGTTTCGGGCCGCAACACCACGCTCACCAACGGAATTCTCGTGCAGGCGTGGCACTACTGGTGAGCACATTCAAACGATGGAGACAAACATGAGTGAGACGAACAAGCTTTCTGCCGCATCGCGGCGCAGCTTCATCAAGGCCGCTGGCGCAGGAACGGCGGCGGCGGCGTTCGGCGCGGTGTCGCTCACGGCGCGCGCGGCGAGCGATGTCAAGTTCGACGCGGAGTATGACGTGGTCGTGTGCGGCGGCGGTGGCGGCGGATTGCCGTGCGCGCTGTTCTCGCGCTGGCTGGGAAACCGCGTCGTGATTCTCGAGAAGGCAGGCAGCGTAGGCGGCACGGCCGCGAAGGCCGCGTTCTGGTACTGGGTGCCGAACAACGAGCCGATGCGCCGCGCGGGCATCGCCGATCCGAAGCCTGATTACATGCGCTATGTCGCGCGTCTGTCGCGGCCCGAGCAATACGATCCGTCATTGCCGAAGCTCGGTCTGTCCGACTGGGAGTACGAGATGTGCGAGGCGATCTACGACAGCGGATCGCCGGCGGCGGAGTTGCTCGCGAGCAAGGGCGCGCTGCCGTATCGGCATGAAGGCGCGGTGCCGGATTACTGGGCCGAGTTGCCCGAAGACAAGGCGCCGCGCGGCCGCGTGCTGTTTCCTAAAGACGGCTTGCCGAGCATGTCGGACGGCGGCCGCGTCGCGATCCGCACGATGAGCGCGGCAGCACGCCGAGACGGCATCGACATCAAGACGGGTTATCGCGTGCAGAAAGTGCTCGTCGATGAAACGGGCGCGGTGATCGGCGTCGAATCGCTGACGGAAGAGGGCACGCTCTTTCGCGTGCGCGCAAAGAAGGCGGTGATCTTCGCGACCGGCGGCTTCACGCACGATCCCGAGTTGCGCAAGAACTTCCTGCACGGCGCGGTGTATGGCGGTTGTGCAGCGCCAACCAACGAAGGCGATTTCGTGCGGATTTCCAGCGCGCTCGACGTGCAGTTGCGCAACATGAACTACTCGTGGATGGCGCCGATCTCGCTCGACAAGGCCATCGCGAAGGATGGCTCGCTGTCCGGCATCTTCACGCCCACGGGCGATTCGATGCTCTACGTGAACAAGTACGGCAAGCGCGTCGTGAACGAGAAGCTCGCATACAACGAGGTCTGTGCGGCGTTCTCCGAATGGGACGGCGCGAAGGGCGAGTATCCGAATCTCGCGCTCGTTTCCATCTGGGATCAGCAGGCGCAGGAGCATTGCGCAAGCGATGACTACGGCAGCCTCATCGTTCCCAAGGGATCGAACGACCGGCACGTACTGCGCGGCAACACGCTTGCGGAACTGGTGGGCGCGATTCGCGAACGCATGGCGAAGTACCAGAGCGCGCTCGGTAGCGCCACGTTGAGCGACGACTTCGTGCGCAGTCTCGACGCGACGATCAAGCGTTTCAACGGCTTCGCGAAGACGGGCGTGGATCAGGACTTCCATCGCGGCGAGCGCGTCGTCGAGAAGCTTTTCAACGGACCCGTATCGAAGAAAGCCGATCAGAAGAACGAGACGATGTATCCGCTCTCGGCCAAAGGACCGTATTACGCGGCGCTCATCGTCGCAGGCAATCTCGATACCAAAGGCGGTCCGAAGACCAATTCGCATGGGCAAGTGCTCGATACGCGCGGCGAGCCGATCAAGGGTTTGTACGGCGTGGGCAATTGCGTGGCGTCGGCGTCCGCGCGTGCTTACTGGGCGGGCGGCGGCACGCTCGGACCGATCATCGCGTTCGCGTATCGCGCGGCGCAATCAGCCAATGGAGGTCAATCATGATTCGGATCGCTAACTTAATTGCGATATTCGCGCTCGCCAGTTCTGCGGCACATGCGCAGCAGGACAGCGTCGCGATCGGCAAGAAACTCACGACGAACAACTGCGCCGTGTGCCACACCTTCGGCAAGGGTGAACCCAACGGACAAGGGCCGAATCTCTTCGGCATCGTCGGCAAGCCGATGGCATCGGAGCCCGGATTCAAGTATTCGGCGGGCATGAAGGCGGCCGCGTCGGGCAAGGTCTGGGACGACAAGCTGCTCGACGCGTGGCTCACCGACACGCAAGCCGTCGCGCCCGGCAACGCGATGACCTATTTCGAAGGCGACGAAGCACGGCGGCAAAAAATCATCGCGTATCTGCGCACGCTGCATTGAATCCGACATCAGGAGACTAAAGCATGAACCCCATCACCATGAGCGACGAACAGCGCAAGACCATCGCGCTCGAATATCTGCGCAGGCTCGATCGCGGCGCAGGATTCTTCGATCTCTTCGACGATCACGCCGAAGTCTATTTCCCCAAATGGGGCATCGCGACAGGCCGCGCGGCCTTTGAACAACTCTTCGCGGACCTCGGCTCGATCGTCGCGAAGTTCAAGCACGATCTCGCGTATCTGAACGTGATCCAGCAGGGCGATACGGTGGTCATCGAAGGCACGAGTTACGGCACGACGCAAAGCGGCGTCGACTGGCGCGCGGGCGTCACGCACGCGGGCCGCTGGATCGATGTCTTCGAGATCCGCGACTTCAAGATCCAGCGCTGCTTCATCTATCTCGACCCGGATTACGAAAGCGCGGACACGCAGCGCTATCCGTGGCTCGCGGATAAAAACGCGCAAAAGTAAGTACTTTCCCTAGGGCTGCGATCGAGCACGCATCGTTCGGCAAACGCGAACCTCGATTCATTGCCTCGCAGCCCTCGCCGCCCTAATCTTGATTCCAGCGCGACACCGCGAACGTGACCGCGGACATGGAGACAGACATGCAACAGACCCGACTCGGCAGCCTCGATAACTATCGCAAAGGCAATATCGAAATCATCAAGGGACAGGCATCGCATTACGTGATGTCCAACGTGTTCGACGTGGCGAGCCAATCCGCGCCGTACGAAAAAGTGGTCGTCGGCAAGAACCTCAAGTACGTGATCGAAACGCTGCGCGCGGAAGGCGTGTCGGCGTGGTTCACGGCATCGCACGATGAATTCGTCGTCGCGCTCGATGGCGAGATCGACGTGCACTTCATCAAGCCTTCAGATGGCGCGCTCGTAAGCGCCGATATCGAAGGCTCGGTGAAACTCGAAGGCGAACCCTCAGGCCAGAAGATGGGCTTCGTGCGCTTGCGTCGCGGACATCAGGCGCTGCTGCCTGCGGGCGTGGCGTATCGCTTCGAAGCGAGAAAGACCGGCGTGCTGCTCGTGCAGACGATTGCCGGCGCGGAATCGGTCGAGAAATGGGCCGACATCTGCATCCAGTAACGCCGCCGCGAACTTTCATCTTTCGGAGCAAAAACATCATGGATCAAGCCATTTTTCTGCAAAGCGTCGTCGCCACCGACCCCGATGCGTCCACCGGCTATCGCACGTTCAAGCTCGGCGAGTTCGAGTTCAGCCGCGACGCGTATTTCGTCACCGTGAAGTGGCCGGCAGAAGGACAGACGCGCTCGCATCAGATGCACGCCGACGACTTCCTGCGCGCGATGATGCGCGACGTCGCGTGGGGTTTCTTCTACGGCTGGGTCAATTTCGATGAAGTGATCGGCACGCGCAATCACTACGGCAAGGTCGACATGTATGCCGGCGCGTACAACGCGAGCTTCCGCGAAGCGGGCGTCGATTACACGCAGCAATTCGAAACGCCGATCATCATGGCGACGTTCAAGGCAATCCTGAAGGACTGGGTGAACGAAGGCTTCGATCCGTTCGCGGCACCCGAGGAAACCGGCTCGGCATTCGGCGCCAAGCACGGCGACAACATCGCGGCGATCGACCGCACGCGCATCGCGACGAAGCGCATGCCGGGCCTCGAAGGCGATTCGCCGTTGCGCGACGACTTCCCGGTGAATCGCCAGTTCGCGGATGTATCGCAAGACGAGCCGGAGATTCACGCGGAGCCTGAATTCGAAGGGCAATTGCACGCGTTCAGCCTCTTCAAGTATCTGTCGCGTTCGGACGTGACGTGGAATCCATCGGTCACGTCCGTGTGCAAGCAAAGCCTCTTTTGCCCGACGACCGAGGAATTCGTGCTGCCGGTTTTTCACGGCAACGATCGCGTCGAGTGGTTCCTGCAACTGTCGGATCAGATCATCTGGGATGTGGCCGACAAGGACACCGGCGAGCCGCGCGCGCGCATCACGATGAACGCCGGCGATATCGCCGCGATGCCCGCCGACATCCGCCACAAGGGTTATTCGCAGAAACGCTCGATGCTTCTCGTCTGGGAGAACGCGACGCCCGATCTGCCGAGGCGCTACGAAAGCGGCGAACTGCCGCCGTATCCGGTCGCGTTCTAAGCCGCCTACGGTTTCCCTTCGACAAGAACGATGCCTTGAAAAAGGCGTCGCGGGGAACGCTTCGTCTTCAATCTTCGACACGAGCAAGACATGCAAACGCAACTCTTCATCGACGGCCGCTTCGTGGCCGCCCTGTCCGGCGAAACGCTCGCGACACTGAATCCGCACGACAACAGCGAGATCGCGCAAGTCTCGATGGCCGGCCGCGAGGATGTCGATCGCGCGGTTCAAGCCGCAAAAAAGGCATTCCCGGCGTGGAGCGCGATGGCGGCGGCGGATCGCGGACGCCTGCTCCTGAAACTCGCCGACGCTATCGAAGCGAACGCCGATGAACTCGCGCGCCTCGAATCGATGGACACCGGCCATCCGATTCGCGATACGCGCAATCTCGACGTGCCGCGCACGGCCGCGACGTTCCGCTATTTCGGCGGCATGGCCGACAAGTTCGAAGGCTCGGTGATTCCTGTCGAAGCCGGCTTTCTCAACTATCTGACGCGCGAACCGGTCGGCATTGTCGGACAAGTGGTGCCGTGGAATTTTCCGCTGATGTTCACGAGCTGGAAGATGGCGCCCGCGCTCGCGGCGGGCAATTGCGTCGTGATGAAGCCCGCCGAACTCACGCCCTTGTCGAGCCTCGCGATCGCGCATTTGATGGCCGAGGTCGGCTTTCCGGCGGGCGTCGTGAACGTGCTGCCGGGTCTCGGTCACGTCGCGGGTCAATACATCGCGGAGCACCCCGAGATCGGCAAGGTGGCGTTCACCGGATCGACGGCGGTGGGCCGCAAGATCGTGCAGGCATCGAGCGGCAATCTGAAGAAAGTGCAGCTCGAACTCGGCGGCAAAGGGGCGAACGTCGTGTTCGGCGACGCGAATCTCAATGCTGTCGTGCAAGGTTCCGCGTTCGGCATCTTTCATAATCAAGGGCAGGCGTGCATTGCGGCGTCGCGGCTGATCGTGCACGAATCCATCGCCGATGACTTGCTCGAACGCTTCACGTCGCTCGCGCGCTCGATCCGCATCGGCGATCCGCTCGATCCGTCTACGGAAATGGGTCCGCTCACATCGCAGATGCATCGCGATCGCGTGCTTTCGTATGTCGATGTCGCGCGGGAGCAGGGCGGTCGCGTGCTCGCGGGCGGCAAGTCGCCGGACGCCGCGGGGCTCGCGAAAGGCTGCTATGTCGAACCGACCATCGTGCAGGCGAAGCCGACCGATCGCGTCGCGCAGGAGGAAGTCTTCGGCCCGTTCGTCACCGTCAGCACGTTCAAATCGGATGAAGAAGGACTGGCGATTGCCAACGGCACCGAATACGGCCTGGGCGCGGGACTCTGGACGCGCGATCTGCAACGCGCGCATCTCTTCGCGCGGCAACTGAAGAGCGGCATGGTGTGGATCAACTGCTACAAGCGCGTGAGTCCGGGATCGCCTTTCGGTGGCGTCGGCGCGAGCGGATACGGACGCGAGATGGGCTTCGAAGTGATGCGCGAATATACTCAGGCAAAGTCGGTGTGGGTGAATGTCGACGCCAATATTCCGCCTTACTATCCACGTTGAGCGCACCCGAAATCATGCAATCGTTCGTTTATCAGGGCATGCCGTCGCGCGTCGTGTTCGGTGCGGGAAGCATCGAACACGTCGAACGCGAGATCGAACGTCTGGGCGCAAGGCGCGCGCTCATTCTCTCGACGCCTCCGCAACGCGATCAGGCCGAAGCGCTCGCCGAACGCATCGGACATCGCGCGGCGGGCGTGTTCGCCGAAGCGGTGATGCACGTTCCCGTCGAAACGGCGCGCGCGGCGCGGGAGTATGCGGAGCGCATCGGCGCGGATTGCGCGATCGCCATCGGCGGCGGCTCAACGACCGGTCTCGGCAAGGCGATCGCGTTGACATCGTCATTGCCGATACTCGCCGTGCCGACCACTTACGCAGGCTCGGAAATGACGCCGATCTACGGCCTCACCGAAGCCGGCTCGAAGAGGACCGGCCGCGACATGCGCGTGCTGCCGAAGACCGTGATCTACGATCCGCAACTCACGGTCTCGCTGCCCGCGTCGCTTTCGGTGACGAGCGGCATCAACGCGATCGCGCACGCTGCCGAAGGACTGTACGCGCAGGACGCGAATCCCATCGTGAGCCTGATGGCCGAAGAAGGCATTCGCGCGCTCGCGCAAGGCATCGGCAAGGTCGTCCGGAATCCTGAGGATATGAATGCGCGCAGCGATTGTCTCTACGGCGCGTGGCTGTGCGGCGTGGTGCTCGGAAGCGTAGGCATGTCGTTGCATCACAAGCTGTGTCATACGCTCGGCGGTACGTTCAATCTGCCGCACGCGGAAACGCATACCATCGTGCTGCCGCACGCGCTCGCCTATAACCGCGATGCCGCGCCCGGCGCGATGAAGCGCATCGCTCGCGCATTGAACGCCGACGATGCCGCGCAAGGCACATTCGAACTCGCACGAACGAACGGCGCGCCGACCGCGCTCAAGGACATCGGCATGAAGGAGAGCGATATCGACATCGCCGTCGATATCGCGTTGAAAAGCCCGTACTGGAATCCGCGTCCGGTCGAACGCGCGCCGCTGCGTGCGCTGATCGAAGCGGCCTACGAAGGACGACGACCATGAACGAACACCTCACGCAATCCGTCGCCGACGCCTTCGGCCAATGCGCCGATACGCGCACGAAGGAGATCGTCGTCGCGCTGGTGCGTCATCTGCATGCGTTCGCGCGCGAAGTGAACCTCACGCACGACGAATGGCGACGCGGCATCGAGTTCCTGACGGCGACGGGCAAGAAGTGCGACGGCATCCGGCAGGAGTTCATTCTGCTGTCGGATACGCTGGGGCTTTCCATCGTGCTCGACGACATCAATCAGCATCACGATGAAGCCGCGACCGAGAGCAGTCTGCTCGGCCCGTTCTATCGCGATGGCGTGAAGGAATCGGCGTTCGGCGCGAACATCGCGCAAAGCGATGGCGAGCCGGTGTTCTTTCATGGCACGGTCGGCGACGTGAACGGCAAGCCCGTCGCCGATGCGCTGATCGAAGTCTGGCAAACCGCGCCGAACGGCATGTACGAAGGGCAAGACCCGGATCAGCCGGAAGGCAATCTGCGCGGGCGCTTCCGCACGAATGCCGACGGCGCGTACGCGTTCCATTCGATCAAGCCGACGAGCTATCCGATTCCGACCGATGGTCCCGTCGGCCAGATGCTCGTCGCTACGGGACGTCATCCGATGCGTCCCGCGCACATCCATTTTCGTATCGACGCACCCGGCTACGAGCCGCTGACAACCGCGCTCTACTCGTCCGACGATCCGTATGTGAACTCCGATGCAGTGTTCGGCGTGAAGCGCTCGCTCGTCATCGAGTATGTGGCGAAGGAGGGCGGTTACGAGGTGGCGCGCGATTTCACGCTGCTCGTGAAGGAGCCCGCGTGAACGTTCTTTGCGCGCTCGACGACATTCCCGATGGCGGCGGCTTCGAAGCCGCGCCATCGGTTCTCGTTCTGCGACGCGGCGGCGATGCGTGGGCGTATCGCAACGTTTGCCCGCATTTCTCGATACCGCTCAACTACGAGCCCGACGCGTTCTGGACCTATGAAGGCGCGCTGCTGATGTGCGCGCATCACAGCGCGATGTTTCGCTTCGAAGACGGCGTGTGCGTCGATGGTCCATGCCTTGGCGCGAGCCTCAGGCACATACCCATCCGCATCGACAATGGCCGCGTGCTGATCGAAGGCGAAAGCATCACATAGGATGCGCCGCGACGAAATTCTTGTATGCGGTATAGGCGTCCTTCTGCGTGTGGCCGTCGTTCTCAAGCAAGCCGTATGCGCCGCCGCCCGGAAGACCCGCCGGATCGTCATAGAGTTGGTACGTCTGAACCGATTCGATGCCGTAGGTCGATGCGAGCGCGACGAACTGCGCCAACATCTTGTTGCCGACGAGATATGCCGCGATCTGCTGATCGGTGCCGAAGTTCGGGCGCACGCCGGCCTCGTTGATCCAGATCGGCTTGCCGAGCGCCTGAAGCGCCGCGAGCACGTTGTGACAGCCCGTGCCGCCGCACGCGTTGGTGATGTCGTTCATGTCCGAGTACCAGTGCCACGCGGTGATGTCCCAATTCACGACCTCATGCCCCGTGCTGCCATCCGGCTCCGTGCCGGCCGCGAGCATTTGCGCGAAGCCGTAGTGCAGCCAGGTGCCGCCGCCCAGAATGATCTTCCCCGACGTATCGACCGACTTGATGCCCGCGATCATCCCGCGAATGACGCCGCGCAGGATCCTGAACTTGACGGCATCGTATTGCGACGGAAACACGCCATCGACATTGCCGAGCAGCAGCGCCGATTCCATCTCGTTCGTGACCTCGTAGTACGCATAGCGGCGCGAACTCGCCGTCTGTTGGCCGAGCGCGAAACCGGCGTTGTAGCCGTCGGTTTCGTTGATGAACGTGGCGATGTCCATCAGGATCACCGGATACACGGTGACGCCGCCTGCCGCCATGATGTCGGCGATGCCCGCGAGCTTGTTCGCGGTGCCCTGGCTATAGACCTCGTTGCGATACAGCTTCGCGCCGAGATCCTGCAATTGCGAAAGCTGCAGCGCGGGGCTGGAGATATCGTAGGCGCCGCCTTCATTGTTGTGACCGTTCACGCCGTAGAAGAGTCGCGCGGACGGCGTCGGCGTCGGCGTCGTGGTGCCTGTGTTGCCGGTGCTCGAGTTATCGGTGCTCGTGCTATCCGTGCTCGACGCGGGAGCGGGCGCGCTGGCCGTGGGCGAAGATGTGCCGCTCGACGCGGCGTCGTCGGAGGTGTCGCTCGCGGTGGCGGGCGGGCTCGTCGTGAGCTTGGTCGTCCCCGTGCCCGATGGCGATGTATCCGATCCCGTCACGCTCGCGGAAGAAGCCGACGCGCTGCCGCTCTGCGCGGCGCTACTCGATGATGCGTTGTCGCTGCTGCCGCCACCGCCGCCGCCGCATGCGGCGACCAACACGCTCACCGCTGCAACGAGCGCGATAGACTTGAATCGGATGAAGCGGAAGGCCGGAGCGAAGTTCGTCATTTCAATACGGATTACTAAGTGGCTGACATCCATCTCCACGAAGTAGGCGTACGTTGCGCGAGTCGTCCGGACGAACGCGGACGGACCGGTAACGGACCTTCGTCCCGCGTCGGACGCAGGAACGGTGGAATGCTTGTCGATTAACCCCGGTGAGCCGTCCGGAAGAGGGCGCTGCCGGACACGTGGGGCGAAGAGGAGACCGCGTCGAAGCCGGTCTCAATAGGGTTTACGGCAGGGATGAACGGGACTTGAACGAATTTCGTCCGATGCAAACGTTACGACGCGAAAGATCGGGAAAACTTACCCGGAGAGGGGACGGTCCGGTTCGAGCGCCGCGCCGCCGAGGATGGACGTGGCGTCGGCGCGTGCGTTGTCGAGCTGCACGACGCTCGCCTGACGCGCCGCGAGCGCATCGCGGTTCGCGATCGCGGTGAAGATCGCCTTGTGACGCGGTAGTGACAGCGCGTGCGTATTCGGGTGGCGGCTCGTGAGCTTGATCGACTCGCTGAGCGCGAGCGACAGCATGTTGCCGATATACGCGAGCATGTCGTTGTGCGTGGCCGCCATGATCGAGCGATGAAACTCGAGGTCCGGAACGAGCAGATCGGCGGCGGTCTGCGCACCTTCCATGCGCTCATACGCAGCGCCGATGCGCGCGATGTCGTCATCCGTCGCGGAGATGGCCGCGAGCGCGGCAGCGGCCGGTTCGATGATCTGGCGGACTGTCATCAGCGAGCGGAAGAACTCGCCTTCGGGAAGATGGCTGATGGTCCAGACGAGCACGTCGGGGTCGAGCATGTGCCATTCGTCGCGCGCGCGCACGACGCTGCCCACGCGCGGCTTCGATACGACGAGCCCCTTCGCGACGAGCACGCGCGTCGCTTCGCGCAGCACGGGACGGCTCACGCCGTAGCTTTCGCAGAGCGTGGGCTCGGCGGGCAGACGCTCGCCCGGCGCAATGCGCCCGCTGACGATCTGCATGCCGAGCTCCTGCACGATGCGTCCGTGCATGCTCTTGCGTTGCTTGGGGTTGCGGTAATCCATGACGCGCAGCTCGAAACGGCTATTGAGCGGTCGTCGCGCGCATCGCCCGATATTCCCGTCTCACGATATCCATCAGTTCCGCGACCGATGTGTTCGCGCTGCGCTGCTCGTAAGTCACGCGGCCGCGCTGCATCAACATGATGCGATCCGCGATGTCCAGCGTCTGCGCATAGTTGTGCATGATCATGATGATCGAGAGGCCGCCCTTTTCCTTCAAACGCATCACGAGATCGATGATGAGCGCGGCCTCGCGCGCGCCCATCGCGGCGAGCGGCTCGTCGAGCAACAGGATTTTCGCGTTCGAATGCACCGCGCGCGCGACCGCGATCGCCTGACGCTGACCGCCCGACAGACGCTCGACCGGCAGATCGACCGAAGGCACATGTACGCCGATATCCTCGAGACATTGCGCCGCGCGCTCGCGCATCTGCTTGTGGTCGACGAGCCTGAACGGACCGCGCCGCACGATCTCGCGATTGAGGAACATGTTGTGATAAATCGACAGCGAATTCGCGAGCGCAAGGTCCTGATACACGCATTCGATGCCGAGCGCGCGCGCATGATCGACGGACTTCAGCAGCGTTTCCTCGCCGTGCACATGCAGCGTGCCGCTCGTCTGCTGATGAAAGCCCGTGAGAATCTTCACGAGCGTCGACTTGCCCGCGCCGTTGTCGCCGAGAATGCCGAGAATCTCGCCACGGCCGAGCGTAAGCGACACGCCGTCGAGCGCCGTCACCGCGCCGAAGCGTTTGACGAGCTTGTCGCCGCGCAGCGCGAGATCGGTGGCGGCTACTGCTTGCGGGTCTGCCATCACCGTGCTCCCTTGCGGCGAATGCGGCCGATGTGGATATTGAAGATCATCGCGGCGAGAATCGCGGCGCCGAGAATGATGTTGAACGTGAACGCGTTGATGCCGATGAGCGTGAAGCCATCGCTCAGAATGCCGAGCACCGCCGCGCCGAGCAGTCCGCCGACAATCGTGCCCGAGCCGCCCGTCAAGGGCGTCCCGCCGATCACGGCAGCGGCCACGGCGAGGAACATGATCTGATTGCCGCCCGCTTGCGGATCGATCGACGTGATGCGAAAGCTTTCGAGAATGCCCGTGAATCCGGCGAGCACCGCCGCGAGCACGAAATTGCCGAGCCGCAGCCGGTTCACATGAATGCCCGCTTCGCTCGCGCCGAGCGGATTCGCGCCCGCCGCCTGCGTGTGCAGACCCCAGCGCGTATGCCGCAACAGCACATGCATGACGAACGCGATCGCAACGGTCCAGATGATCTCGCTATAGCCCCACGCGCCCATCACGGCGGCGAATTCCGGCGAGCCCGGCGTCGCGGCGGGCGTGCCGCGCGAGACGGTCAGCGTGATGCCGTTGATGAGAAAGAGCGTGCCGAGCGTCGTCACGAACGAAGGCAGGCGCAGAAAGACCGTCACCGCGCCGTTCACGAAGCCGATGATCGCCGCGGCGATGAGCCCCGCGATCACCGCGAGCCACATCGGCGCGCCCGCTTCGTTCGCGAACACCATCATGAACGGCGCGAATGCGAAGACCATGCCCGCCGACAGATCGATGTCGCCGCCGATCATCAGCATGATCTCGCCGAACGCGATGATCGCGACCGGCGCGACATACTGCGAAAGGTTGACGAGGCTCGCGTTGCTGAACAGGAAGTCGTGGTTGATGAACTGGAAGTAAGCCGCGAGCAGCACGGCCACGAGGAGGATGCGCAACTCCGGCGCCCAATGCGACGCCCACGCACCGCGCGGACTGGCGATCCGCGCGGGCGTCGTTGCTTTACGGGGTTCGTTCACTGTGTTCATCAGGACTTGATGGCCCCTTTCATCGGCACGATTTGCGGCTTGGTGGTCTTGCCTTCATAACGCGTCGACGTGTTGAGATACGGCTCGACCGTATCCTTCGTCACGAACTTGAGACCGGTATTGATGTTCGCCGGCCCGACGAGCCCGCCCGACGCGAGGAACACGAACGCTTCCATCACCGTGTAGAAGCCCTGCACATACGGCTGCTGGTCGATGGTGAAATCGAGGAAGCCTTCGTGGATGAGCTGGATCGTCTGCGGCAACAGATCGAAGCCGCCGCCATGCACGCCCTTCGAAGGCAGGTTCGATTCCTTCATCACTTGCGCGACGCCTTGCGTGCTGCCGGCATCGACTGCGAACATGCCTTTCAGGTCCTGATGCCCGAGATAGAACGACTTGATCTTCGACAGTTCTTCGTTGACGGTCGCGCCCGTCGCAACGGTCTGAATGTCGATCTTCTTGCCGGATTTCTTGATCGCATCGCTCGCGCCGTCGAGACGCGGCTGAATGTTCAACTGTCCCGGCGTCGCGATGAAAAGCGCGACCATGCCGCTGTCGATCATGCTGGCGATTCGCTCGCCCATCTGATAACCCGACAGATACAGATCCTGTCCGATGTATGCGAGCCGCGGATTCGTCTTGCCGCGCGGCGCATCGGCGTTGTAAGCGAATACGGCAATGCCGGCGTCGAGCGCGGCCTGAATGGGCTTGTCGAATGCGTTCGGATCGACGATCGGCACGGCGATCGCATCGGCTTTCGCAGCGATCGCAGAATTCACCGCGCGCACCATTTCGCCCGCGTCGGACGTGGCCGAGCCGGTCCACTGATAGTCCATGCCGAACATGGAGCACGCATCCTGAATGCCGTATTGCGTCGGCACGAAGAACGGGTTCGTCGTCACATGATTGACGAACACGATCTTCCATTTCTTGTGCTGCGGAAACGCCGCTTCGGCCGCCTGCGCGGACGAGATCAAACCGCCGCCACCGGTCACGCCGCCCAGGAGCGACAGCGCCGCGCCGAGTCCCGCGCCCTGCATGATGCCGCGCCGGCCCGCGCTGATGAGCTTGCTGTCGTTTGCGTCGTCATCCCGATTCTGCGCCATGTGTTCCTCCGGTCTCTTCTTCGTTGGTCGATGGGTCGACTCATCGTCGATCGCTGTCAGATACTGGGTTTCACGGCACGTCATACACACGCGGCTTTCATGGATGAAAGAACGAAGCGTTGCGGATGACCATGCGAACAGTGCGAGAGGGCGATTCGAGAGCGCGGCGTTTTGAACTAGTAATTGGGACGACGAAGCCCGCGCGCTGACTTCAATAGACAAACTATATGCAGAGTGTTTTGACGTGGCGATTAGCGTTTTCCCGGTACGCCCCATCGATATAGTCATGCTATTTATAGGTCTTTCCCATCAAGTGATCAAAGCCATGAGCGCCCCAAAAGCCAAGCTCCGTTCGGCCGCGTGGTTCGGCACCGCCGACAAGAACGGGTTCATGTACCGGAGCTGGATGAAAAACCAGGGCATACCGGACCACGAGTTCGCGGGCAAGCCGATCATCGGCATATGTAATACGTGGTCCGAACTAACGCCGTGCAATTCGCACTTCCGCAAGCTCGCCGAGCACGTGAAGCGCGGCGTGTTCGAAGCGGGCGGGTTCCCCGTCGAGTTTCCGGTGTTCTCCAACGGCGAATCGAATTTGCGTCCCACCGCGATGTTCACGCGCAATCTCGCGAGCATGGACGTCGAGGAAGCGATACGCGGCAATCCCGTCGATGCGGTCGTGCTGCTCGTCGGCTGTGACAAGACGACGCCCGCGTTGCTGATGGGCGCGGCGAGCTGCGACGTGCCCGCGATCGTCGTCTCGGGCGGACCGATGTTGAACGGCAAGCACGAAGGACGCGACATCGGCTCGGGCACGGTCGTATGGCAACTCAGCGAGCAGGTGAAGGCGGGCAAGATTTCGATTCACGAGTTCATGTCGGCGGAAGCGGGCATGTCGCGCTCGACGGGCACCTGCAACACGATGGGCACTGCATCGACGATGGCGTGCATGGCCGAAGCGCTCGGCGTCACGCTGCCGCACAACGCCGCGATTCCGGCGGTCGATTCGCGTCGCTATGTGCTCGCGCATCTGTCGGGCATGCGTATCGTCGAAATGGCGCTCGAGGATTTGCGTCTGTCCAAGCTGCTCACGCGCGAGGCCTTCGAAAACGCGATTCGTGCGAACGCGGCGATCGGCGGATCGACGAATGCGGCGATTCATTTGAAGGCGATCGCGGGGCGCATCGGCGTGAAGCTCGAACTCGACGACTGGACGCGCATCGGTCGCGGCACGCCCACGCTCGTCGATTTGCAGCCTTCGGGTCGCTTCCTGATGGAAGAGTTCTACTACGCCGGGGGCTTGCCCGCCGTCTTGCGGCGTCTCGGCGAAGCGAACCTGATTCCGCATCCGGATGCACTCACCGCGAACGGCCACACGCTGTGGGAGAACGTGAAGGAAGCGCCGCTCTACAACGACGAAGTGATTCGCCCGCTCGACAAGCCGCTCGTCGCCGATGGCGGATTGTGCGTGCTGCGCGGCAATCTCGCGCCGAATGGCGCGGTGCTGAAGCCGTCGGCGGCGACGGCTGCGTTGCTGAAGCATCGCGGGCGCGCGGTCGTGTTCGAGAACTTCGACGACTACAAGCACCGTATCGCCGATCCCGATCTCGATGTCACGGCGGACTCCGTGCTCGTCATGAAGAATTGCGGGCCGAAGGGTTATCCGGGCATGGCGGAAGTCGGCAACATGGGCTTGCCGCCGAAGCTGCTCGCGCAAGGCGTGACGGACATGGTGCGCGTGTCGGATGCGCGCATGAGCGGCACCGCGTATGGCACCGTCGTGCTGCACGTCGCGCCCGAGGCACGCGCGGGCGGGCCGCTTGCGATCGTGCGCGATGGCGACTGGATCGAGCTCGATTGCGACAACGGCGTGCTACGCATCGACATCGGCGACGATGAAATCCGCGCGCGCCTCGATGCGTGGAACGCGGCGAAGAGCGAGATTCCCGAGGATAAAACGGGTTATCGCAAGCTGTACGTCGAGCACGTTCTTCAGGCCGATGAAGGTTGCGACTTCGACTTTCTCGTCGGATGCCGTGGCGCGGAAGTGCCGAAGCATTCGCACTAGCCGCTATCTGCGCGGCTTCCATGTGGCGATGGCGACGCCGAGCACGGCGACGCCCATCGCATACCATGCGGTCCCCGGCAGCACTTCGTCGAGAAAGAAGTACGACAGCACGGCGGCTGCCGGCGGCACGAAGAAGAACAGCGACGCGACTTGCGAGACCTTGCCCGCACGCGTCATCGCGAGCAGCAGCGTGATCGCGATCAGCGAATTGCCGACGACGAGATACGCGAGCGTCGCGATGAATGCCGGCGTCCATTGCACTTGCGTGTGCTCGAAGAGCAAGGCCATCGGCGCGCAAAACACGAAGCCGACGCTGTATTGCACGAGATTCGATGTCACCGGATCTTGCGCGGTCCCCAGGCGCTTTTCATAGAGCATCGCGGCCGTGATGCCGACGAGCGCGCCGATCGCCATCAGCACCGGACCGAGCGATTCCGCATGCAGCGGCCCGCGCGCGACGATCACGCCGGCCGCGCCCGCGAGCCCGAGCAGCAAGCCGATCCATCTGCGCACGCCGATGCGTTCGCCGACGAACTTCGGCGCGAGCACGCCGACGAGAATCGGCTGCAACGACACGATCAGCGCGAGCACGGACGTCGCGATGCCCGCGGTCATCGACAGATAACTCAGTCCGAAGTACATCACCTGCACGAGAAAGCCGACGACGCCGAGATGCAGCCACGCGCGCGCGTTGCGCGGCCATTGCGGACGCTTCACGGCGCATACCGCGAGCAGCACGCCGACGCTCAATGCGAAACGTATTGCGAGAAACGTCAGCGGCGACGCGTAATGCAGGCCGGTTTTCGCAATCGGAAAGCCGGCGGACCAGAGCAGCAAAAAGAGAATCGGACCGCCGGTCGTGAGCCAGCGGCGTTCGTTGTGCGTGCTGCGGTCTTCCTTCCGGCCGATGTGCGGCGCTTGCGCCATGTTCGCGTCCCCGTGCTTGTAAGCGGATGCTGTCAAAGTACCCGATTGTAGTGTCCGCGACGCTGCGGACGACAAGGACGGTTCGCCGATCGCGTCGCCTTAATCCGCGACATGCACGGCGACATCGGCGAGACTTTCCGCGATCCATTCGGGCGGCGGGGCGTCGGTGAAGAGCGCGTCGATCTGGCTGAGATGCCCGAGTTTCACGAGCGCGGCGCGGCCGAACTTCGAATGATCCGCAACGAGAAACACCGTGCGCGACTGCTCGATGATCGCCTGCGCCACGCGCACTTCCGCGATGTCGAAGTCCCGGAGCGTGCCGTCTTCCTCGATGCTCGAAATGCCGATGATCCCGAAGTCCACCTTGAACATCCGGATGAAGTCGACGGCCTGCTCGCCCACGACGCCCTTGTCGCGCGCGCGCACTTTGCCGCCCGCGACCATCAGGTCCGCGTCGGACTCGTCCGCGAGAATGTTCGCCACGTTCAGGTTATTCGTGATGACGCGCAGGCCCGTATGCTGGCGCAGCGCGCGCGCCACTTCCTCGGTCGTCGTGCCGAGATTGATGAAGAGCGTCGCGTGATTCGGAATCTCCGCCGCGACCCGCCTCGCGATGCGACGCTTCTCGTCGAGAAACATCTGCTGACGCGCCGTGTACGCGGCGTTCTCGGAGCTCGTCAGCGCGCTCGCGCCGCCGTGATATCGGCGCAGCAGGTTCCGATCGGACAGCCAGTTGACGTCGCGCCGGATCGTCTGCGGTGTGACGTCGAATTGCGCCGCGAGGTCTTCGATGGTCGCGAAGCCGTCTCGGGCGACGCGATCCAGCAGCGCGCGCTGCCTGCCGTTCAGTGCTTGGTCGGATGTCATCGAAAGCTGCTCGGAATCGCAAAAAAATGAAAATTATCGGATGCGCGCAGTGTACGACGAAAGCCGCCGCCGACCAACGCCGGCTCTGAAATTGCCGGTTCACATGCGCTCGAACAGTGCGTCCGCCATCTTTCCGTCGACGCCACGCGATGCTACGATGGTTGAAAACGAATATTCAGATTCGTATTCGAACATTCTCCGAACCGGCTGTCTGGAGTGGCCGCATGAGCCAGCGACGTTTTATCCTTGCCCTCGACCAGGGCACGACCAGTTCCCGCGCGATGCTGTTCGCCCATTCGGGCAGCGTGATAGCGAGCGCGCAGCGGGAGTTCGCGCAGCATTATCCGCAGCCGGGGCGGGTCGAGCACGATCCCGCCGACATCTGGCAGTCGCAACTCGCCGTCGCGCACGAAGCGATGCAGAAGGCCGGCGCGCGGGCTTCGGATATCGCCGCCATCGGCATCGCCAATCAGCGCGAAACCACGCTGCTCTGGGACCGGCAAACGGGCGCGCCCGTCGGACCCGCGATCGTCTGGCAGGACCGCCGCACCGCCGCGCATTGCGCCCGTCTGATCGAATCCGGCGCGGAATCGCTCATCGAAGAAAAGACGGGCTTGCGCATCGATCCATACTTTTCCGCGACCAAGCTCGCGTGGCTGCTCGACAGCGCGCCCGGCCTGCGCGCGCGCGCGTGCCGCGGCGAATTGGCGTTCGGCACCGTCGATAGCTGGCTCCTCTGGCAACTGAGCGCAGGCCGCCGCCACGTAACCGATGTATCGAATGCCGCGCGCACCGCGCTCTTCGACATCCGCGCAGGCGCATGGGACGACGGGCTGCTGGCGCTCTTCGATATCCCGCGCGCCGTGCTTCCCGAAGTCGTGGCATCGAGCGGAGCGATCGCCCATACCGACGCCGCGTTGTTCGGCGCGCCGATTCCGATCACAGGCGTCGCCGGCGACCAGCAGGCCGCGACCTTCGGGCAGGGCTGCGTCGAGCCGGGCCTCGTCAAGAATACCTACGGCACCGGCCTTTTCATGCTGATGAACACAGGCGCGCAGCCGGTCGCATCGCGGCATCGGCTGTTGACCACGATCGGCTGGGAATTCGGCGGGCAGCGCACCTACGCGCTGGAAGGCGCGGTTTTCATGGGCGGCGCGATCGTCCAGTGGCTGCGCGACGGCCTCGGGTTCATCGAAAGCGCGGCGGAAATCAGCGCGCTCGCCGCGCAATGTTCGTCGAGCGAAGGCGTCGTGCTCGCGCCCGCATTCGCGGGTCTGGGCGCGCCGTATTGGGATCCCTACGCGCGCGGCACGCTGCTCGGCATGACGCGCGGGACGAATCGCGCGCATATCGCGCGGGCCGCGCTCGAAGCCATCGCGTTCCAGACGGTCGATGTCCTCGACGCGATGGAAGCCGATGCCGGCATCGCCGTGAGCGAGCTGCGCGCGGACGGCGGCGCGTCGCAGAGCGACCTGCTGATGCAGATTCAGGCCGATCTGCTCGGCCGTCCCGTCGTGCGCCCGAGCGTCACGGAATCGACCGCGCTCGGCGCGGCCTGCCTCGCCGGACTCGGATCGGGCTTCTGGTCGAGCCGCGACGAAATCGCGAGCGCGTGGCCGCCCGCGCGCCGGTTCGAACCCGCGATGGCGTCGGCGGAACGCGCGATGCACATCGAGCGCTGGCATCGCGCGATCGATCGCGCCCGCGCCTGGGAACATCCCGCCGAAGAACCGCTTTCCACGGTCTGACATGAAAACGAACATGCCATCCGGACGCGCGGCGCTCTTGCGCGAAACAGATCAGACGCCGTTCTTCGATGTCGTCGTGATCGGCGGCGGCGCGAGCGGTCTCGGCACGGCCGTCGATGCGGCGTCGCGCGGTTATCGGACCTTGCTGCTCGAAGCGCGCGACTTCGCGAAGGGCACATCGAGCAAGGCCACCAAGCTCGTGCACGGCGGCGTGCGCTATCTCGCGCAGGGCAACATCCCGCTCGTTCGCGAAGCGTTGCGAGAGCGCGGACTGCTCGCGCGCAATGCGTCGCATCTCGTGCACGCGCTCGGTTTCATCGTTCCCGCGTACCGGCTCGGCGACAAGCTGACGTACGGCGCGGGCCTCAAGATCTACGACTGGCTCGCGGGCTCGCTCAACCTGCGCGCGAGCCGCAGCCTCGATCTCGCCGAAACCCGCGCGAAATCGCCGATGCTCGCCGAATCGCTGCACGGTCACGCGCTGCGCGGCGGCACGCTTTATTTCGACGGCCAGTTCGACGACGCGCGTCTCGCCATCACGCTGATGCGCACGCTCTTCGATCTCGGTGGCGTCGCGCTGAACAATGCGGCGGTGCGCGGCGTTCAGTTCGATCGCGCGGCGGGGCGTCATCGGCTGGAGGTGGAGGACGTCGAAAGCGGCGACCGGTTCGCGGTGAACGCGCGCTGCGTCGTCAATGCGACGGGCGTCTGGGTCGATTCGATCCGCGCGATGGCCGAGCCCGGCGCGCGCCCGATCGTCGCGCCGAGCCAGGGCGTGCATCTGACCTTGCCCGGCCGCTTCCTGCGCAGCGATAGCGCGATCCTCGTGCCCAAGACGCAGGACGGGCGCGTGCTGTTCATCGTGCCGTGGCACGGTCACGCGATAGTCGGTACGACCGACACGCCGCGTCACGACTTGCCGCTCGATCCGCGCGCGAGCGACGAGGACATCGATTTCATTCTCGCGACGGCTGCCGATTATCTGTCCGTCAAGCCGACGCGCGACGATGTCCTGAGCGTATGGGCGGGGCTGCGTCCGCTCGTGAAGAGTGACGGCGCGGCATCGACCGCGTCGTTGTCGCGCGAACATACCATCGAAATGAACGCGACCGGCATGATCACCGTGACGGGCGGCAAGTGGACCACGTACCGTCTGATGGCGCAGCAGGTGATCGATCTCGCCGTCTCGAAGCAACTGCTGAGCGCTGCGCCGTGCCGAACGGCGTCGTTGCCGCTGCATGGATCGACGGCGGAGCAACACGGCTACTACGGTTCCGATGGGGCAATCATCGATCGTCTGCCGGGCGCGCAAAACGTTCTGGTGAAGGCGAGCGGCCTGACCGAGGCGCAGACGCGCTTCGCGGCGCGGGCCGAACTCGCGCGCTGTGTCGAGGATGTGCTCGCGCGGCGGAATCGCGCGTTGTTTCTCGATGCCGCCGCCGCCCGCGATGCCGCGCCCGAAGTCGCCAGAATCATGGCCGAAGAACTCGGGCACGGCGCGCAATGGCAAGCGGAAGAAATCGCGCGTTTCGATGCGTTCGCGCGAACCTGGATGCTGTCGTAGCGGCGCGTCGATCAGAACGCGTGCCGGATACCGACCATCGCGACGAACTGCGACGGTCCCGACGAAGGCGACGCGTTCTGCGAATCGCCGACGACCGCCACGGCATTAGCAATCGCCACGCCGCCCGTTCCGCCCGACGCGATGAGCGACTGACCCCGCGCGTGCTGATACGCCTGCAGCGCATAGAACGTAGTGCGCGCCGACAGGCTGAACGTTTCCTCGAACGAAACCTGGTGATACTGCGCCGCATCGCCGATGCCGTTGGCCCTGCTCGCGCGCGTGTAGCTGTAGCCCGCCGCGACATTCACCGCGGGTGTGAACCGGTAAGTGGCGATGGCGCCGTAGCTGTTGAACACGGCTTCATCGGCGAAAAGCGAGCGCGAGCCCGGCGCATAGTGCACGTTGGAATAGTTGAGGCCGAGCATCAGATCGTTGTACGTGTAGCGCGCCGCCGCCGCGATCAGTTGCGCGCTTTGTGCGCTCGCGTAGCCGTTGTTCACCGGCGAGTTGATCGCGAAGCTCCCGAGCGCCGGGCTGGTCGCGATGTCTTTCAGCTTCACGTAGCCCGCCGCGATCGCGAAAGGCTTGTAGTCGTAGCGAAGCGCGGCACTGAAGTTGCTGCCGCTCGCGATGCTGCCCGGCGCGCCGCCGAGCGCGTATTGAACGCTGAACGCGAGACCCGCGATCACCGGCGACGCATACGTGACCGCGTTGTTGAAGCGCAACGTGGTGTCGAGGGCATCGACGTCGCCGGGATGCGCGCCGGTCGCGCCGGTCAGCACGCCCGTCGGTCCGAGCGCGCCGACCATGCTGAAGTAAGGCGTGTACTGGCGGCCGAGCGTCAGCGTGCCGTAACGCTCGTGGCTCAAGCCCGCATAGGCTTGACGATTGAACATCGCGTTTGCGCTGGCTTGCGCGCCCGTCAGCGAATTGAAGCCGCTTTCGAGCCGGAAGATCGCCTTCGTGCCGCCGCCGAGGTCTTCCGCGCCGAGAAGCCCGAACTTGCTCGCCTGCAGATTGCCCTGGCTCATGTAGACGTTGGACTGCCCGCGCTGGTTGCTGACATACGCGAACGCGTTATCGACGACGCCGTAGAGCGTGACGCTGCTTTGGGCCGTCGCCGTGCCGCTGAACAGGGCGACGGCGAGAGAAATGGACGTGAGGACGCCTGCGCGCGTCCGTGCGCGATTCAAGGACTTCATTGCTGATTACTTTCCCGTGAAGTGTTGAGGCTCAGTCTGCAAGACGCAGCGTGATATGACGCCAGCCGTCCGCGATGCGCTCGCCGGCCAGCTCGCCCGTCGCGCAGGTCGCGACGCGCGTATCCGATGCGGGCACGCTCACGCGGACTTCGTTCTGCACGCGCGGCATCGCGCCGTGGCGTTCTATCGTGATGCGCAGGCTTCGCGCATCGCTTTCGATGACGACGCGCCAGCGCCCGTGCACGCCGTCGCGCCACGCTTCGGTTTCGCCGTCGTCTTCGATGCAATCGCCGCGCGCGACGCCGGCGCCCGCGCAAGGCAACGCGATGAACGCGCGTTCATCGGCGGGACGCGCGAAGTGCTGCTCCGCGATGTTCAGCGGAATCACATGGCCTTCGCGGATCAGCATGACGGGGCGATCGTGCGGCGCGGGCAGCGTGACCGTTTGGCCGCCGTCGAAGACTTCGCCGCTCCAGTAGGACGACCAGCGCGCGCCCTTCGGCAGATGGATGCGTCGCTCGCTTTGCGCCGCCTCGACGACCGGCGCGACGAGCAGCGACGAGCCGAGCATCATGTCGTCGCCGTCTTCGAGGCAGAGCGGATCGTCGGGGAATTCGGCGAACATCGGACGGAGCACCGGTTCGTACGCGCGATGCGATCGCCACAGCAGTTGGTACAGGTACGGAATCAGCCGGTAACGCAGCTTGATGAGACCGGCGATGAGATGGGTAGTTTGCGGATACATCCAAGGCTCGTTGACGGTGCCGTCGTCGTTCCATGAGTGGATGGAAAAGCGCGGCAGAAAGATGCCGAACGCGACCCAGCGCGACAGCAGTTCAGGATCCGGCGCGGGCCCCGCGAAGCCGCCGATGTCATGTCCGCTGTTCGACACGCCCGACATCGCGAGACCGAGGCCCATCTTGAGATTGAAGCGCAGCGTGTCCCACGACGTGTAGTTGTCGCCCGACCACGTCTGCACATATCGATGCATGCCGACGCCGCCCGAGCGCGATACGAGAAACGGCCGCACGCCGGGCGCATGTTCGCGCTGCGCGTCGCGCGAGGCGCGCATCATCAGTTGCGTCTGCAGGACCTTGGCCTCGCGCGCCGGAAACGGCTCGCCGAAGCCGCGCGCGATTGCATCCGCGCTCCAGATTTCGAACTCGTTGTTGTCGTTCCACGTCGCGGCGATGCCGTGCGCGAGCAGGCTTTCCTTCACGCGCGCTTTCCACCAGTCGATGGTCCGCGGATTCGTGAAGTCGAGATACGCGCCGACTTCGTCCCAGAACTGCACCCACGCCGGTTCGCTGTCGCGCGTTTCGATCAGGAGACCGGCATCGGCGACGGAATCGAACAGCGGGTGATCCCGCAGCAGACACGGCTTGATGTTCGGACACAGCCGCACGCCTTCGCGCAGATAGCTCGTCACGAAACCGTCGATATCGGGAAACTTGTCGCGATTCCAGTTGAACACGTAGCGCTTGCCGCCAATCGACGTATAGCCCGACGAAAGATGGAACGAATCGCACAGGATGTCGTGCTCGCGGCATCGGTCGATGAATTCGGCCATGCGCTTTTGCGCGTCGGGGGCGTCGGTGTAGCTCATCGTCGAGCCGGAGTAGCCGAGGCCCCACTTCGGCATCCACGCGGGACGACCCGTCAGCCATGTAAAGCGGCGCACGGCGTGAAGCGGCGTGTCGGGCGACGCGATGAAGTAATAGTCGAGATCGCCGTGCTCCGCGATGAAGTGCCGATAGTGCCCGTGATAGTTGTCGAGCTCGCGGCCCATGTCGAAGCGGCAATCGGCGAGCGTGTCGTAGAAGAGACCGAAGCCCGTCGATGTCTCCGGCTGCCACGTCACGTAGAACGGAATGTGCTTGTAGAGCGGATCGGTCGTGCGGGCGTTGTAGCCCATCGCATCGACGTTGCGCATCTCGTAGCTTTGATTCGCGCGGTCGAGCGAACCCGCGCGTTCGCCGAGTCCCACGTACATTTCGCCCGGCTTGCGCGCGATGTAGTGATACACGCGCTCGTCCCACCAGCCGAAGTTGTACGCCTGCGTCTTGCGATCGTTCATGACGTGATGCCACTGGCGGTCGCGCACGATTTGCCACGAGCAGAAGCCGCCGTCGAGCGCAATCGTCAAGCGGATCATCGCTGTCTCGATGACGACGTGTTGCTCATCGTCCGACATCGTGAACGGTGCGCTCGCGAAGCCGCTCGTATCGTAGCGGTCGCGTCCTTCGAGCGGCACGTCGTCCTGTCCGGGCGCGATTGCCCAGGTGCGCGGCCCGCGCAGCTCGCCGTGCGGCAAGACCAGCACGCGGATGATGTCATCGGCGAGGACGAACAGTTCGATGCCCGCGCCATCGGCGGAACTCAGCGCGACGCGGTTGTCCGTTCGCTCCGAAATCGCGAAACGCGGACGATTCTTCAAGTTGGCCATGATGTGTCTCCCGTTCATTCGATCTCAGGCGGCCCGATGCGCCGCGCCGGGCGGATTCGCGTCGCTCGTCACGCCGCGCATCAGCACGACGAGCAGCGCCGCGCCGATCAGGTCGAACGCGCCGAGCGCGGCGAAGAGCGGCGTGAAGCCCACCGAATCCGCGAGCGCGCCGACGACGAGCGAAAAGCCCAGTCCGCCGATCCACGCCGCCATGCCCGCGAAGCCCGCGGCGGTGCCGACTTCGCCGGGCTCGAAGACATCGGCGGCGAGCGTGTTGACGAGCGCCGAGATCATCTGATGCGCGAAGCCGCCGACGCAGAACAGCGCGATGGCTTCATACGGCGACGCGACGAGCCCGATGCACGCGGGCCCGATCATCATGAACGCGCCGAGCACGACGCCCGCGATGCGCGACGCGATGAGCGGCACGCGGAAACGCTTCATCAGAAACGGCGAAAGATAGCCGCCGAACAGCCCGCCGAGATCGGCGGCGAGAAACGGCAGCCACGCGAACATGGCGATCTGCTTGAGGTCCATGTGACGCTCGGTCGCGAGATAGAGCGGAATCCAGAAGCTGAAGGTTTGCCACGCGGGTTCGGCGAAAAAGCGCGCCTGCGCGATGGCCCAGAAGCGGCGCGTGCCGAGCACTTCGCGGATGCGGCGTTGCTCGCCCGGGCGGTTCGTCACGGGCGTTTGCCCTTCGATGATCGCGTTCTTCTCCTGCTCGCCGATCTTCGGATGCTCGCGCGGCCCGCGATACAGCCAGTACCAGAACGCGGCCCAGACGAAGCCCATCGCGCCGGTCACGACGAACGCGCTTTGCCATCCGTAGCGCAGCGAAAGAAAGACGACGAGCGGCGGCGCGAACAGCGAGCCGAGCGACGTGCCGGCGTTGAAGTAGCCGACCGCGACCGACTTCTCGCGATTCGGAAACCATTCGGCGACGACCTTCATCCCCGCCGGAATCGCGACGGCTTCCGAGAGGCCCATGAGTCCGCGCAGCGCCGCGAGCGACATCCAGCCGCCGGCGAGCGCGTGCGCCATGCCGGTCGCGGACCAGAGGCACGCGAACAGCGCGAAGCCGAGCCGCAGCCCGATTACATCGATGATGAGTCCGCACACCGGCTGCATGATCGTATAGCCGACCTGAAACGCGGCGACGACATAGGAATACTGCTGCGTGCTCATGTTCATGAGCGTTTTCAGCTCGGCGGCCATGACGCCGAGCGCGTTGCGCGAAAGATAGTTGACGATCGTGCCCGCGCAGACGAGCGCGATGATCCACCAGCGCAAGCCGATGACTGTTTTCAAGATTGAGTCTCCGTTGTTCTCGACGGGCGATGAGCGGCGGCGCGCCGTGCCCTTTCTGTTCGGCTATCGCGATGATCGAATTCGAACGTTCGGCATCGAAAAGCCGGTTCAATCCTACTCTCGGCGACCGAAATTTATCTCAATTGCGACAAATAGTTTCGTTTCAGCGTTCGGATGTTCGTTTTCGATCATGTGGCGTCGAGCCAATGCGCAAGCCCCGGGCAAACGCCTACGCCCGATTTAACCGGCCATTACCCTTTGCGCGCGCGGCTTCCTAAACTTCACTAAAAAGGGGAGGCGCTCATGTCAAAGCTCATTCACACGATGATTCGCGTGCAGGACCTGCAACGCTCGCTCGATTTCTACGAGAAGGCTTTCGATCTCGGCGTCGCGCACCGGCTGGACTTTCCGGACTTCACGCTCGCCTATCTGCGCAACGACGAAACCAACGCCGAGCTCGAACTCACCTGGAACAAGGGACGCGCCGAGCCATACACACATGGCGACGGCTACGGCCACGTCGCGGTGAGCGTGCCGGATGCGAAGGCGGAGCGCGAGCGTCTGATCGGCCTCGGTCTCTCACCCAACGACGTGCGCGAATTCAAGAACGACGACGGCTCGCTCATCGCGCGTTACTTCTTCATTCAGGATCCGGACGGCTACAAGATCGAAGTTCTCGAACGGCATGGACATTACGAATAGTCAGATAGTCAGCGGCATCACGCGGGACCACACACATAAATAAGCTGTTGCAGTGCCCCACAAGGAGAGAGACATGCGAGACACGATCATCCCGATCGTCGCGCAGCGGCGCGCGCACGACGGTGAAGAGCATCACGACCACGACGACATCGCCGCGCCACCGAACATCGCACTGACGCGACGCGAATTTCTGCGCGGCACCGGCGTGCTGGTCGGCACCATCGCGGCGACCTCGATCTTCGCGAGCCTCGCGCCGAGCCGCGTCTGGGCGCTCGAAATGCAGGGGCTCGACACGCATCAGGGCGAAGTGCTGCTGCAAGTCACGCGACAGATCTATCCGCACGCAACACTCGATGACGCCGTCTACGCGCTCGTCGTCAAGGATCTCGACGCCAAGGCGAAAGCCGATCCCGCCGTGCGCCAGCAACTCGCCGACGGCGTCGCGCAGCTCGACGCCAAAGCCGGCTCCGACTGGACGAGGCGCGGCGCGAACGACAAGGCGCAGGACGTCGCCGCGCTCGCGGGCACGCCGTTCTTCAACACCGTACGCAGCACGGCCGTCGTGTCCCTGTACAGCAACGCGCTGGCGTATCAGCACTTCGGCTATGGCGCATCGAAGGGCGATGGCGGCTATCTCTATCAGGGTTTCAACAACCTGTCATGGCTGCCCGATCCGCCTCTCGCGAACAGCGGTCCGATTCCGAAAGACAGCTAACCCATTCGAGCGATCCGACGGAAAACGGAGACAGACATGTACACGGACAACAAGGTGCAGTTCAGGCACAACGACGATCACGTCGTGGTGATCATCGGATCGGGCGCGGGCGGCGGGACGCTCGCCAACGAACTCGCGCAGAAGGGCGTCGACGTGGTCGTGCTCGAAGCAGGCGCGATGCACACGCAAGGCGATTTCGCGACGGAAGAGTGGAGCGCGTTCAAGCAGCTTTCATGGCTCGACAATCGCACGACATCGGGCAACTGGCGCGTCGCGAAAGATTTCCCCAACCTGCCCGCGTGGATCTGCAAGACCGTGGGCGGCACGACGGTCCACTGGGCGGGCGCGAGCCTGCGCATTCAGCCGCACGAGTTCAAGGCCAAGACGACTTACGGCGACGTGCAGGGCGCCAATCTGCTCGACTGGCCGGTGACGCGCGCGGAGCTCGATCCCTACTACGACCGCGCCGAAAAGAAGATGGGCGTCACGCGCACGAACGGCAATCCGGGCCTGCCGGGCAACAACAACTTCAAAGTGATGTCGGCGGGCGCGGCGAAGCTCGGCTACAAGGAGTGCAACACCGGCCATATGGCGATCAACAGCACGGTCCGCGACGATCGCACGCACTGCTTTCAGCGCGGCTTCTGCTTTCAGGGCTGCCGCATGGGCGCGAAGTGGTCGACGCTCTATACCGAACTGCCGCGCGCGCAGGCGACGGGCCGCATGGAATTGCGCCCGCAATCGCATGTCGTGAAGATCGAGCACGATGCGCGCGGCAAGGCGACGGGCGTCGTCTATTACGACAAGGACGGCAAGCTGCAACGGCAGAGGGCGCGCGTCGTCGCGGTGGCGGGCAATGCGATCGAGACGCCGCGGCTCCTGCTCAACTCGCAGTCGAGCAAGTTCCCCGATGGCCTCGCGAACGGCTCGGGCCAGGTCGGCCGCAACTACATGCGGCACACGACAGGCTCGGTCTACGGCGTGTTCAACGACAAGGTCGAGATGTTCAAGGGCACGACGATGGCCGGCATCATCGAGGATGAATCCGTGTTCGATCCGAAGCGCGGCTTCGCGGGCGGCTATCACATGGAGACGCTTTCGCTCGGGCTGCCCTTCTATGCAGCGTTTCTCGACCCCGGCTCGTGGGGGCCGAACTTCGCGGCGGCGATGGATCAGTATCAGTACACGGCGGGCATGTGGATCGTCGGCGAGGACATGCCGCGCGAACAGAACCGCATCACGCTCAACACCGACGTGAAGGATCAGTACGGCTTGCCGGTGCCGAACGTCCACTTCGACGATCATCCGAATGACGAAGCGATGCGCCAGCACGCGTACAAGCAGGGCAGCGCGGTGTACGAAGCGGCGGGCGCGAAGGCGACGTATCTCGTGCCGCCGTATCCGTCGACGCACAATCTCGGCACCGCGCGCATGAGCGCGAAAGCCGCCGACGGCGTCTGCAATTCGCATGGCCAGACGCACGAAGTGGCGAACCTGTTCATCTCCGATGGCAGCCAGTTCACGACGGGCGCGGCGGAAAACCCGACGCTCACGATCGTCACGCTGGCGATCCGTCAGGCCGACTACATCGCCGGCCAGATGAAGCAGCGCAGGGTTTGACGTGATTGCCGATGATCGCGTAGCGGAGTAGTTTGTTCGGTCGGCCGTCGTGCGACGAGCATGGCGGCCCGTTTCCTGGAGATCAACGTCATGTGTCGGGTGTACATCAACGCCGATCCGATCCTTTATGAATCGCGCACGCGTTCGCTGCGCATTCATGGTGTGATCACTACCGTCCGGCTCGAAAATCTCTTCTGGGACGTGCTGCACGAAATCGCCGGGCGCGAAAATCTCACGACGAGCCAGTTCGCCGTCAAGCTCTACGACGAACTGATGGCGCTGCGCGGCGAAGCGCCGACCAACTTCGCGTCGTTTCTGCGCGTGTGCTGTTTGCGCTATCTGTCGATGCGCGAGGCGAAGCAGGCGGCCGAAGGCGAGGCGGCGGGCGCGGTGGCCCTGCGTGTGCTGAAAGCGGGCTAGTTCGACGCATTCCTCATTGAACGCGAGCGCGCCGGGCGTCGGCGTGCCCCTTTCCGTCAGCCAAAGCGATGGTGACATCGGCCAAGCGCCGCCCGCCGTCCCATTCAGCATCTAGCATCCTGTTCGACCGACAACGAACGACGACGCATCCGCGGTGATGCACGCCCGGACGCCGTTTGCCGCGGAGTCTCGAGCATGCTTTTCAATTCCTATTCGTTCATCTTCGCGTTTCTTCCCGTGGTTTTCGTCGGCGCGTTTCTGCTCGGGCGCTATAGCCATCGGCTCGCTGCGCTCTGGCTCGGGCTGGCGTCGCTTTGGTTTTATGCAATATGGACGCCACGCTTTGTCGTGCTCTTGCTCGGTTCCATCCTGTTCAACTATGCCGCCGCGTGGTGGATCGGCAGGGAAAGCGAAAGGAAAAGCGGCCATCCGAAGCTGATTCTTATCGGCGCCATAACGATCGATCTGGGTCTGCTCGGCTACTATAAATACGCCAACTTTCTCATCGATTCATCGAATCATCTGCTGGGGATGAATCTTGCGGCGCTCGACATCATTCTGCCGTTGGGAATCTCGTTCTTTACGTTCACGCAGATCGCCTTTCTCGTCGATGTCTATCGCGGCATCGCGCGCGAATACAACTTCGTCAACTACTTACTGTTCGTCACGTATTTCCCGCATCTGATCGCAGGACCGGTGCTGCATCACAGTCAGATGATGCCGCAGTTCGGCAATCCGAAAACCTTCCGGATGAATCCGGAGAACATATCCGCCGGATTGACGGTTTTCGTGCTGGGGCTCGCGAAGAAAGTTCTGATTGCAGACACGCTAGCCAAAGGCGCCGTGCCGCTTTTCAGCGCGGCGAGGGCGGGCGTGCCGCTGACTTTCTTCGAAGCCTGGACGGGCGCGCTCGCGTACACGCTCCAGTTGTATTTCGACTTTTCCGGCTATTGCGATATGGCCGTGGGCATCTCACTGCTCTTCAACGTCAAACTTCCGATCAATTTCGATTCGCCCTATAAGGCGGCCAGCATCATCGACTTCTGGCGGCGCTGGCACATGACGTTATCCGCGTTTCTGCGGGATTACCTGTATATACCGCTCGGCGGAAGCAAACACGGCGGCCCGCTGCGCCGCTACGTCAATCTGATGATAACGATGTTATTGGGCGGCTTGTGGCACGGCGCCGGATGGACGTTCATCGCGTGGGGCGGATTGCATGGCGCGTATCTGATCGTGAATCACGGCTGGCGCGCCGTGTCTCCGCGTCTGGGAATAGATGGTTCGAGCCGGTTCGCGCGAATCGCAGGCGTAGCGCTGACCTTTTCAGCCGTCGTCGTGGGATGGGTTTTCTTCAGGGCCGAGAACTTTCAGACCGCCTGGAACATGCTCGCGGGCATGGCGGGTTTTCACGGTGTTTCGCTACCCGCGTCTTTGGAACGGCATATCGCTCCCGTTCTCGGTTCGAAGCTGCGTTTCGACGGCTTTCTGCCATCCGTCGGCATTCCGTCGATGGTGTTCGTCACGCTGCTGTTCGGCTTCGTTCTCGTGTGGGGATTCCCGAACCTGCAGCGTTTGCTGGAGCGCTACAGGTCGGCTGAACTTTCATTCACGCGCGTCCGGAACCGGATATTGCCGCGCCGGGTCGACGCCACGTTATTGGCCGCAAGTCTTTCGGCGTTGCTCTTTTTCGTCGTGGTTCTGGCTATTGGATCAGCGGGTCCATCGGAGTTTCTCTATTTCGAGTTCTGACCATGACGTATCTGAAAATCTTCGCGACGTCGCTGGCCATTATCGCGATCGCCTGGTTCTCGGCGGCATTGATGCTCGCGCCCGCGCCAATTGCCGGCGAGTATTGGGTACGGGAAATGACGGTCGTGAAGCGGAGCATCGCGCAGCATTACAAGGGACAGCGAAAGCTGATCGTAGCGGCCGGATCGAACGTGCTTTTCAGCGTGGACACGACGCAACTGAGCAAGGATCTCGGCATTCCGGTTTTGAATTACGGATTTCACGCGGGACTCGCGCTCGATGAAATTCTTGGCGAAGTGACGTCCGTCGCCGAGAACGACGACACCGTGATTCTCGCACTGGAGCGCGAATACTATTGCGACGATGCCAGCAAGGAGAATGCCACCTGGAGAGCGCGAAACGCCATCGCCTGGGATCACGACCGCTGGCGGACGTGGTCGGTATTCCGGCGGCTGGACGCAATTACATCGATGGGTCCTGGACTCATCTTCGAACTCGCGCAGGCTCGAATTCGCGAGACATGGTTTCCGAAATCCATCGAAGACAGGCTTCGCGCATTTCACGATCAGGAAATCGTGACGAGATTCATCGATGCGCCGCCGCCGACATCATTCGCCTATTCCGCGTATCACCTCGACGGCCTGGGCAACATGCAGCAGATCGATGGCTCGAATTACACGGGACGTCCGGAATCGGCGGAACAGGAAACGGAAATCTGTCCGGATAGCTTTCTCGTGCTGAAGCGATTCGTCCATGCGATGCACGACAAGGGCGTGTCGGTCTACTTCGCCAATACGCCCTATGTGCAGACGAGCACGACGCGCGCGGATCGGGTCGAAGAGGCATCGAAGCAATTCGCCAGCGCCATTTCTCCGCTCGGAACCGTGCTCGACGACCGGAACCAGCTTCTCTTCAACCGCAAACTGTTTCTGAACACCGACCTCCACATGAACACCGAAGGCAGGACATTGAGAACCGGATTGCTCGAAGACTCGATCAAAAGCCATCCCGCATTGAAGCAATGGCTCGACTTGCGATGAACGCGAAGTTATCGCGAGCGGCTATCGGCAGGCCATAACTTCCTTTTTCGAACCAGGAGACAATGCGAAGCGGGGGTATCTGCGAATTTTGCGCGTTGCTGGCACGATTTCCGTCACGCTGCTAGATTACCGTGCAACAGAATCGTTGATCGAGAGACTACGATGCCTGACAAATCCGCTTCCCCGCGTTCGCCTCTTCCCGCGCTGATCCTCATCGCGGCCATCGTCGCCGTGCTGGTCGCGGCCTTCGCCTACACGGCGGGCTGGCTCACGCCGAATCGCCTCACACCGGCGAAGATCGTGGGCAGCCTCGCGCCACCGGGCGGCGCGGTGCCGGGCTTCAGACGCAATCATGCGAAGGGCATCTGCTTCAGCGGCGATTTCGAATCCAACGGCTCGGGCGCGGCAATCTCCAAAGCCAGGATGTTCATGCCGGGTACGTATCCCGTCACGGGGCGCTTCAATCTCGCGACGCCGGACCCGAAAGCATCGGATGCGATGGCGCGCGTGCGCGGCCTGAGCCTGCGCATCGTGATGCCCGACGGCAGCGAGTGGCGCTCCGCGATGATCGATGCGCCGTTCTTCCCCGTTGCGACACCGCAGGCCTTTTTCGACCTGCAACGCGCGCTCGCGAACAAGAGCGATCCCGAGTCGATGCAGAAGTTCGCCGCCGCGCACCCGGAGATCGCTGCGTTCGGCGCGTGGGCCGGCAGTGCGCCGTGGACGGCATCGTATGCGGACGAGCGTTACAACAGCCTCAACAGCTTCGTCTTCACGAACGCGGAGGGACAGGATCAGACGGTGCGCTGGTCCTTCATTCCCGCCGCGAAGCCCGAGACGCTGACGCCGGACGAATTGAAGCAGAAGGGCGCGAATTTTCTCGATGCCGAGATCACGCAGCGCGTGCAAGGCGCGCCGCAACGCTGGGCGATGGTCGTCACCGTCGCGAATCCCGGCGATCCGACCGCGGACCCGAGCAAGGCGTGGCCGGAAGACCGGCATACGGTCGAAGTGGGCACGCTCGTCGTGAAAGCCATCGAGCCGGAGCCGGACGGTCCTTGCCGCGATCTCAACTTCGATCCGACCGTGCTGCCCTCGGGCATGCGCGTATCGGACGATCCGTTTCCTGCCGCGCGCTCGGCTGCCTATTCCGTATCGTTCAATCGACGCACCGCCGAGGACAAGGCCTATCCGCACACGCCTTCGCAAGGAGCGCAGCAATGAACGCGATCAACGAGCGGTTCTCGCCGCTGCAACGCGCCCTGCACTGGATCATGGCGATCTGCATTCTGTCGATGCTGTTCATCGGCGTCGGCATGGTGTCGACGGTGAGGCCGGACTATCTGACGCTCGTGTCGATACACAAGCCGCTCGGCATCGCGATACTCGTGCTCGCGCTGATCCGTCTCGCCGTGCGAATCGCGCGCGGTGCGCCGCCGCTGCCCGCGAACATGCCCGAGCCGATGAAGCTCGCCGCGCATCTATCGCACTATGCGTTCTATGCGTTGATGATCGCGCTGCCATTGCTCGGCTATGGCATGTTGTCGGCGGCGGATTATCCGGTCGTGATAGGCGGCTATCGCCTGCCGTCACTTTTACCGCATAGCAATTCGTTGCACACGCTGCTCTGGAACGCGCATCGGTTCCTCGCGTTGTGCTTCTTCGCGCTGATCGTCGTGCATCTCGCGGCGGCGCTGTTTCATGCGCTCGTGCGTCGCGATGGCGTCTTTCACGCGATGGCGCCGTGGAAATAGACGCGCACGTTCAGGGGCGCCGCTGCTGCACGACTTGGGCGAGCGCCCGCACGCCCGGCTCGATCAGCTCCGCGCGTATCGCTGAAAAACCCATGCGGAAGCATCGCTGACCATCGGCGGGATCGGCGAAGAACACGCTGCCCGGTTCGATGAGCACGCCGAGCGCTTGCGCGTCTTTCGCGAGACGCGTCGCGTCGAGCCACGGCGGACCTTCGACCCAGCACGAAGCGCCGCCCGTCACGTTCGATGCGCGCAATTCCGGCAGATGCGTGGCGAGCGCATCCATCAGCACTTCGGCGCGTTCCTTGTAGACGCGCCCGAGCTTGCGCAATAGCGTGTCGTGATGACCGAGCGCGAGAAAGGTCGCGAATGCGCGCTGGATGTACGCGGCCGGATGACGAATCATCAGACGGCGCAGCGCGCGCAGCTCGCGTATCAGCTCGCGCGGCGCGACGATATAACCGAGCCGTAGTCCTGGCGCGAGCGTCTTCGACAGCGAACCGATATAGACGACGCGCTCTGCCGTATCGAGGCTCTTCAACGCGGGATGCGGCGTGCCCGAGAACGTGTTCTCGCTCTCGTAGTCATCCTCCACGACGATGAAATCATGCTTCACCGACAGGTCGAGCAACTTGCGTCGCCGCTCGATGGGCATCGTGACGGTCGTCGGACATTGATGGCTCGGCGTGACATACACGTAATCGCAAGGCGCGATCACGCTTTCATCGTCGATGACGGCGCCGTCTTCGTCCACCTCGAGCGGCACGATTTGCGCGTTGTGATGCTGGAAGATGTTGCGCGCATCGGGATAGCCGGGGTTCTCCATGCCGACTTTCGTCTGCGTGCCGCACAACAACGCGCCGATGAGATAGAGCGCCTGCTGGCAGCCGTTCGTGACGACGATCTCTTCGGGCATCGCGAAGACACCGCGACGCGGCAGCACGCGCGTGCGTATTTGTTCGACGAGCGTTTCGTCGTCGCGTTCGATGAGATCGGGCGCCCAGTTGCGGATTTCCATCACCGACAAGCCGTGCATGCAGCTCTCGCGCCAGTCGCTCGTCGGGAAGAGTTCGGTGTCGAATTGCCCGTAAATAAAGGGATATTCGTAACTCTGCCAGTTCGACGGCTTGACGATATTGCGTTGATGCGACGGGGCGTGCCGGATGCGCGCGCTCCAGTCGGGATGACCTTGCTGCGTCTCGATGCTCGATGTTTCCGCGACGCCCGCTGCGGTGAAGCCGCGTTGCAACTCGTCGGTCGCAGGATTCACGAAATGGCCGCTGCGCTCGCGCGAGACGAGATAGCCTTCCTCGACGAGTTGCTGATACGCGAGCACGACGGTGTTGCGCGACACGTTGAGCTGATCGGCGAGTTCGCGGCTCGAAGGCAAGGCGGAATCGGGCGCGATATGACCGCTCAGGATCGCATTGACGATCATCTGGCGGATCTGGTTTTGCAGGCTCATCCCCGAGACCCGCGAGCGCTCGAAGAGCTGCGCCCAAAGCATCGCGGTAGGACGGATGGGCATGCATGTCTCCTTGTGGAACGTTTATTGGATGTGTCGATATTACGTGGGGCTTGCCTGTCGCGCCAGTTGAAAAATAGCCCGAAGGCAGACGAGCTGTTAGCCGCGAATCCGTTCGCGCGATGACGCTGAAGTAAAAAATGATCCCGGATAGCGGATGCGGCGCGACGATTGAATAGAATCGCCTGCGTTTTCTCACGGATGACGACTTCGTAAGTTGGTTCTATTGACGATATCGGCGGCGCGCTGGCGCAATCTCCAAGCCGAATCGAACAGTCACCCCATCGAGCTTTCCGATAAGTATGCCCAAGGTTCTTGTTCTAAGCGTGAGCGCGGGCGCCGGCCACGTTCGCGCAGCAGAGGCGCTGTGCGCTTATGCAAAAACTCATCCCGCAAGTGTCGAAGCCGTGCATCTCGATGTCATGGACTTCGTTCCCGCAAGTTTCAAGGCGCTTTACGCGGAGTTCTACATCAAACTGGTCGCTCGCCAGCCGGCCCTCTGGAGTTATCTCTATCAGAAGACGGACAACGCTTCGCCACGATCATTCGGCGAACGTCTTCGACGCGCGGTCGAGCGGCTCAACTGCCGCGCGCTGATAACGGAGATCGAGCGGCATCGCGCCGATGCGATCATTTGCACGCATTTCCTGCCTGCCGAGTTGCTTTCGCGTGAACGTCGTCTCGGCAACATTCATACGCCGGTGTGGGTGCAAGTCACGGACTTCGATCTTCATCGCATGTGGGTCGTGCCGGGCATGCAGGGATATTTCGCCGCAAACGACGAAGTCGCCTGGCGCATGACGAACCGCGGCGTTTCATCGGCATCGGTTCACATCGGCGGGATACCTGTCATGCCCGCCTTCAGCGAGCCTCTCGACCGCGCGGCGTGCGCGGCGCAATGCGGCCTGGACCCTGCGCGCATGACTCTGTTGATGATGTCCGGCGGCGAAGGTCTTGGCGCGCTCGACGCACTCGCCGAACGTCTGCTGAACATGGACGGCGATTTTCAGTTGATCGCTTTGGCGGGTCGCAACGAAGCGATGCGCGCCGCGTTGCGAAAACTGTGCGCGTTCCATCCAGCACGTTTGCACGTTTCCGGCTTCACGCCCAACGTCGAGCGCCTGATGGCGTGTTCCGATCTCGTCATCACGAAGCCTGGCGGGCTGACCACGTCCGAGTGCCTCGCAATGAAACTGCCGATGATCGTCACCTCGCCGATCCCGGGGCAGGAAGAGCGCAATGCGGATTACCTGCTCGAACACGGCGTCGCGCTGAAAGCCGTCGATGCAGTGGCGCTGGAGTATCGCGTTCGCGCGCTGCTAGACGATCCGGCCCGGCTCGATGCGATGCGCGAGCGAATCGCGCCGCTCTCGCGTCCGTATGCAGCACGTTTCGTTCTGGATACGGTGTGCGATGCGCTCGGCAATCCGGATACAAAGGTGGCGGCATGAACGCACGTGTCCTCGTGCCTGGCAGGCGCACGCTCGCACTCGTCGGCTGGGTCGCGCTGCTGGGCTTCTTGTTCGCCAACGTCGAAATACAGATCGAAGGCAACGCAGGTTGGGCCGCGAGCTTGCCGACATGGCGCATCGAACATCACTGGTTGCTCGACATCTTCTGGGGCGGCAGACCGATGACGGGGTATCACGCGTGGGTCTTTCCATTCGTCGCGTTGTTCTTTCATCTGCCCGTGATCTTTTTCGGTCGATGGTCATGGCGCATCGAGGCGCGCATCGTCGCATGCGTCATGACGTTCTGGCTGATCGAAGACTTTCTCTGGTTCGTTCTCAATCCCGCGTTCGGCATCGATCGCTTCGATGCGCTTCATGTGCCCTGGCACAAGCACTGGATCGGGTTCGCACCCACCGATTACTGGACCATGAGCATTGCAGCGCTCGTGTTGTTTCATCTGTCGCGTGAGCCTGGCACGGGGCGGTCGTCGCATGAATAAAGTCTTCCGCATTTTGTTTTACGGCGCGGGCTTCATGGCTGCGGCATACGTCCTGCAGTCGAAGATGGCGGCAGCGCCCGCTCCGGCCACGTCTGCATCCATGACGGTCGAACGCCCGCTGAACTGGGCCGAACCGATCGTGTACGCAGGCGTCGACAATCTTCATCGCATCACGCCTTCGCTTTATCGGAGCGCGCAGATATCGGCGGCCGATATCGTGCAACTGCGCGCACTGGGTATCCGCAAGATCGTCAGCTTCCGTTCGTTTCATTCCGATGAGGATGTTCTCGAAGGCAGCGGCATCGCGCTGCAGCGCATCCGTATCAACACATGGAACATCAAGGACGAGGACATGATCGCCGCGCTCAAGGCGCTGCGCGATGTCGACCGCGATGGTCCGATCCTCATTCACTGTCAGCATGGCGCGGATCGCACGGGGCTGGTATCGGCGCTGTATCGCGTGGTGTATCAAGGGTGGACCAGGCAACAGGCCGAAGATGAGTTGCTGCATGGCGGCTATGGATTTCATCCGGTGTGGGGAAACATCAGAAGCTATCTGCAGCACGTCGATGTCGAATGGTTGAGGCGGCAGGTTGGCGTTGCGGGGAGTCCCGCGTGATGCGCGCCTCCATGATTCGCATGGTGCTGATCTGCCTGCGACGTATCACCGTGCCTTTCGAACGCGCCGACGTCGCCGTGATCTTCCGAAATGCGCTCCAAGATGACGGCACGCCAAAGCCCATTCTCGCGGCGCGGCTCGAGACCGCGTCGAAGTGTCATCGTGCGGGTCTTTGCTCGCTATTTCCACCTTCCACGAGCGCAGCTCGCGTTCGAGAGCCTTGGCGCAAAGGTCTTGCCGGGTGCGTTTCCGCGTGAAGTCAGGGCGATGGACGCGTATTCGATTTGGCGCGAAGTGCCCGCATACGCCGTCTATTTCGCCCGGCTCTCGCTCGACGAGCACGCCGAGCCGGTGTCGTTCAGGCCGGTGAAGTTTTTGATGAGTCTCTTCTTCTGAGCTGCAAGTCAACTCGCGCCCCGCACCGAAAACGCCATTTCCCTTCTCTGCCGCAACCCGACCCACGCCGCGGACATCGCACTGACGATGCCCGCTGCGAGGCAGTATCCCGCGATCATCCACGGATCGCCGCCGTTGCGTTGCAAGAGCCACGTCGCGATGATCGGGCTGATGCCGCTCGCGAAGATCCCCGAGAACTGATACACGAACGAGATGCCCGAGTAGCGCACTTTCGCGTCGAAGAGTTCGGAGAAGAGCGCGGCTTCCGGACCATAGATCGATGCATAAACCACGCCGAGCGGAATCACGACCGCGAGCCACGCGAGCATCGTATTGCCGCCGCTATTCTTCATGAGCCAGAAGCCGAGGAACGCGGAAAGCCCGGTCGCAAGCGATCCCCAGAAGTAAATGCGCGCACGCCCAACGCGATCCGACAGCCGTCCGAAGAACGGAATCGTGAAGATCATCACGAACGCGGCGACCATTACGCCGAGCAGCGCGTCCGTGCGTTGCAGATGCAGCGTGCCGGTGAGATAAGAAATCGAAAACACGCCGAACACGTTGAAGAACACGCCATCGATGAAGCGTGCGCCCATGCCCGCAAGCGTATTGCCGGGATACTTCGTGATGACATCGACGATCGGCATGCGCGCTTCGCTGCCCGTCTTCTGGATGCGCGCGAACTCCGGCGTTTCCATCACGTTCAGGCGGATATACATGCCGATGAGCACAAGCGCGAACGACAGGAAGAACGCGATACGCCAGCCCCACGCGAGGAACTGCGCGTCGGTCAGCATGAGCGAGAGCCCCGCGACGACGCCTGACGACAGACACAAGCCGAGCGCGAGGCCAATCTGCGGAATGCTCGCATAGAAGCCGCGCTTGTTCTCGGGTGCGTATTCGAACGCCATCAGCACGGCGCCGCCCCATTCGCCGCCGAGACCGATGCCTTGCAGCACGCGCAGAAACAGCAGCAGCGATGGCGCCCATATGCCGATCTGCGCATACGTCGGCACCATGCCGATCAACACCGTCGCGACGCCCATGATCGTCAGCGTCATCACGAGCATGCTCTTTCTGCCGACGCGATCGCCGAAGTGCCCGAAGATCACGCCGCCCAGCGGCCGGCTGAGAAAGCCGACGGCGAAGGTGCCGTAAGCGAGCATCGTCGAGATGAGCGGATCGCTGCCTGGAAAATAGAGCTTGTTGAAGACGATGCCGGCGACCACGCCGTATAGAAAGAAGTCGTACCACTCGATCGTCGCGCCGATCAGACTTGCGACGACGACCTTTCTCATCTGTTTGCCATCGGTTCGGGGCAGTGCGTTCATGGTTTGTCTCCGTGATGGGTTCGAGACTTGTGCTCAGTCTCTTTGGCCTGCATGGGCCATGGGCTTTTCCGCAACGACCTGGGTTACGTCTTCCACATGCGTGACGTGCTGATAGCGCTGGTCTTCGAGAATCATGTCGGACGCCTTCTCCGCGATCATGATGACAGGCGCATTCGTGTTGCCCGATACGAGCTCCGGCATGATCGACGCATCGACCACACGCAGTCGTCCGATGCCGCGCACCTTCAGGCGCTCATCGACGACCGCGGATGCATCGTTGCCCATCTTGCAGGTGCCCGCCGGGTGATAGATCGACTGACTGAACTTGCGCGCGACGTCGAGCAGATCGGCATCGGTTCGATACTCCGAACCAGGAATGAACTCCGACACGATGTGCTTCGCGAGCGAAGGCGCCGCCGCGATGCGTCGCGCCACCTTGATGCCGCCGATCACGACGGGATGATCGCGTTCGTCGGAAAGATAATTCGCATGAATCGCGGGATATTGCAGCGGATCGTTCGAGCGAATCTCGACGCTGCCGCGGCTGTACGGCCGCAACTGACACACCGAAGACGTGAACGCCGAGAACGGATGCGCGCCTTGTCCGGGCTTGTCGGCGGAAAGTGGTTGCATGTGAAACTGGATGTCGGGACGCGCGACATCCGGCGACGAACGCGTGAAGATCGCAACCTGGCTCGCCGCGAGCGTCAGCGGCCCGGTGCGCGAGATAACGTATTGCAAGCCGATGAGCGCTTTCTTCAGCGGATTGTTGATCTCGTCGTTCAACGTCCGCTCGCGCGTCTTGAACACAAGCCGCACTTGCAGATGATCCTGCAGATTCCGGCCCACGCCCGGCAGGTCGTGCCTCACTTGCACGCCTGCGCCGTTCAACACGCTCGAAGGCCCGACGCCCGAGTTCTGCAGAATCTGCGGCGAGCCGATCGCGCCAGCCGCGAGAATCACTTCGACACGCGCGCGTACTTTCTTCACGACGCCTTCATGCATGTACTCGATGCCGACCGCTTCCTTGCCGTTGAACAGCACCCTGCGCGTTTGCGCCCGCGTCTCGACGATAAGATTGCGCCGGTCGCGCACCGGCTTGAGAAAGCCCTTCGCGGTGCTCCAGCGAAAGCCCTTGTAGGCCGTCTGCTGAAAATAGCCGACGCCTTCTTGCGTCGCGCCGTTGTAATCCTCGTTGAACGGGATGCCGATTTCCTGCGCCGCCGCGATGAAGTGATCGGCGATCGGACGGCGCAAGCGCAAATCCGATACTTTCAACGGCCCGCCCGCGCCGTGATATTCGCTCGCGCCGTGCTCCTGATCTTCCGATTTCCTGAAGTAGGGCAGCACGTCCTTGTAACTCCATCCCGCGTTGCCGAGTTCGGCCCAGCGATCGTAGTCCTCGCGCTGACCGCGCACATAGAGCAGCCCGTTGAGCGAACTGCAGCCGCCCAGCACCTTGCCGCGCGGCCAGTCGATGCTGCGTCCTGCGACGGCATCGTCCGGTTCCGTGCGATAGCACCAGTCGAGCTCGGGATCGTGCATGGTCTTGAAGTAGCCGACGGGGATATGAATCCACGGGCTCGCATCGGGCCCGCCCGCTTCGAGCAGCAGCACGGTGTTGGACGGATCGGCGCTCAGACGGTTGGCGAGCACGCAACCTGCCGAGCCCGCACCGACGATGACGTAATCGACTTCCTGCTGCATGACACCTGTCTCCTGAGGTCTTCTTTTGGAACGAATCGTTTCGCTTGCGTTTCGTTCAATGTGGAAGAAGCGGGCAAGGAAGCCAAGAGAAAAGCGCGGAAGCTCGCGAAAGTGAAACGGAAAGTGCGAATTCCGATTCAGAAGCGGAAGGGGGATGGGGGTAGTCCCTGAGCCGCGATTTATTGATTCGCCATCCGAAGTAACGATGCTGCGGCGCGTCAGAAAGTGGCCGTGAGCTCGGCGGCGGCTTCCTGCAGGCGCGGCACGAACGTCAGCGCACGGGACAGCGCCATGCGCGAGACCGGCCCATGCACGGCGATGGCCGCGATGCACTTGCCGCGCGAGTCGAAAACCGGCACGGCGACGCAGGCGATGCCCAACACGAACTCTTCGTTATCGACGGCGATGCCCTTGTTCGCGATGCGATCCAGTTCCGCTTCGAGCAGGTTCGGATCGTCGAGCGTGTTGGGCGTGAAGCGTTCGAGCCGCATCGCGCGAACGAGCGCGCTGCGTTCGTCGCGCGGCATCATCGAAAGAAGCAGCTTGCCGCTCGCGCTGCAATGCGCGGGAACATGCGATCCGGGCTTGAGCTCCAGTCGCAGCGCCCACGGCGATTCGCAGCGGTCGAGATAAAGCACTTGCGTGTCGTGCAGCGTGCTCAGGTTGCACGTTTCGCCGAGATCGGCGACGAGACGCTCCAGAATCGCATGACGCTGGCGCCGCGCGCCGCTGTGCATCATCACGTCGACGCCGAGCCGTTCGAGGCGCGGGCCGATCACGTAAGCGTTCTTCTGGCCCGGCTCGCGCGCGACGAAGCCGCCCGCTTCGAGCGATTGCAACATGCGATGCAGCGATGCCTTCGGTTGCTCGATGATGTTCGCCAGCTCCGCGAGCGACAGCGCGCCCTTCGCCGCGACCAGATGTTCGAGCACGCTGAATGCGCGCAGCGTAGGCGTTTCGTTGCGCGCGGCGCTTTCGGCGAGCGGCGCGCCATCCGTCGATTCAGGGTGAGCGAAGGCTTCCGTATCGGCTCGCGTGTCCATGATGCGCGCTCACGCCGGGTGATGCCGCGCTGCCTGCGCCTGCACGCAAGTCACGGCGATTACGTGAAAGATATCGTCCGCGCTGCAGCCGCGCGACAGATCGTTGGCGGGCTTCGCCAGCCCTTGCAACAACGGGCCGATAGCCTTCGCACCGCCGATGCGCTCCGCGAGCTTGTAGCCGATGTTGCCCGCTTCCAGACTCGGGAAGATCAGCGTGTTGGCGTGTCCTTCGATCTGCGAGTGATGCACCTTGCGCATCGCGATTTCGGCGACGATCGCGGCGTCGAGCTGCACGTCGCCATCGATGGCGAGGCCGGGGCGCGCTTCCTTCACGCGCCGCGTCGCTTCGATGACCTTGTCGACGGCCGCATGATGCGCGCTGCCGCTCGTCGAAAACGACAGCATCGCGACGCGCGGGTCTTCCATCAGGAGACTGCGTGCGCTGTCGGCCGCGGCCATCGCGATTTCGGCGAGTTGCTCCGCATTCGGCTCGACGACGAGCGCGCAATCGGAAAAGACGAGGCCGCCTTTCATCGCATGAAAGGGCTCGCAGAGCATCATCAGAAAGAAGCTGGAAACGAGCTTGAATGAAGGCCGAACGCCGATGATCTGAATCGCGTTACGCACGACATCCGCCGTCGTGTTGACCGCGCCGGAGACCGATCCGTCGGCCTCGCCCATACGCACCATGAGGTTCGCGAAGCACAGCGGATCGCGCACGGCGGCGCGCGCCTGATCGGGCGTCATGCCCTTTTTCTCGCGCAACGCGAAAAGCTCTTCCGCAAAGCGTTCGCCAAGCGATGATTGAGAAGGATCGATCACCTCGATGCCTTCGAGATCGATGCCCGCGCCATCCGCGACCTGATACGCGCGCGCTTTCGCACCCGCGAGCACGATGCGCGCGATACCTTCCCTGTGCGCGCGTTGCGCCGCCTGAAGGACGCGCGTGTCTTCGGCTTCGGAGAGGACGACGCGCATCGGCAGGTCGCGAGCCTGATCGATGATGCGATGCATGGCTTTCATGGCGGGCTCTCGATGGTCGGTCGGAAAACGCCGCTGCGCGGGCGCGCAGCGGCGTGAGGCAGGACTTAGACGTAGTCCTTGTACTTGTCCAGCATGCGTACCGGCTTCGAGAGCGCATCGCGGCGGAACGGATCGCCGAGCTCACGCGTGCACATGATTTCGATGATCGTCGTCTTGCCATGATTCATCTGCAGATCGATGGCCTTCTTCAGCGCCGGGCCCACATCCTCCAGCTTGTCGACGACGATGCCTTCCGCGCCCATCGCCTTCGCGATCTCGGCGAAGCTTTGATTGTCGAGCTCGCCCGCGACGAAGCGGCGGTTATAGAAGTCCACCTGATTCTTCTTCTCCGCGCCCCATTGACGGTTATGGAAGACGACGGCCGTCACCGGAATGTTGTGGCGCACGCATGTCATGGTCTCCATCAGGCTCATGCCCCACGCGCCATCGCCCGCATACGACACGGCCGGACGATGCGGCGCCGCGACCTTCGCGCCGATGATCGTCGGGAACGCATAGCCGCAATTACCCCAGCTCATCGCCGCGAAGAAGCTGCGCGGTTTGTTGAAGCGCAGATAGCTGTTCGCGACCGAGTTGATGTTGCCGATGTCCGTCGAGACCATCACGTCTTCCGGCATCGCCTTTTCGAGTTCGCGCAACACCTGACGCGGATGCAGATATTGGCCGCCGCTGAAGGGCTTCTCGCCCTTCTGCTCTTCGATCATGTCGAGGCTGTACGGATCGCGCTCGTGCGTCCACTCGTCGAGCTCCTTCTCCCACGCGGCTTTTTCAGAAGCGATGGTTTTCGCGCGGGCATCCTTCGTCGCATCGCAATCGAGCTTGCGGTCCGCGAGACGTTGCGTGAGCGCGATGGCAGTCGCCTTCGCATCGCCGCAAATGCCGACGGAAATCTTCTTCACGAGGCCGAGCATCTTGTGATCCGCATCGATCTGGATGACCTTCGCTTCCTTCGGCCAGTAGTCGAGACCGTGCTGCGGCAGCGTGCCGAACGGTCCGAGGCGCGAACCGAGCGCGATGACGACATCGGCCTGACTGAGCAGCTTCATCGCCGCCTTCGAGCCTTGATAACCGAGCGGGCCGCACCACAACGGATGATTCGCCGGGAACGAGTCGTTATGCAGATAGCTGTTGACGACCGGCGCGCCCAGACGTTCCGCGAGCGCCTTGCACTCTTCGATGGCATCGGACATCACCACGCCGCCGCCCGAGATGATGACGGGAAATTTCGCTTGCGCGAGCAGATCGGCCGCTTCGTTCAGGCTCTGGTCGCCACCGGGGCCGCGATCGAGACGCTGCGGCTTCGGAATCTCGACCTTCACCTGGCCGTAAAAATAGTCGCGCGGAATATTGAGCTGCGTCGGTCCCATTTCGGACATCGCGCGATCGAAGCAGCGCGCGGTGAATTCGGCCATCCGCGCCGGATGCGTGACGTGGCCCTGATACTTCGTGAATTCCTGGAACATCGGCAGTTGCTTCGCTTCCTGGAAACCGCCGAGGCCGATGCCCATCGTGCCGGCTTCCGGCGTGACGATCACGACCGGGCTGTGCGCCCAGTACGCCGCAGCGATGGCCGTCACCGCATTGCTGATGCCCGGACCATTCTGACCAATGACGACGCCGTGACGACCGGACACGCGCGAATAGCCGTCGGCCATATGACCCGCGCCCTGCTCGTGCACGACCGGAATGAGACGGATGCCGGCGGGCGCGAAGATGTCCATCGCGTCCATGAATGCCGAACCCATGATGCCGAACATCTCGGTCACGCCATTGGCGGCGAGCGTTTCGACGAATGCTTCGGACGGGGTCATCGCCTGCGGACCGCTGGGCGCCGCGCCGGTGGCGGCGAGGGTGGTCTTGGACGGACGTGCTTGGTCGTGCTCGCTCATGAATGTCTCCGGGTGAAATAAAACGGAACGTTCGGTTCCGGAATTCGTATCGTGAAGACATCGTAGGACAGGCCGATTCCGTGGTCAACCTGTTTTTCGAATAAATGGAATGATTCGTCTCTAAAAAAATCGGAATGTAGTCGTTCAAAAGAAGGGCGAATCGCCGCCGATGCCCGTGCGGCGGGCTTCGGCGGGAAGTTCGGCGGGAAGTTCGGCGAAATGCGGAGTCAGCGTGCGGCGGGGCGTTGACGCGTCATGAGCGTCAGTCCGTCGGACGTATCGATGAGCGTTGCGAGTTTCACGGCGGTTTCGCGCAACTGCGGAACCGCCTGCAGCAGATCGTTGAGATTCGCGCGCGCGGTCGGCGCATGCGCGGCGAGGCACGCGAGCGCGCGCCCGGTGGAGGCGTCGGTGATGGGCACCGCGACCGCGACCATGCCGAGCACGAACTCCTCGTTATCGATGCCGATCCCGCGCGCCGCGAGCCGGTCGAGCTCGGCTTCGAGCAACGACCGGTCAGTCAGCGTGCGATGCGTCTTCTTGGTGAGCGTGAGGCGTCCTAGAATCTGGCGGCGCTCGGCCAGCGGCATCTGCGAAAGAAACAGCTTGCCGCTCGCCGTGCAATGCAGCGGCACGCGCATGCCGGCCTGCATGTGCAAGCGCAGCGGCTCGGCCGTTTCGACGCGCTCGATGTAAAGGACGGTATCGCCGTCGAGCGCGGTGAGATTGCAGCTTTCGCCGATCACGTCGACGAGCGAGCGCAGGATCGACCGGCATGCGCGCGTGAACGAATTGTTGGCGAGCGTGGCGAGTGCAAGCTGGGCGGCGCGCGGCCCGAGCGCGATGCCGCAATCGGTGCCGCGCGAGTCGGGCATGTGCGTGACATAGCCCTGCGCTTCGAGCGAATCGATCAGCCGGAGCAATGTCGCCTTGGGAATGCGTACGCGCGCCGCCAGTTGCGACAGCGTGTAGGCGTGGCCGGCGGCCGCCAGTTGTTCGAGCACGGCAAGGGGGCGAAGCGTCCGTGCTTCATCGCCGGCGTGTTCGGAAGGATCGAGATGTGTGACGTCGCGCATGAATCGGAAACGGAACGGTTGGTTTCGGATTACGACTACTTTACGCCGGGAAGCGGCGGCGACGCCACGATTTTCAGAACGTCCGGTTGCGTTTTTTTATACGGCTGATCCGGAACGGGCCTTCAGAATGTCTTGCCCAACTCCACCGCGGCTTCCTTCAGACGCGGCACCATTTCCAGCGCGCGCGAGAGCGGCGTGCGCGACACAGGCGCGTGAACGGCGATCGCCGCGATACATGTGCCGTGCGCGTCGGCGATGGGCGCGGCCGCGCACACGATGCCCTGCACGAACTCCTCGTTGTCGATCGCCACGCCCTTCTTCGCGATGCGGTCCAATTCCGCTTCCAGCATTTCCGTGTCGGTGATCGTGTTTGCGGTGTAGCGCTCGAGTTTCATCGCGCGCACGAGCGCATTGCGTTCCTCGCGCGGTTGCAGCGCGAGTAGCAGCTTGCCGCTCGCGCTGCACCAGACGGGTACATGCGAGCCGGGCTTCAGGTCGAGCCTGAGCGGCCACGGCGCTTCCACGCGATCCAGATACAGCACTTCGTTTTCATGCAGCATCGTCAGATTGCAGGTCTCGCCGAGATCGGAGACGAGCCGGGTGAGGATCGCATGACGCAAACGCCGTGCGCCCGCGTGCGTCATCACGTTGAGACCGAGTTGCGCAAGACGCGGGCCGACGACATACGCGTTTCGGTCGCCGGGCTCGCGAATCACGAGTCCGCCCGCTTCGAGCGACGCGAGCATGCGATGCAGCGAAGGCTTCGGCATACCCATGTCGTCGGCCATGTCCGTCAGCGACACGGGGTTGCCCGCCTGGACCAGATATTCCAGCAGCGCGAAGGCGCGCAGCGTGGGCGTGTCGGGCTTGTCCATCGGCATGATTTCCATATCAATTTGTCGACATTATTTTAAATGAGGTGCCGATCGCCGCCTCATACGCCGTTTGGATAAAAATAAACGAAATGAATTGTTCCGAAAAAGAATAGTTGCTATGCTGAAGTCTCTGCTACGGGAGACGAAGCCTCATGATGCGCGACACATGGATGGACGAGCCGGATCGGAAGGTGTCCGTGCGCTCGCTTTTCGGAATCGACACCGATCTGGACGTTCCTGCGTTCAGCACGCGCGATCCGCACGTTCCGGAAATCGACGAGGCGTACCGCTTCAATCCCGAGGTCACGCTGGCGATTCTCGCCGGCTTCGCATTCAACCGGCGCGTGATGGTGCAGGGGCTGCACGGCACCGGCAAGTCGACTCACATCGAACAGGTGGCGGCACGGCTCAACTGGCCTTGCATGCGCGTCAATCTCGATGGCCACGTGAGCCGCCTCGATCTCGTCGGCAAGGACGCGATCGTCGTGCGCGACGACGTGCAGATCACCGAGTTTCAGGAAGGCGTCGTGCCTTGGGCGCTGCAACGGCCGGTTGCGCTCGTGTTCGACGAATACGACGCCGGCCGTCCCGACGTGATGTTCGTGATTCAACGAATTCTGGAACGCGACGGCAGTTTTACGCTGCTCGACCAGAACCGCGTGATCCAGCCGCATCGTTTTTTTCGGCTGTTCGCGACGACCAACACGATCGGCCTCGGAAACCTGAACGGCATGTATCACGGCACGCAGATGTTGAATCACGCGCAGATCGATCGCTGGAACGTCGTCGCGACGCTCAACTATCTGTCGCGCGAGGAAGAGGCCCGCATCGTGCTCGCGCGCGTGCCGCAGCTCGATGACGACGCGGGCCGCGCGCTCGTCGATTCGATGGTGAGCATGGCGGGCCTCACGCGGCGCGGCTTCGCGGCGGGTGATCTTTCGACGCTGATGTCGCCGCGCACCGTCATTAGCTGGGCGGAAAACCGCGAAGTTTTCCGCGATACGAAGCTCGCGCTGCGTCTCACTTTCCTGAACAAATGCGATGAAGCGGAACGGCCGATCGTCGCGGAATATTTTCAGCGCGCGTTCGGCGAGGAACTCGATACGCCATCGCAGTGGCACGACGAGTCGGCGCGATGAACGACTCGCGCGAACGCGCGCGACGCGATGCGCTGTGCGCGGCCACCGTGCGAGCCCTGACCGGCGACGACGCATTGCATTACCGCGGTGGCAAGTTGTATCGGCATCTGCGGCCGGTGCCGTTGCGTGCGCCGCATTTGCGCGGCGAGCACAGAGAGGAAGATGACGCCGATTCGACGCGCGGCGCGGCCGATGCGTCCGCGTTGCGCATCGCGCATTCGGATGCCGCGCTGCATCGCGAACTCGCTCCCGGTGAACCCGTCGCGCGCATGGTCTTCGACATGCTCGAACAGTTGCGCTGCGAAACGCGCGTGCCTTCCGGCATGGAAGGCGTGAAGCGCAATGTGCGGCATCGCTTCGATGCGTGGTCGCTCGCGTGCTACGAATCCGGCTTGCTCGACAGCGATATCGGCTTGTTGATTTACACAGCCGCGCAAATGGCGCAGTCGCGTCTTTCGGGCCGCGCCGTGCTCGAAGAAACCGAAGGGCTCATCGAAGCGACGCGTGCGGCGCTCGCGCCATCGCTCGGCAATGCGCTTGCGGGCATGCGCCGCCATCGTCACGACCAGCGCGCGTATGCGGTCCATGCGCTGGAAATCGCGCGAACGATAGGCGAAATGGTGCAGGAAGTGCGGCACACGTTCGTCGAGAGCGATTCACCCGACGACGAAGAAGATGCCGCGCGCACCATGCTCGGCACCTGGTTCGATACCGACGACGAACATGGCGAACTCGAACGGCTGGCGCTCGCTGCGAGTGGCGACAGCAGCGCGCGCGAGGCGACGGGCGAGGCGTATCGCATCTTCACCACGCGTTACGACAAGACCGTTCGCCCATCGACGCTGATCCGGGCCGCGTTGTTGCGCGAATATCGCGAGCGGCTGGACGCTCTGATTGCCGCGCGGCATATCAACGTGCCGCGTCTCGCGCGCATGTTGCAGGCATCGATCACCGTGCCGCGTCGCGATGGCTGGTCGTTCGGCGAGGAAGACGGGCGCATCGACGGCCGGCGGCTCGCGCAAGTGGTGGCATCGCCGGATGAGCGGCGCGTATTCAGACGCGAGCGCGAACGTCCGCACGCGGACTGTGCGGTGGGCTTTCTCATCGACTGCTCGGGCTCGATGAAGGCGAGCATCGAGCCGGTCACGGTGATGATCGACGTGCTCGTGCGAGCGCTTGGCATGGCGGGCGTCACGACGGAAGTGCTCGGCTTCACGACCGGCGCATGGAATGGCGGGCGCGCGAAGCTCGACTGGCTCGCGAAGGGCCGGCCGAAGTATCCGGGCCGGCTCAACGAAGCCTGCAACATGATTTTCAAGGAAGGGGAGGCAGGCTGGCGTGCCGCGCGACGCGATATCGCGGCGCTGTTCAAGGCCGATTTGTTCCGCGAAGGTATCGACGGCGAAGCGGTGGATTGGGCATGCTCGCGGCTCATCGCGCGTGACGAAGCGCGCCGCATCCTCGTTGTCATCTCCGATGGAAGCCCGATGGACAGCGCGACCGCGCAAGCCAACGAGCCGAACTATCTCGATCAGCACTTGAGAGAGGTCGTCGAGAAGCACGAAGCATCGCGCGCTGTGGAAGTGCTCGGCCTTGGCGTCGGCCTCGATTTGAGCACGTACTATCGGCATCACTTCGCAGTGGATCTGAGCGTTGCGCCGGACATGACGCTATTCGCGAAGCTCGCCGCATGGCTCGGTGCGCGGCGCAGAGGCACGACTTAACGCGCGATGTATGTCGTCGTTTTCGAACAGGCCGATGAAGACGATGGCGGTTTCGTCGACATCGCGGCATGGCATGACTTGCCAGCGCTTGCCGACGACGTGAATCTCGGCACACGTTCCATCACGAGCCGCGCGATGCTCTTCGCGCGCAAGAGGCGATCGCCGATCGACGCGCACGTGGCCTTGGGCAAGCGGCGATCGAAACGCTCATCGGAGCGAAAGGCAACGCTGCGCAGATCGGCGGGAAGATGACTCGAAGGCATGAATGCTTGCCCTTCGATGCCTGAAAGCGCTTCGGCATGGGTCACTCCGCATGATCATTGGCCTCCCGAGACATTCGGTGCGAGAGAGAAGGGATTCGGCCCAGTATGACCAGACAAAAAGCGCGCGTCGTAGTGCCAGACGCGATCAATCGCTGGGGCCAGCGGCGGCGGCATCCTGGCACTAACGATGGTTTCGGCGTGGCTCTAAGCGGTACGTCGAGTTCGGTGCAGTATGAGGGTACTTTCCAAGGAGTCATCGGTGGCTACTCTCGACTACGTTGCGCCGGCCTTTCGTGGCGCGTGCGCCCCATACGATCCGCTCTACGACCCGCTCGTTTCGCCCATCGGCCGTCAGCCGATGGATTACGCGCCCACCTACTGGGTCGCGACGGCAGGCGAGCCGCCCGAAGACGACGGCCCCTTGCCCGGCGATGCCGACGTCGACGTGCTGATCGTCGGCGCGGGATTCACCGGCCTTTCGACGGCGCTCTTTCTGGCGCGCGAACATGGCATCCGCGCGACCATCGTCGATGCGAATCGCACGGCATGGGGCTGCACGAGCCGCAACGGCGGGCAAGGGCAGAACGCGAGCGGACGCCTCTATCGCTCGCAATGGATCGAACGCTGGGGCAAGCAGACGGCGCTCAGGCTCGATGCCGAGATCCGCGAAGGTTTCGACACCTTCAAGCAATTGATCGGCGAGTTCACATGCGATCCGCAGCCGGGCGGGCATCTGTACATCGCGCATCGCGCGCGCAAGATGGACTTTCTCGCGAACGAATGCAAAGTGATGCGCGACGTATTCGGCTACGACGCGCGCATGCTGAGCGCGAAGGAAGTCGCGCAATCGTATGTCGACGATCGCGAGAATTGCGGCGCGCTGCTGGAGCCCGATGGCATCGGCGTGCATCCGTTGAAGCTCGCGTTCGGCTATATGCGTATGGCGCGCTCGCTCGGCGTGAAGGTGCATCCGGGCACGCCGGTCCTCAACGTCGAGACGATTCGCGGCGTGCATCATGTCCGCACGCCGCGCGGCGTGATTCGCGCGAAGGCGATCGCGTTCGCGACCGGCGGCTATACGCGCAACGACATGCATCGCGCGCTATCCGCGAAGATCATGCCGATACTCTCGAACTCGCTCGTTACGCGGCCGCTTACGCAGGAAGAACTCGCATCGACCAATTTCCTCTCGCGCCAGGTCATTACCGATACGCGCACGCTGCGCTTCTACTATCGGCTGTTGCCGGATAACCGCGTGCAGATCGGTAGCCGCAGCGCGATCACCGGCGCCGATGCGGCAAACCCTCGCCATATGGACGTGCTCATCGAGGGCTTGCATCGCAAGTTTCCATCGCTCAAAGGCATTCGCATCGATTACTCGTGGTGGGGCTGGGTCGATGTGAGTCACGACATGATGCCGCGCGTCGCGCAACCCGATCCGCAACAGAGCATTTTTTATGCAGTCGGTTATGGCGGAAACGGTGTGTCGTTCTCCGCGCATGCGGGGCGGCGCATGGCCGAGCGCGTCGCGGGAAAGTGGCAGCACAGCCGCGACGATCTGCCGATCTACGACTCCGCGCTCGAATATCCGAACGTGATGGGCATGGTGAAGTGGAAAGGCTTCGCGCCGTTCCGCCGCGTCGGCCAACGGTTTCTGTATCACAAGTATCTGGCGCAGGACGAGAAGCGCTGAACGCATTTTGGTCTCTTTCGCAACGCACTGAAAACATCGACACATGAGCACACAAACGAATCAGGATTACATTCGCCTCTTGCAGACGTTCAACGATGCATGGAACCGCCACGACATCGACGCGCTGATGAACTGCATGGCGGACGAATGCGTTTTTCACGGCGTGGCCGGACCCGATGCGCTGGGCAGCACGTTCAAGGGCCGGGACGAAGTGCGCAAGGGCTTCACGCTTGCGTGGGAAACCTTTCCCGATGCATCGTGGAATGACGGCGAGCACTTCGTGAGCGGCAATCGCGGCGTATCGGAATCGACGTTTCGCGGCACGAAGGCGGACGGCTCGCGCATCGAGGCGCGCATGGTGGACGTCTTCACGTTCAGCGATGGCAGGATCGCGGTGAAGAACGCCTATCGAAAGGATCGTCCGGCGCTTTGAAGCGTCATTGAACGAACGTCTCGACCCGCCGGCAACGAACCCGCGGGCGAGCGCCGAATCGGTACAAGCAAATCAGGAGACGACATGCAATCGAGTACGGAGCAGAGCGATCTCAAGTGTGGCCTCAAGCAGCGCCACATGACGATGATCGCATTGGGCGGCGTCATAGGCGCCGGACTATTCGTCGGGAGCGGCGTGGTGATCCAGCAGGCCGGACCCGCGGCGATTCTCTCGTTTCTCATCACGGGCGGCCTCGTGGTTCTCGTCATGCGTATGCTCGGCGAGATGGCCTGCGCGATGCCCGCCGTCGGCTCGTTCTACGAATATGCGCGGCTCGCGTTCAAGACGCAGCGCGGGCCGGGCCGTCTCGCCGGGTTCCTGACGGGCTGGATGTACTGGTACTTCTGGGTCATCGTGATCGCGCTCGAAGCAGTCGCGGGCGCGAAGCTCGTGCAGTTCTGGATACCGGATGTGCCTGCATGGATGATCAGCCTCGTGTTGCTCGTCGTGCTCACGCTGACCAATCTCATTTCGGTCGGCAGTTATGGCGAATTCGAGTTCTGGTTTTCGTCGATCAAGGTCGGCGCGATCATCGTGTTCCTGTTTCTCGGCGGCCTGTACGTCTGCGGCTTCTGGCCCGCATCGATGCACACGACCGATGTCGCGGCGACGTTCCTCGGCCATGGCGGCTTCATGCCGAAGGGCATCGGGCCCGTGATGACGGGCGCGGTCGCGGCGACCGGCTTCTACTTCGGCGCGGAAATCGTCACGATCGCGGCGGCCGAAGCGAAGGAGCCTGCGAAGGCAGTTGCGAAGGCAACTAATTCCGTCATCACGCGCGTGCTCGTGTTCTATGTCGGATCGGTCGCGCTCGTCGTCGCGCTGGTGCCGTGGAATTCGCATCAGATGGCGACGCCTTATGTCAGCGCGCTCGAAGTCATGGGCATGCCCGCCGCAGCCAACGTGATGAACGCGATCGTCCTCACCGCCGTGCTGTCCGCGCTGAACTCGGGCCTCTATGCGGCATCGCGCATGCTGTTCGCGTTGACGCGTCACGGCGATGCGCCGCTCGGACTCGCGAAGGTCAACAAGCGCGGCGTGCCGACGCGCGCCATTCTGCTCGGCACGGTGTTCGGGTATGTGTCGGTGGTGATGTCGTATGTATCGCCGGATACGGTGTTCGCGTTCCTCGTGAATTCGTATGGCACGGTGGCGATCTTCGTGTATCTGCTGATCGCGTTTTCGCAACTGCGCTTGCGCGGCCGTATGACGAGCTTCGAAGTAAGCGACCTGCGCGTACGCATGTGGGGATTTCCCTATCTCACGTGGCTCGCGATCTTCGGGATGATGGCGATTCTCGTCGCGATGGCCTTCATTCCCGATCAACGCAAGCCGCTGTGGCTGGGCGTCGCGAGTCTCGGCATTCTGATCGTCGCGTATGTCGTGTTCAAGCGCGGCCGCAAGGAAGTCGAGGTCGAAGACGAACATCATTCGACGCGGCATCTCCAGACCAGCGAACGATAAGCACTGAAGCAAAGGCCGGTTTGCCGAATCGAAAACCGGCCTTCAATCCTTGAACGTCTTCGCGGTTTCTTCCGCAGCACGGCGCAGATCGGGTTCGAACGCAAGCAACTGATCGAGCGCCACGCGCCCCACCGGCGCCTGAATCGCAATCGCCGCACACGCGCGATTGCGATCGAGCATCACCGGCACCGCGATCGCAACGAGTCCCTGCAAATGCTCCTGATTGTTGATGGCGAGCATGCGGCGGCGTGTCAATGCGAGCTCCTTGCGCAGTGCGTCGCGATCGGTGATCGTGCGCTCCGAATACGAACGCAACGGCAAGCGTTCGATCATGCGTTCGCGCCGATCCTTCGGCAAAAAGCTCAGCAGCAGCTTGCCGCTTGCGGAGCAATGCAACGGCACATGCGAACCTGGCTGCAGATGCATGCGCAGCGGCCATCCCGTTTCGACGCGATCCACATAGACGACGTCGTTGCCCGCGAGCATCGTCAGATTGCATGTTTCGCCGACGCGCATGACGAGCTGTTCCAATAGCGCATGACGCGCGGCAGCGGGACCCGCGTGCATCAGCACGTTGATGGCGAGCGTACGCACGCGCGCCGAGCATTCATAAAGCTTGTCGCTTGCGCCGCGCGTGACGAGCCATGCGTCCATCAACTGCACCAGGATGCGATGCACGGTCTGTTTGGGCAGACCCAATGCATCGACGAGCTCGGTCATGGAAAGCGGGCGATTCGCCTCGGCGAGCGTTTCGAGCACGCGAAACGCGCGCACGGCGGCGGCATTCGATTGATTCGAAGTCACGCTTGTCTCCGTTCGCATACTTTTCGGTTTTATTTCATTGTGCGTCGAAAACACCGGTTTTCGGGACTCTAAAAAGTCCCGAAAAGCTGAATTTCCGATGCTCGCGCTATCGCTGCACGCGTTAGTCCAGAAAACGGGACCGCGCGACGGACGCGGCTGACTAGATTGGAAAGCACCTTCAATCTTCCAACAGCCGAGGTTTATCGCATGAATCACATGGCAAGCGGCGCGACGCTCGCACGTCCTCACGACGATGCGCCGAATCAACCAGAACCCGATGCGGAGCGCATCGTTGCCGCGCTCGTGACGCGAGCGCGCGCCGCGCAACGACGCTTCGAACAAGCGGGCCAGGAGACGCTCGACTTAGCTGCATCGGCCGCTGCGTGGGCCATCATCGAGCCGCAGCGCAACCGGCAACTCGCGGACCTGGCCGTGCGCGATACGGGCCTCGGCAACGCCGACGACAAATTCCGCAAGAACCATCGCAAGACGCTCGGCCTGCTGCGCGATCTTCACGGCGTCGCGACGACGGGCGTGATCGCGCGCGACGAGGAACACGGCATCGTCGAAATTGCGCGCGCGGTCGGCGTCGTGGCGGCGATCACGCCATCGACGAATCCGGCCGCGACGCCCGCCAACAAGATCATCAACGCGCTCAAGTGCGGCAACGCGGTCATCGTCGCGCCCTCACCGAAGGGCTATTCGTCGTGCGCGTTGCTCATCGAGTTCATTCATGCGGAGTTCGCGAAGGCCGGTCTCGATCGCGATCTCGTGCAGATGTTGCCGCATCCGATCGGCAAGGCCGCGACCGCCGCGTTGATGAAGCTCGCGGATCTCGTCGTCGCGACGGGCTCGCAGGCGAACGTCCGCATGGCCTATACGAGCGGCACGCCCGCGTTCGGCGTGGGCGCGGGCAACGTCGCATCGATCGTCACGGCGAGCGCGATTCCCGATGATGCAGCGCGCAAGATTGCCGCGTCCAAGACGTTCGACAACGCGACGAGTTGTTCATCGGAGAACAGTGTCGTGATCGAAGACGCGATCCATGCACGCATGCTCGATGCGTTGACGAAGCAGGGCGGCGTGCTGCTCGACGGTGCGCAGAAGGCGCGGTTGCAGGCGGCGATGTGGCACGACGGCAAGCTCTCGGCGCGCTGCACCGCGCGCTCGGCGACGGCCATTGCGCGCGAAGCGGGCCTCGACGATATCGCGGCGCGCGAGCCGAAGTTCTTGATGGTCGAGGAGAGCGGCTACGGCGCCGAGTATCCGTTCTCCGGCGAAAAGCTCTCGCCCGTGCTGACGGTCTATCGCGCGCGCGACATCGACGCCGCAATCGGCATCGTGCGCGGCATCTACCAATACATGGGCGCGGGACATTCGGTCGGCGTGCACGGCGCGGACGATGCCCTCGCCGTCCGGCTCGGCACTGAATTGCCGGTGGCGCGCGTGATCGTCGATCAGGCGCACTGCCTCGCGACCGGCGGCAACTTCGACAACGGCCTGCCGTTCTCGCTGTCGATGGGATGCGGCACCTGGGGCGGCAACAACTTCTCGGCGAATCTCGGCTATCGGCAATACCTGAACGTGACGCGCATCGCGTATCGGATTGCGGAGCGCGTGCCGGAAGTCGACGCGTTGCTCGGCGATTACTTCAGGAGGATCGGGCGATGAGCGCGCTAGCGGATCGAATCGTTCCTTCCGATCGTGCGCCGGTCGTTGCATCCACGTTGCGCGCATTGATCGACGCTCGCGCCGGACGCGCGCCGGACAAACCCTTCCTGCTCTCCGCGGTCGGAGACGACATGCTGACCTTCGGCGCGTTGCGCGAAGCATGTCTCGCGCTGGAAGAGCGTTTTCATGCTGCGGGCCTGCGTGCGGGCGATGTCGTGTCCGTCTTCATGGGCAACGGCATTCAGACCGCGCGGCTGCTGCTGGCGGCGATGTATAGCGGCCTGGTGGCGAATCCGCTGAATCTCTTGTGTCAGCCTTCGCAGGTGCGCTATATCGTCGAGCATTCGGAGACGCGCGCGATCTTCGTCGCCGATGACACGCACGACACCATCGTCGAAGCGATCGACGTGTTGCGTCGCGAAGGCATGGACCGTGACGTCGCTGTGGTGCGTACGTCGCCCGATGCGAACGCTTTACCCGATATCCCGACGCTTCCGTCACGCACGATCGGACTCGCGCGCGACGAAACGCCCGGCGCGCATATCGTCGCGAGCGATGCGGGCGCGATGAATCCCGGCGATACGGCGCTGCTCATGTACACGTCGGGCACGACGGGCGCGCCCAAAGGCGTGCTGCTGAGTCATCGCAGCCTGCTCGCCAACATGCGCAACATCAGCGACGAACATCGGCTATCCGATGATGATCGCGTGCTCGTATCGTTGCCGCTCTATCACATCAACGGTCTCGTCGTCGCGCTGCTGTCGCCACTGTGGCACGGCGGATCGGCGGTGATGACGCCGCGTTTCTCGGCGCGCACGTTCTGGAACGAGGCATCGCAGTTCGGATGCACATGGATCAACGTGGTGCCGACCATCGTCGCTTATCTGCTGAACGGCGAGGGCGCTGAGGGCTGCGATCTGTCGGCGCTGAAATTTTGCCGCAGCGCGTCGGCAGCGTTGCCGGCCGATCATCATCGGGCGTTCGAGAAGCGCTTTCGCATCGGCGTCATCGAAACGATGGGCATGACGGAGACCGCCGCGCCGATATTCAGTAATCCGTATGATGAAACGTTAAGGCGAATCGGCAGCATCGGCTTGCCTTCCGGCGGCGAAGCGAAGATCGTCGACATCGATGGACGTGAGTGCGCGCCCAACGAAACCGGCGAGCTCGTGCTGCGCGGCGAGCAATTGATGAGCGGCTACTACAAGCGTCCGGAAGAAACGCGCAACGCGTTCACGGAAGACGGATGGCTGCGCAGCGGCGATCTCGGCTACCGCGACGAGGCGGGCTTCTTCTACATCAATGGACGCGCGAAGGAACTGATCATCAAGGGCGGCGAGAACATCGCGCCGCGCGAGATCGACGAAGCGCTGCTGCGTCATCCCGGCGTGCTCGAAGCAGCGGCCGTCGGCGTGCCCGATGCGGCGTATGGCCAGGACATCGTCGCGTACATCGTGCCGAACGGCGGCGCGGCATCGCTCGATGTGGCCGACTTGCGCGCGCACTGTCTGCGCGAACTCGGCCGTTACAAGACGCCGCGTGAATTCCGCTTCACCGATGCATTGCCGCGCGGACCTTCGGGCAAGGTGCAGCGCCTGAAGCTCGTATAGCTGACACGGCTCGATATTCCACATCAGATGGACCAAAGGAAGGAGACACTGTGAACAAGCAACGTCAGCGCGTGAAGACGCGCCATATCATTCTCGGCGTGATGTGTCTGATGTACTTCATCTCGTACATCGATCGGGTGAACATCGCCGTGGCAGGACCGTTGATCCGGCAGGAGATGGGTCTCACGTCCGTGCAGCTCGGGCTCGTGTTCTCCGCGTTCGCGTATCCGTATGCGGTGATGCAGATCGTCGGCGGATGGCTTGCCGATCGATTCGGCCCGAAGCTCGTATTGACCGTGCTCTCGTTGATATGGGGCGCGGCGACGCTCGCGACGGGCTTCGCGGGCAGCATCGGCATGCTCGTGCTGTTGCGCCTTGCGTTGGGCATCGGCGAGGGCGGCGCGTTTCCGACCGCCACGCGCGCCTTCACGTTCTGGATGCCGGTGCGCGAACGCGGCTTTGCACAAGGCATCACGCATAGTTTCGCGCGGCTCGGCGGCGCGGTGACGCCGCCGCTCGTGCTTGCCGTGGTCGCAGCGAGCGGCTGGCGCGAGGCATTCGTTCTGCTGGGCATCGCGAGCCTTGCGTGGACGGTGCTGTATCTCTTCGTCTTCACCAATTCACCCGATGAAAACCGCCGCGTGACGCCCGAGGAAACCGCTGAGATCGGCTATCGCGCGGGAGAATGCGCGCGCGCGAGAAAGCAGCCGACGCCGTGGCGCATGCTGATTCATCGCATGTGGCTCGTGACCTTCGTCGACTTTTGCTATGGCTGGCTGCTGTGGGTGTATCTGACGTGGCTGCCTTCGTATCTGAAGGAATCGCGCGGCTTCGATCTGAAGCATCTCGCGCTGTTCACCGCTTTGCCGCTGCTTGCCGGTGTGATCGGCGATACGCTCGGCGGCGTCCTGTCGGACCGCATCTACCGGATCACGGGAAAACTGCGGCTCGCGCGCTGCAGCATTCTCGTCGTGGGCATGGGCGGGTCGCTCGCCTTCCTTCTGCCGATGGTCAATGCGCCGAGCCCGATCATGGCGGTGTGGTTCCTGACGGCATCGTTCTTCTTCCTCGAGATCACGAATCCGGTGCTGTGGACGTTGCCGCTCGATATCGCGGGCAAGTATGCGGGCACGGCGGGCGGCATGATGAACACGGGCTTCGGCATCGCGGGAATGGTGTCGCCGGTCGCGTTCGGTTATCTGATCCAGCAGACAGGAAGCTATAACGTGCCGTTCACGATTTCAGCGGGATTGCTCGCGGTCGGTGCGGTCGCGGCGCTTTTCATCGATACGAGCAAGACCGTGGAAGCCGATGAAGCGCGTGCGGCGCGCAGTCGCGAGGAGATGGGCGTGCCGGCGTTCGCGGGAGGGGCGGGGCAGTGGCATGAGTAGCGGCGTTCGCGCGTCGCATTGTTACGGTTGAGACGCTCGGCTCTGTTACGCTCCGGCATCCTTATTGAACGACGGAAGAGCGATGGTGGAGCATGACATCAGGGAGCGAGCGACGGCGCTCGCCAGCGCTGCTCAGGCTGCAATCGAGCGTGGCAAACGCGACCAGGCAATCGCCTTGTGGCACGGGACGTTCGATATCGAACCTCACGAGGCTCATTACGCGATCGAGGCAACGAATGGCCTCATCCGATTAGGTGAGCCGCTTCTCGCGCTGGAAATGTGCACGCGATGGATCGCGCGGAACCCCGACAACGCGATCGTCCGCGTACAGCGCGGCATCATCTATCTGAACGAATGCGGGGATCGGGAAAGCGCGATCGAGTGCTTTGTCGAGGCGCTCGAATTCGATCCCGACAACTGCGACGCACATTCCGCCCTCGCGCAGATTTACCTGTTCGCTGGTCGACCGGAACTGATGCGGTTCCATGCGAAGCAGGCGCTTATCCGGGCCGACGAGAAGAGCGCGCTGCATCTTCGCGGACGATTCCTCTCCGATTATGCCGGGGTCATCGAACGTGCGGGCGCGCTGCTCGCGCAGACTCCCGACGACGTCGACATCTGGCTGATGTTGGGGAAAGCGCTGTACATGCAGAGCCGTTATCTCGAAGCGCTGGATGCATTTAGCCGAGCCGAAGAGATTGCACCGCACCGAGTGGATGCCTTCGGTCCGCTTGGGGACGTGCTCATTCTGCTCGGACGCGAGCGCGAGGGATGGCGCAAGCTCGAAGGGGTGTCGAGCGATGAGTATGTTCTTGCGCTTGATCCGGATATTGCCCCGTATCTTTCAAAATGGTGGCGGGGTCAATCGCTGCAAGGCAAGCGTATCTTGGTCGCCTACCATGCGGGCGTCGGCGACAATCTGATGCTCGCGCGTTACGCGAGCCGGCTGACAGCGGCGGGCGCGTCGGTTCACTTCGTTTGCCGGCCGGAACTGCACCGGCTGTTTCGCGATCTCGACGGCGCGCAAAGCGTTGCATCTGGCTGGCGGCCGGACGAACTGGCGAATTACGATTACTGGGTCTTCGACTACTTGCTGCCCGCATACATGCACGAGACAGCAGCGGCCATCTCCGACAGTCGACGCGGATACATCGAGGCGCCAGCTGATGCCCGCGCTCGCTGGGACAGCTTCATGCAGCCGTATGCGGGCAAGCTGAAGGTGGGACTGTGCTGGTATAGCGGGCCGCACAACTTCAGCGGCATCGACCGCTTCGTGCCTGCGCGCGCATTGAAGCCGCTGTCGGAGATCGAGGGTATCGAATGGTTCGTGCTGCAGAAGAACCAGGCGAACGCCAGTTTGACGAGGCAGTCGGGCATTCGCGCGCACGACGTGTCGTCTCAGTGGACGGACTTTGCAGATACCGCCGGCTTCATCGATCATCTCGATCTCGTGATATCGGTGGACTCTTCGCCGTTGCATCTCGCTGGCGCGCTCGGCAAGCCGACATGGGGAATCTTGCCGTCCGCGCCCGAGTGGCGCTGGGGACTGCAGGGCGAGCGAACCGAATGGTATCCCGCCGTGCGTCTGTATCGACAGAAGAAGCTGCATGACTGGGAGCCGGTCATCGGCCGGATCGCGGACGATCTTCGCGAGTTGGTCGGCGAGCGGGGGGCTTCGGTGTAGCGCGCGAATCAGCCCGCGCGCAAGCTGAGTCAAATCCTGCCCTCGCGCACGCGCCGCTCCAGCCGGAAAACGCCGGGCGGCACGAAGTACGTTCCGAAGCGCACAAGGCCCGCGCGCTTCAGATGACAGGTCATTTCGAAGCTCACTTGCAGGCCCGGCTCGGACGTATCGACCATCGCGACGTCGATCGCGCGGATGCGCGGCTCGTACTTCAGCAGCGCGACTTCCATCTGCTCCTTCAGCGCCTGTGAAGAAGCCGGCAGCGCCTTGTAGATGTTGGTCAGATCGGGCAGCCCGTAGTCCGGCAAATGCTTGAGGGCACCGGCGCGCGTGTTCAGGATGCGTCGCACGTTCTGCTGCACGCTCAGGACTTCGAGCGTGCGGTCATCGAAATCGCTGAGCGGTTCGCCGTCGATCTGACCGAGCAGCATTTCATATAGGGACGGGCCTGGCATCTTTTCTCGCTTCAGGCGGTTGCGGGCACGGACGAGTCGCGATCGATGAACTCGATCGTCAGATTGCCTTCCTCTGAATAGGCGAGACGAATCTCCGCGGGTGCGGCGCCGCTCGCCATGCGCGTCAGGAGTTCGCGCGAGACAGTCGGCAGAATGCGCTGGTCGAGGAAAGCGTCGATATTGCGAGCGCCCGAATCGCGCGACAGGCACATCTGAGCGAGCGATGCGATCAGCGATTCCTCGCAGGCGAGCGTCACATCGTGCTGACGCTTCAGGCGATCGGCGATCTTCGCGATCTTGAGGCGCACGATATCGCCGAGCGCGCTTACGTCGAGCGGGCGGAACACGAGCGTCTGGAAACGCGCGAGCAGCGCCGGCTGGAAATGCTTCACGAGCGGATCATGGATGGCGTCGAGCAACGCGGCGTGCGCGATGCCGGGCGTGTCCGTGGTCGCATCGTGAATCTGTTCGGAGCCGAGGTTGGACGTCATCAGAATCACGCAGTTGCGGAAGTCGATTTCCCGACCTTCGCCGTCACGCATCGAGCCACGATCGAACACCTGATAGAACATGTCGAGCACGTCGCGATGCGCCTTCTCGACTTCATCCAACAGCACGACGCTATATGGGCGCTGACGCACCGCTTCGGTCAGAACGCCGCCGCGGCCATAGCCGACGTAACCCGGCGGCGAGCCCTTCAACTGCGACACCGTGTGCGCTTCCTGATACTCCGACATGTTGATCGTGGTGAGCGCGGCCTCGCCGCCGAACAGCACATCGGCGAGCGCAAGCGCCGTCTCCGTCTTGCCGACGCCCGAGGGTCCGGTCAGCAGGAACACGCCGAGCGGCGCATGTTCGCTCTTGAGCCCCGCCTTCGCGGTGCGCAGGCTTTGCGCGAGCATGCCGAGCGCGTCGTCTTGCGCGACCACGCGCTTCGCCAGTTGATCTTCGAGCGTGAGCAGATTGAGCAGCTCGTCTTCGACGAGATTGCCGACCGGCACGCCCGTCCATTCGGCGACCACGCGCGCGATGGCCTGTGCATCGACATCGGCGAAGATCAGCGGCGACTTGCCTTGCGCATCCGTGAGGGCGTGCTTCGCTGCGGCGAACGCATCTGCATCCGGCTTCGTCTTGCCGTCGCCGCGTTGTTCCAGCAGCGCGCGCACCAGCGACAGTTCGCGGTCGTAGCGCGCCTGAACGTCCGCGAGTTCCTGTTTCGCTTGCGCCAGTGAGGCGCGGAGCGCGTCGCGATGCGCGGCTGTATCGTCGATGCCCGCCCGTTCGTCGGCATCGATGCTCGCGCCTTCGAGTTCCAGCGCGGCCACGACCGCGCGCGCGCGCTGCAGTTCGGCGGGCGGCGCGTCGAGACCCATACGCACGCGCGCCGCGGCGGTATCGATGAGATCGACGGCCTTGTCCGGCAACTGGCGCGCGGGGATGTAGCGGCGCGACAGTCTGACTGCCGCAACGAGCGCTTCGTCGCGGATATGCACGTTGTGATGCCGTGCGTAGCGCGTCGCGAGGCCACGCAACATGAGACAGGCGGCATCGTCGTCCGGCTCTTCCACCTTGACCATCTGGAAGCGCCGCTCGAGCGCCGCATCCCGCTCGAAGTATTCCTTGTATTCGGACCACGTCGTCGCGGCGATGGTGCGCAACTCGCCGCGCGCGAGTGCAGGCTTCAGCAAGTTCGCAGCGTCCGAGCCGCCGGCCGAGTTGCCCGCGCCGATCAGCGTGTGGGCTTCGTCGATGAACAGCACGATCGGCGTCGCCGATGCCTTGACTTCATCGATCACGTTTTTCAGGCGCTGCTCGAATTCGCCTTTCACGCCCGCACCGGCTTGCAGCAGCCCGAGGTCGAGCGTGAGAATGCGCACGTCGCGCAAGAGAGACGGCACACTGCCTTCGGCGATGCGCAGCGCGAGCCCTTCGACTAGCGCCGTCTTGCCGACGCCCGGCTCGCCCACGAGGATCGGGTTGTTCTTGCGCCGCCGCACGAGCACGTCGATCATCTGCTGGATCTCGCGATCGCGGCCGAACACCGGATCGATTTCGCCGCGACGCGCCTTCTCCGTCAGGTCGATGGCGAAGCGCTCGAGCGCCTGGCCTTCGGTCGAGCGCGGGGCCGCCTGCTTGACGGGCGCTTGAGCATCTGCAACTGGTGCGCTTGCGTCGCCTTCGTCTTCCTGCGCGGGCGCGTTCTCGCACGACGCGCGTCCGAGACGCGGCACGAGCCGTTCGATCTGCGCATCGGAAAGCGAAAAAAGCGGCCACGCGTCCTGCGTCCGCATGACATGCGGTGCGCCGATGAGCGCGCGCAGCAGATGCGCCGAGCGGATCGTGCCGTCGATATCCTCGCGCGATGCGAGATTCCACGCGTCCTGAAGCACGCTCGCGAGCTGGATGGAAAGCGACGGCATGCCCCGCAGATTGCGCGGCAGGCGGTCGATTGCGGCGAGCAGTGCGTTCCAGATCGCATCGACATCGATTTCATAGTGACGCAGGATCGCGGGAATGTCGCCTTCGTCCGCCTCGATGAGCTTCAGCAGCCAATGCTCGACGGTGATTTCGTCGGAAAGGCGCGTCTGGCACAGGCTCGCGGCCGCTTCGAGCGTGCGGGCGCAGTGCTGGTTGAGCCGGCGAAGCAGATGAGTGGAGTCGCGCATTGTCATATGAAGTCGGTGCCGAGGTGAATGAAAGAGGGCGTATGGTGGGGATGAATTGCAGAAGAAAAGCCAGCCCGCAAGCAGGCTGGCTTCGACGGCTCACGTTGTCATGAGCCGCTGGGTCACGCGCTTACGCGCGCTCGTTCCACGTGTCCTTGTGGATGATGTTGCCGTCCTTGAACGACCAGGTGATCTGCTCGTAGCGCAGTTCGACTTCTTCGAGATGGTTGTGCTTCTCGAAAGCCGGGTTCTTGATGTCGAGCATCTTCGGACGGACCGCGACGACCTTGACGTTGTCGAGCTTGGTGTTGAAGTATTCCTTCTCCTTGCCCGCGTCGTCGATCTTGTACCACTTGATCTCGACCGACTTCAGCGTCTGGCCGCTCGTCACCGCCTTGTACAGATACGGCGTGGACGAATCGGTTTCCTTGGTCAGCGTGATCGGCGCGTGCACGCGCGTGCCGGTGAGCTTGCCGGTGTTGCCATCGGTCGGGATATGCACGCCATGACCGAACTCGACGATCTCGACGCTGCCTTCGCGGCCTTGCACGGTGACGGAACCCTTGATGTCGGCGCCGCCGTCATCCTTCAGCCACATGTATGCGGGAATTGCCATTTACTACTCCTCTTTGGTACTGCCAAGCAATGCTCAGAAAAACAACTCCTGAGCGACAAGATCCCGAAGAGAGAACTCCGGGAATTCGATTAACGATGTCAGTTCGCGACGTTCGCGGTGTCCGGTACGAGAGTGATTTCCACGCGACGGTTCTTCGCGCGCCCTTGTGGCGTGTCGTTCGCGACGATGGGGCGTGTGTCGCCGTAGCCCTGAACCGCAAACTGCGTAGCCGGTATGCCGGACGCTTCGATCAGCCAGTCGCGCAGAGCCGCGGCGCGCGCGTTCGACAGCTTCAGATTGCTCGCGGCATTGCCCACGTTGTCCGTATGGCCCGCAACGAGGATCCGCTTGCCCGGATGCGCCTTGATCATTTCGACGGCTTCGACGAGCACGCGCGTCGATCCCGGTTTAAGTTGCGCCTTGCCGCTGTCGAAGAGCGACATGCTGTCGAGCGTCACCACGGCGGGCGGCGGCGCAGGCGGCTGATAGCTGGCGATGGCGGTATTCAACGTCGGCAGCAATTGCGCGCCGCGATAGAGCCCGAAGGACAGTCTGAGCGGCACGCCCGTGCGCGCGTAGCGATCCAGTTCATCGCGATCGGCGACGAGCGCCTTCAACGCGTCGCGGCGCGCGGCGTCGTGCTCCGGCGTGACGGCTGCGTAGCGGTCCATGTCCGCCTGCAGGCGCTCGAGCAGCGCCGCATTGTTGCGGCCCGCGCCGAGGATCGCGGCGCCTGCCGCCAGTGCCACGATGCCGATGGCATGTGCGAAGGCGGCCACGCGCGGCGACGTCACGATGCGGCGGGGCATTGCTTCGATCAGCGATTGCGGCAACGGCCACGGAGCCGGGCTTGCTTCGACGCTCGCGGGCGCGATGTGCGTTTGCATCTGCACGTCCTGCTCCCACGGTTTATGTGCGTCGCTGGCGGGCCCGCAGTCGATCCAGCCTGCGCCGTAGAGCGCCCAGGGCGTGGCCGGCTGGCGCGGATCGGTCAGCGTGCCGAACACCATGCGCTGCGTCCAGCCGACGATGGATGCCAGTGCGGCCGCATGGGCGGACGCGTAACGATCGCCCGCATGGCGGCAGGCATCGTCTTCCGCATTGCGGATCAGCGCTTCGAAGCGCCGGGCGTCGACGAGCGGCGTCCCCGACGACACACAGTGCCATCGGCGTGCCGCGTTTGCGTCGCTGGACGCGGTACGTGTCAGGCGCTGATACACCGCGACATAACCCGGCAAGCGCACGCTCACGATGCGCGAGGCATCGGCGAGCGCCTGGCGCGCCACGCGCAGGCTTTGCGAGAGCACATCGGCGTCGGCGTGGAGCGCGGGCGCAATGCTCAGCACGACGCCGTCGGGCGCCTGGCCGTCGCGCCACTGGCGCATCGCGAGTGCGATGCCGGGCAGATCCTGCGGACGATCCACGCGCAGCCAGATCGCGCCATCGCCGATAAGCACGAGACGCGGCGTGCCCGAGCCGTGATCGAAAAGCGAGGCGAGCGCATCGCCCATGACGAGCACGAGCGGCATGCGCGTGCGCAGGTTCAGCGGAATATCGACGGTCGCCGCACCCAGCGCGTTCAGGACATGCATGCTGCTGCGGCGCGCGCGTGACAGGCGTCGCGTGCGCCAGCCGACGAGGGCCGCCGCGACGATCACAATGCCTGCCGTCGAAAGCCAGATCCATTCCTTGCCGAACGGCTGCACGAACCACTGCACGGCGAGCGCGAGCAGCGCCGCGAAGACGACGATGGTGCGCGCCGGATAACCCAGTCTCTGCATGGCGCTCACGGCTTGACTGCGTTGGGAATCAGCGCGGCGAGCTGCATGTCGAGGGTGACGTGCCAGATGAACCACGTAACGAGCGCGACGGCGCAGCCGATTCCGGCGACGGCCCACGGCGAGATGCGCCGAAGCCAGTTGCCGAAGCGCCGGCCCGGCTGGTCGATGACGAGCGAGCGCTCGCTTTCGGGACGAAGGCGCGCGATCAGCGCGCTCAACTCATCGATGAGTGCCAGACGCTGATTCTCGCCATTGCCCGAATATCGGCCGCGAAAGCCCAGTCCGAGAATCGCCGCGTAACACTCGAGCAGATCGACTTGCGGCGAGTGTTCGCGCATGCGGAACTCCAGCCGCTCGAAGACGCGTTCGCCGCCGTCGTGCTGCTTGAACCTCTCGACCTGCAAAGGCTGTGCGGACCACAGCGGCTTCTCTTCATCGGAGAGATGATGCAGCGCCGTTTCGTCGAGCAAGGCGCATTGGGCCTTCACCGCGTCCTCGCGTACGTCGTCCGGATAGCCTCGGAGATGGAGCGCCGCGCTGAATTCGTCGGTCATCGACTTGCAGTGCGCACGCAACGATGCGAACTCGGCAGAGGAGCCGCCTGTCGACAGATTCGCGACGAAGAGCGCGGTGTCGCGCAGCAGATCGCGGATACCGGTCATGACCGACGGCGCGACGCCCGGAGCCGGCTCGACGAGGCTCGAGTGTGCGGAAGACGTGGACAGCATGTTCATGAGCGCAGCACCGCGTAGAGTTCGAGCGAGACATCCGGGACGGATGTCGGCAGATAGATCTGGCATGCACGCGCGGCCAGCATCCGCGCGTGCGCGGGACTCGCGGCATCGAGCGCGAAGTACTGGTTATCGAGGCGCACGGGAATTGCCGCCGGCACGCGCTGAACGGCCTTCAACGCGATACCTGCCAGAGCCGAATTGACGATGTGATCGACCTCGTCCGGCGCGCCGATCTTGCACAGCCGCGGAATGCGTTCGACGAGTTCGAACGCGGGCAGCGTCGAATTGACCGACAGATACCAGTCGGCGGCGCCATCGGCGATACGGGTGTCGAGAATCTGGCCGGTCCACGTCGTCGCGTTCTCGTGCGCGAGATCGATCGGCACGACACGCGACGGGATGATCGCATCCAGCAAGTTCCGGATCATCGATTCGATTTCCGCAAACACTTCGTCGGCGCGGACGTGGTCGTACGCAGGAATGTACGTGAGCTGCGAGCTCGTGGAGAACGTCATCAACGCGCTGGCGAGCTCGGCGAGGACCGTGTACAAGCGCTCGGGCGGCAAGTTCGGATTCGAAGCGAGGAATCGGAGTTGCGGCCACGCGGCATGGATGCAATGCAGAAGCCAGAACAACTGCACGTCGGCGACGCCGTATTCCGCGACCTGTTCGATGCGCTCGCTGCGCCGCGCGCCGAGGGCGAGGCTCTTCGCCAGCAGGATGTCGGCGATCCGGCCGATGCGCTCGACGTGAAGCTCATGCGCGCCCAGCGACAGGCAAGGCGGCACGTAGCGCCGGTCGAGCTGGAACTGGCCGCTCGTGGAACGGACGAGGCGTGCGATGGCGCAAACGGTGTCATCGGCGTGCGGCTCGAAATCGAACAGCAGACGCACGGCATGACGTTCCGCGGCGATTTCGCTTTCGTCGGTGCCGTTTCCATCCATTGCGCCCATGAATTAGGTCGGTCGCGTGGCTGTGGTGATGAGCATGAGCGATATAGGGACAGCGCGGATCGCCGCCCGCGAAGGCTATGCCGACCTCGGTATCGCGTAGGAGCGGCAGGTGAAAGCCCGTCTGATTCGCGCCCGCGAACGGTTTCGCGAGCCGCAGGCGAACGCTCTCGCCGCCTCTGGGCCATTGATCCGTGTCGAAGTCGAAGCGCACGGTGTAGTGACCGTTCTCGTCCAGCTCGGCGTAATCGCTGTCGTCACGCGTGGTAATCGTGATCGCGCAAGATCGCCTCGATGATCTCGGGCACGGTCTTGTTCTGGTAGATGCGCGAGCGCTTGGTGATGCGCAAACGCGCAAGCGGCGATTCGACCACGACGCGATACGCGCAGAAGTCGCGCGTCTTGCGAGTTCGTGTGAAGCGCGTGATGTTGCCGTTCCACTCGCGCGGCGTGCCGTCGCCGGGTAACGGCTCGATGCTGAACGTCGCGTTGTGCCCGAGATAGTCGGCGCGCGCCAGTTCCACATTGGCGGTCAGTTCAAGCGTGATGTGATACGGACTGCCTAGCCGCTCGATCGCCTTGACGGAGATGATCGAGAGGCCATCGCTCGGCGGTGCGCCTCGCACCTTGAGATAGTAGTTCTGCCTGGCCGTGATCCAGCGCGCGAGGGCGGTGGATCGCTTTGATTGTGCTTCCATTCAGATTCCCTGCATCGAGATGCTGTCAGGCCATGGCCTGATAAACATTCCTATCTAATCGGGCGCATACGGATTCAGCGCACGACCGGCGAAACGTAGGCGGGAATTATTTCGAGAGGAAGCAAAAAAAACCCTTAGGCCAAAGACACTGCCAAGAAGCAGCAATACAAGGTCGGATTTCTCTTAAAATGATTTCGCGCAGGTGCGACGCATAATTACATCGCTGGCGCGTGGTAGCGCCAGCCAGGACTCGGCGGTTTTGAAGACACTCTGCACCCGTGAGCCCGCGCAATGCCGGCTGACGTTCGTCGCGCTCTTTCGACATGGAGCGCAGCTAGACCACGTGCGCCATCTGACCAACGGCGCTCGATGCTTTGTCGGGCCTAAGAGCGGGACGTGGCAGAGAACCCGCGAGGGTTGCTGGCAATGGTGTAGCGTCCCGGTCTTCCAACCCTGTCATTGTTCCCGCCCGCCCCCAACTGAGAGAAAGGGGGCGGCTCCGGGTTTGTCCAAAACAGGAGCTAGACCGGTGCTACATCAAAAACAATCGGCAGTCTCACACGCATCCTCACGGCGACAACCTTCCTCAGCGTACTCCGAGCCTTCCACGCTCGATCCACGTATCGCTGCCATGCGACTGCTATTTCGCACGCTTCAAAGAACCGTCGACACGATGCGCAACCATGAAGACAGTCTTTATGAAATGCGCGACGTAACAAGTGCGGCTTGTCTCAGGACCGAACTTGGCGGAATGCGCGAAAGCGTCGATGCGGCGTTTTTGCTCGACACTCCTAGTGTCTACTAATGTGTACGCTCGCGGTATTCGACGGTCGAGAAATTCTTTTAATATTAAACTCGTAGATAAGAAAACTTACTTTCTTTGCAGCAAAGAAAGTGACCGCCGCCCCGCACAGGGGCAGTGCTAATAGACCAAAAAGAAAACGGGATCCGGCGAGAGAAAACCTCAAGCACTCGCAGCGCGCCCCACAGTACGGTCCCCCTCAGAAGGCCGATAATTCAGCCGCATGGAAAGCTCGACCGCAGCGCCACATACCTTCGCGACAAGCCGCGCTTTCTCATCATCGGCGCCGATATCCGACCGCGGCACGGTCGCCGCCACCGCCGCGACGATCGCGCCGGAATGATCCCGTACGGGCGCAGTAACGACCGAAATCCCCCGCTCGAACGATGCTTCACTGAGCCCATACCCGAGCGAAGCACATTCTTCCACGCGTTCGTAAAGCTCCTCGATAGTCGCGGGCGTCCGCTCCGTATACTTCTCCAGTTGAGCCTCGGGATAAAGCGCCTTCAGCGCGGCCATCGACAAATCGCCCATCAGCACATGACCATGCACGGTCGCATGAGCAGGAAGACGCGTACCGACATGCACCTTCACCGAGCTGAACAGCGGCTCATGACTCTGCGCTTTCGCGACGAACACGACATCGCGCTGATCGCGGATCAGCAGATGTGTCGAAAGCCCGGTCGCATCGCGCAGACGTTCGAGAATCGGCGTGCCGAAATCGGTCAGCTCCAGCGAGTTGACGTACTCAAACCCAAGCCGCAGCACGGCGACGCCGAGCCGGAAACTACGATCGCCGTTCACGCGTTCGAGAAAGCCCAGCGCTTCGAGCGTTTGCAGCAGACGGAACGTCGTCGTGCGCGGAATGCCGATGCGCCGCGAGAGCTCCGGCGCGGCCAGCACCGGCTCGCGCGCCGAGAATTCGGCGAGGATGCGCAAGCCGCGTTCGAGGCCCGGCACGAGATAGCTGGAACCGCCGCCAGATGACGCGTCCTCATCCGTCGTGTCGAGAGTCTCCGCCTGAATGTCTTCCTGTTTGCTTCGTCGGGCCATGTTGGCTGTCGTTGTCGTCGTGCAATGGGCAATCATAGCGCGAGACCATGCATCGTCGGCTTTTGCCGCTCGTTATAACATGTTATATTGATTCTTTGGCGATACCTCACCGATGCTTTGACGATGAGTTTCGAAGCCACATTCTGGCTCTTTTGCACGGGCCTGGGCGCGAGCGCGGCGGGCGGCATGCTGGGCATGGCGAGCGGCCTGTTCATCGTGCCCATCCTGACGATGTTCTTCCATATCGACATGCACGCCGCCATCGGCACGAGCATCGTGTCGGTGATCGCGTGTTCCTGCGGCGGCGCGGCCGCGTTTCTGCGCGGCGGTCTGACGAACGTGCGGCTCGCCGTCGTACTCGAAACCGGCACGACGCTCGGCGCGCTGACGGGCGTGTTCGTCGCGGGCGTCGTACCGGTGGCCGCGCTCGATTTCCTCTTCGCGGGCGTGCTGCTGGTGTCGGCGTGGCAGATGTTCATCCGCCGCGAAGATCCGGCGGGCACGTCGAGGCCGATTCCATCGAACGGACTCGCCGCCGCGCTCGGCCTTCATTCCAGCTACCCCGACAGAACCTTGCGTCGCGACATCCCTTACGAAGTGCGCCGCGTGCCCGTCGGCCTCACGTTGATGTACGCGGCAGGACTCGTTTCCGCGCTGCTCGGCATCGGCAGCGGCATCCTGAAGATTCCGGCGATGGACAACGCATTGCGTCTGCCGATCAAGGTATCGACGGCGACGTCGAACTTCATGATCGGCGTCACGGCCGCCGCGAGCGCGAGCGCGTATTTTCTGCGCGGGGAGATCGTGAGCGCGATCGCGGGACCGGTCGCGCTCGGCTCGGTGATCGGCGCGATCGCGGGCGCGCGCGTGCTGATGAAAGTGCGCGGCGAGCGCCTGCGCCTGCTGTTTCTGTCGATGCTGCTGCTCGTCGCCTGTCAGATGTTCATGCAAGGCATCGGTATCGATCTGCTGCGATGAAGGACCTCACGCCGAAAACGCTCGATCGCCTGCTCGCCGGTTTTCTACAGTGCGGCACGTGGGCCGCGTGCGCGCTGATCGGCGCGGGTCTCTTCGCCGGCACGAAACTTCTGACGGCGGGCGTCGCGCTCTTCATCTTGCTGCCGGCGCTGCGCGTCGTGCTGATGCTCGCCGTGTTCGCGCGGCAACGCGATTTCCTCTACGCGACGATCGCCGCGACCGTGCTTCTCGTGATCGCGGCGGGCTGCGCGATCGGCATGCGTCTCGGGCCGCTCGCCGGTTGATGCACATCGCCACGAGCGCGCATCCAGCGGTTATTCTCCCTGACGGCAGTCGATGACATTCGCCGGTTTCCTCAGGAGAAACACGCATCATGTTCGATTCGACCGATGTGCTGATCGCCGGTGCGGGGCCCGTCGGCCTCATGCTGGCTGCCGAACTGCGCCGCGATGGCGTGAACGTGCGCATCATCGATGCACACGACGAGCGCGCGTTTTTCGTGAAGGCGCTGGGCGTCACGGCGCGCACGCTTGAGATTTTCGAGGATATCGGCATCGCGCGCGACGCGATCGATGCGGGCGTGTGGCTGACCGGCGCCGACACGTATCAGGACGGCGCGCCCGCGTTCAGCGCCGAAGTGCCGCGCGTCGGGCTGCCGTACGGCGCGCTCTCGCTCGCGCAGTTCGAGACGGAACGCATTCTCGAAGCGGCGCTCGCGCGCAACGGCGGGCACGTCGAATACGGGGCGACGCTCATCGATTTCACCGAATCGGCCGATGCCATCGACGCATGCGTACAGGACGCGTGTGGCGAGAGCCGCACGGTTCGATGCAGCTGGCTCGTCGGCTGCGACGGCGCGCGCAGCACGGTGCGTCGTCATCTGAACGTCGCGTTCGAAGGAGATCAGTATCCGCAGACCTTCATGCTCGCCGATGTCGATGTCGACTGGAATCTGCCGCGCGGAAGGATGTATCGCTTCAATGTGTCGGGTGAGGACAGGGCCGCATCGACGACGCTCGCCGCGTTGCCGGTGCGCGGTTCGGTGCGTCGCTATCGTCTGTCGATGGTCCTGCTTCCCGACGATGCCGCCAGACACGCGCCGAACGCCACGCCCGCTTTCGACGAGATCGAGCGCATCATGCTGCCGGTCCTGCCGAAGGGCACGCGGCTTTCGTCGATGCGCTGGTCATCGGTGTATCGCGTGAGTCACCGGATCGCGCAGCAGTATTCGCGCGGCCGCGTGTTTCTCGCAGGCGATGCGGCGCATATTCATCCGCCCGTCGGCGGGCAGGGCATGAACACGGGCTTGCAGGACGTCCACAATCTCGCGTGGAAACTCACGCTCGCGTCGCGCGGTCTCGCGAGTCAGACGCTGCTCGACAGTTACGAAGCGGAGCGGCGGCCAGTCGGGCTCGATGTCGTCGAATCGACGAGCCGCGCGCTGAACACGGTTCTCGCGCACGGCGAGATCAAGCCCGCGATGCGCGAGACGCAATTGCTGGTGAGTTATCGCGGCAGCAGCTCGATAGTTGCAGACGAAACCATCGACATGACGCCCGAATTGCCCGCGCCCGGGGATCGTGCACCGCAAGCCGGCGGTCTCGTGGAGGCGTTCATCGGTCATGCGCAGCGCTTGCACGATCATCTCGGACGCGGACGTCACACGCTCATCGGCTATATCGATGACGATGCCGATGGCGCACGCGTCGCCGCGTTCGCTGCAACGGTCGAAGCATGGCGCGCCGCACTCGGCACGGCGGCGAGCGCGGTGCTGATCGTGTCGCCGGACGTTGCGAAGGCGGCGTCGTTCGTGCCTGCGTGTGAAGCGTATCGGACGTTGAGCGACGAAGCGCGCGAATTCGCCGATGCCTTCGGCGCGAAGAACGGCATGGCGTGGGTCGTGCGGCCGGACGGACATATCGGTTATAGAAGCGCGCGTTGCTCGCCGGATGCGTTGATTGCATGGCTCGGACGCGTGCTCGGTTAGCGCCGGATTTCGATGACGTGCGCCTGAATCTTCCCGTCCGGATAGTCGGAGCCGAAGCGCGCGGCGATGGCTTGCGCGCATATCGATGTCGCTTCGTCCAGACTCGCGCCCGCACGCGATTCGATCTCGTTGCGCAACGGTGTGCCCTGGCAATAGGCGAGCGCGACCTCTTGCGCCGACGATGCGCGGCTGCGTCGCGTGACGGTTTCGAAACGCGGCATCGCGTCGAAGCCCGCCGATGCGAGATCGCGTGAAATCGCTCCGCGATCGAAGTAGCCGTGCGGCGTGCGCTTCATGAAAAGCGGCGGATCATCGGGAAAGAGATGGCCGAGTGCATCGGTGATCGTATTGGCAAACGCGTTCTCTTCGATGCGATCCCATATGTTAAAGAGCAGCGCGCCGCCCGGCCGCAGCACGCGACGCGCTTCTGCGAAAGCCGCGGGCTTGTCGGGAAAGAACATCGCGCCGAACTGACAGACGACGATATCGAAGCTTGCATCGTCGAAAGGCAACTGCAACGCGTTCGCCTGCCGCCATGTCATGGTGCGTCCGATGGGCGTCGTCGCGGCGCGATCGAGCATCGCCTGATTCAAATCGGTCGCGACGATATCGACATGAGCGGGCAATGCAAGCGCCATCGCGCGCGTGACGGCGCCGGTGCCCGCTGCCGTTTCCAGCACGCGCGATGGAGCGAGCGCCGCCGCGCGCGCTGCAAGATCTTCGGCGTAGGGCGCAAAGAGCATCGGCACGAGAAGCCGCTCGTAAAGCTCGGGAATCTGACCGGCGAACTGAACGTCCGTGCGAGGCATAGTCGTATTCATGCGCCGTCTCCGATCGATTATTCGCGTGAGGCCTCAAGTCTTTTCACTCTACGCTGCTTTATCGCCTTGGCGGAGATGGCTACATTTCATCCTGTCGCGCCGCTCTTGCAAAACGCAACGGCGCATCCGGGCATTAAATAACCTCTTCAAGGATTCCATCATGAGCAAACTCGCAGGCAAGGTCGCGGTCGTCACGGGCGCATCGAAAGGTATCGGAGCCGGGATTGCAAAGGCGCTCGCGGCAGAAGGCGCGTCGGTCGTCGTCAATTATGCGAGCAGCAAGGCGGGCGCGGATGCAGTCGTCGCGGAGATCACGGCATCGAACGGCAAGGCGATCGCCGTCGGCGGCGACGTGTCGAAAGCGGCCGATGCGCAGGGCATCGTGAATGCGGCGATCGAGACCTACGGACGCCTCGATATCCTCGTGAACAACTCGGGCGTCTATGAATTCGCCGCGCTCGAAGAGATCACCGAAGAGCACTTTCATAGACAGTTCAACATCAACGTGCTCGGCACGCTGCTGACGACGCAAGCCGCCGCGAAACACCTCGGCGAAGGCGCGAGCATCATCAACGTGAGTTCGGTCGTGACGCGTATCACGCCGCCGACGAGCGCGGTCTACAGCGGCACCAAAGGCGCCGTCGATGCGATCACGGGCGTGCTCGCACGCGAGCTGGGCGCGCGCAAGATTCGCGTGAACTCGATCAATCCGGGTGTCGTCGTGACCGAAGGCACGCATAGCGCGGGCATCATCGATTCCGACTTCGACAAGGCCGCGCTCGCGCAAACGCCGCTCGGACGTCTCGGTCAGCCGGACGATATCGCATCAATCGCGGTGTTCCTCGCATCCGACGACGCGCGCTGGATGACCGGCGAAAGTCTCATTGCAAGCGGCGGCATGCGTTAAACACGAAGTGTATCGACGGGCGACGCCGGTTCCGTATCTGGCGTCGTGGAAAACCGCGCGGCAGAATGCATCGACATTATTTCCGCCGGAGTCCGTCGATGCCTCATGCGCCGCAACTGTTCGCTTTCGCCCTGGTCGCGCTCGGCATGGCGCTCACGCCAGGGCCGAACATGGTCTATCTGATCTCGCGCTCGATCTGTCAGGGCCGCAGCGCAGGACTCATCTCGCTCGGCGGCGTCGCGCTCGGCTTCGTGGTCTACATGCTATTCGCGGCGTTCGGCATCACCGCGCTCCTCATCGCAATCCCGTTCGCCTATGACGCGTTGCGCTTCGGCGGCGCGCTCTATCTGCTCTATCTCGCGTGGCAGGCCGTGAAGCCCGGCGGACGCTCGCCGTTTCAGGTGCGCGATCTGCCGATCGACAGCCCGCGCAAGCTCTTCACGATGGGCTTCGTCACCAACCTGCTGAATCCGAAGATCGCGGTGCTGTATCTGTCGCTGTTGCCGCAGTTCATCGATCCTTCGCACGGCGGCGTGCTCGGCCAGTCGCTCGTGCTCGGCGTCGTGCAGATCATCCTCAGCATCACCGTCAATTCGATCGTCGCGATGACCGCCGGAACCATCGCGCTCTTTCTCGCGCGCAAGCCCGCATGGCTGCTGATCCAACGCTGGCTGATGGGCACCGTGCTCGCCGGCCTCGCGTTGAGAATGGCGACCGAAGCGCGCCGCTGATCCTTTCAGCCGGGATGATCCGTATACACGCGTCCGAGCAGGTCGTCGTATTCGTCGCGACGCGCGGCGACGATCGCCCGCAGCATCCGGATGAACGCGTTGCCATCCTCGAAGTGCTGCACGAGCACGCGCGCCGTGCGCAGCGATATGAATTCGGTCATGGGTCGCGACGGCTCGTCGTCGATCCTGAAGCTGAACCGATGCACCTCCACGGACGATACTTCCGACGGTACTTCGTGAGAGAGGATGGTGGCCCGCATTTGCGCTTCCTTCATCGTTCTTGTTATCGGTCTCGGGCATTGGGACTTCGCGCGGTTTATGCGCAAGTCGCCCGGTTTTCGGGTCTTGGCATGCAGCAATGGACATGCCGTCGACCCCCTTTGCAATAGCGGCGCGAAGGGATGCGTTAAGTACACGATGAGCGCATGTGCGGTGTCCCACAATGAATCATCGACATGAGAAGCGGTGATTCCAGTGAATCAATCGAGCGGCCGACGCCCTAAGCTGGTCCTGTATCCGACGCGCACGATGACGCCTACGCCCGGAACCAGCGAGGACGACTTTCAAATTTACGCCTCGTACCGGGGCAGCAGCGCAAGCGGTTTTTTCGGCACGCTCAAGGTCGTGCGCAAAACCGACGGCAAGCTGCTGTTTCCATTCGACGGCGCCGACAGCATCGGTCCGTTTCCGTCGAAGGCGGCCGCGGTCGCCGCCGCGCTCGACCGAGGCGACGAGCTCGTGAAGGCCGACCTGGCGCGCCCGGAGTTGTGAACGTACGGTCGTGCCGCCTAAAGGGATTACTTTCGTACGATATTTGATTATGGTTTCCCCTGATCGTCGGCTCATTCTTCTGATGGACAATCTGCGCACAGCCTACGGGCATTCACACTGCCCGAAAGAGCAAGGGACGGTCATTAGATAAAAGAGAGAGGGCACGCCATGAACCAGCCTCAAGTCACCTATCGCGGCTTCGTCATCATGCCGATGGCCGCATTCGACGGCGGTCTCTACGCCGCGATGACGATCATCTCCGACACCGGAGGGCTCCAGCGCGCGACGGGCGTGCTTGGACATTTCGCGTCCGTCGAGGAAGCCCGTGCGTTCGCGCTCGTCGCGGGCAAGGACGAGGTGGACCGCCGTCTGTGGCATTCGGCAGCCGCCGCCTGAAACGATCGTTCGCATCGTTTCGAAACAAGTCGAGCGGGATCCCGCTCGTTCCTTCGACTGCGTCCGAAAGTCCGAAAATAACGGGTTTCGTACCTTGAACGCGCGTTTCGGACTGTCATACTGCAGGCATCCGTGCGTCTGTCCGTTATGGCTCGCGCACGATCTTTGCACCGGGAAAAGGCCGAACCGATGGCAACCGTCGTATACGTTTTCGAGGAAAGCAGAGGTGTACCGACCCACGAGCGCGACTTGCTGGAGATAGACTCCGCGGGTTTTCTCGTCGATATGAGCGCGGTCTTCGTCGAGCGCTGCAGCTGCACGATCGCCGCGGCTGCGCGCCCCGCGTTCCAGCGCGCGTTGCGACGGCTGCAGGCGGGCGACACGATGATCACGACGAGACTCTGGTGTCTCGGCAACAGCGTGCAGGACGTCGTCGCGACGATCGGCCTGCTGGAGCGGCGCGGCATCGCCACGATCTGTCTCGCGTACGGCAAGAGCGATCTGTGCTCGAAGGAAGGTCTCGCGTTCGTCGAGACGCTGCGGCTCGCGGAAGAGCTCGAACGCGTCACGCGCCGCAGCCGCGCGCGCGAGGCGGCGAGCGCCGCCAAGGAGCGTGGCGTTGCGCAGGGCCGCCCGAGTTCGCTTTCTGAAGCGCAGCAACGTCAGGCGATGCTCGGTCTCGACGCCGGCCTCACCGTGACCGAGATCGCCCGCTCGCTCAACACGTCGCGGCAGACCATCATGCGCTTGCGCAACGCGCACGCCGCTCCGCCGCAAGAGCGCGCGGTGCACGCGGTCATCGAGGCTCCGGACGGACCCGAACCGCTCGCCGCCAACGACGCGAAGTAGCGCGACGCACGGTTCGTCTCCGGGCGACGTTTCTCTCCCTGCGTGTCCTGACGCAGCGGCCGGTTTTATGCTTCCATGTCTGACGACGCGTGCCAAACGCGTCGAATTGAAACCCGCGCGCCGAATGGTCGCGTTGCGTACACTACAATCGATGCCTCAAGAGGCGCGACGCGCGTCCCGCGCCGGGTTTTCATTACAACGACATGGCTCACGAGTGAACTCAAACAATATGCGCGGTGATCGGAAACAAGGGATGAACCCGGAGGATTCGGAGACATGACCAGCAGTCGATCGAAGGCGGCGGCATCCGAGAACTTCGAACCCTTGCCTTTCGCCGTAGTCGGCATGGGCGCGTCCGCGGGCGGCATCGAAGCATTGCTCAATTTCTTCGATAACGCGCCGGCCGAAATGGACATGGCGTTCGTGGTCATCGTGCATTTGCCGGCGGATCGCCTGAGCCGCGCCGATGAAGTCCTGCAACGCGTGACGGACATGCCGGTCAAGCAGGTCTCCGCGACCACGGCCATCGAGAAGAATCATATCTATATCAACGCGCCCGACAAGCATCTGGAAATGTCGGAGGGTCATCTTCGTGCGGTGGATCGCGCGGCCAACGGCGCGCCCACGACCATCGACCACTTTTTCGCCACGCTCGCCTCGGCGCACGGCACGCGTTCGATCGGCATCGTGATGTCCGGCTCGGGCTCCGATGGCGCGGCGGGACTCTCGCGCATCAAGGAGATGGGCGGCATCACCGTCGCGCAGAAACCGGAAGACGCGCATTTCGCCGAAATGCCGCAACACGCGATCACCACGCGCCAGGTCGATTTCATCCTGCCGGCGGCGGAGATGCCTGAGAAGCTGCTGGATCTCTGGAACAACGCCAAGAAAATCCACCTGCCGATCGCCGAGGCCAACGAAGCGGCCGAGAAGGAAACGCCGCCCACGGCGGGCAGCGCCGAGCGCGCGCTGGGCGATATCCTCATGCAGCTGCGCGTTCGCACCGGACACGATTTCCGTCATTACAAGCGCGCGACCATCCTGCGGCGCATCGAGCGGCGCATGCAGGTGAACGGGCTGCGCGATATCGGCGCATACCGCGATCATCTGCGCTCGAATCCGGACGAGACCACGTCGCTGCTCGCCGACATGCTGATCGGCGTGACGCAGTTCTTTCGCGATCGCGAGGCGTTCGACGCGCTGCGGCGCGATGTCGTGCCGCAGTTGCTCGACGCGACCAAGGGCGAGTCGCAGATACGCGTGTGGGTGCCCGGCTGCTCGACCGGCGAGGAAGCCTATTCGCTCGCGATCATGCTCGCGCAGGCGCGCGAAACCGCCGGTTTCGAGGCGACCTATCAGATCTTCGCCACCGATATCGACGAGCCCGCCATCGCGCAGGCGCGCAGCGGCTCCTATCTCGGCTCGATCGCGACCGATATCCCGTCTGAGCTTTTGCGCCGCTATTTCAAGCACGAAGGCGGACGCTACCAGATCGTCAAATCGGTGCGCGAGCGCATTCTGTTCGCCGCGCACAGCCTGCTGCGCGATCCGCCGTTTTCGCATCTCGATCTGATCTCCTGCCGCAACGTGCAGATCTATCTCGATCGCGCGGTGCAGCGGCAAGTGCTCGAGCTCTTTCACTTCGCGCTGCGGGCGGGCGGTTATCTCTTTCTCGGCACGGCCGAATCCGCCGATACCGCCGACGATCTTTTCACCATCGTGGACAAGAAGAGCCGCATCTATCGCGCGCGCACCGTGCTGAACCGCGTGAAGCCGCCGGTCTCGTTTCCATCGCTTGGCCCCACGAACATCGGGCCGCGCGAAGAGCTGATGACGACCGCCGCGCCGGTGAGCATGGCCGCCGGGCCCGAAACGCCGGAGCGCCGCAGCTTCTCCTTCGCGGCGCTGCATCAGCGCGTGCTGGAAGAATATGCGCCGCCTAGCGTCGTTGTCGATCGCGATTCGAACATCGTGCATCTGTCCACGACGGCCGGGCGATTCCTGCGGCACGGCGGCGGCGAATTGTCCTCGAACATCATGGCGCTCGTGCTGCCCGAGTTGCGGCTCGACCTGCGCACGACGCTCTTTCGCGCGCATCAGACGGGCGGCAGCGTCGAGGCGCGGGGCGTCAATCTGACTCAGGACGGCCCCGCCGTCTGGGTCAACAATACGGTGGGTCCATTTAATGTCACCGGCGTGAAAGCCGTCGTTTTTCTCGTATTGTTTGACGTGGTGCAAGAGCACATGGCCGACGAAGGACTGCCCGAGCAACGCGGCCAGGATCCGCTCTTGTTGCAACTGGAACGCGAACTGCAGCACACGCGCGAGCAACTCGCGACGACGATCGAGCAGCATGAGACGACCGTCGAGGAACTGAAGGCGTCGAACGAGGAATTGCAGGCGATCAACGAAGAGCTGCGCTCGGCGACCGAAGAGCTCGAAAGCAGCAAGGAAGAACTGCAATCGGTGAACGAGGAACTGACCACGGTCAACGCCGAATTGCAGGCGCGCGTCGAGGACACGGCGAAGGCGAACGACGACCTGCAGAACATCATCGCGGCGACGGAAATCGCCACGGTGTTCGTCGACAAGCAGATTCGCGTCAAGCGCTTTACGACGAGCGCGACGCGCGTGTTCAAGCTGATCGACGTCGATATCGGCCGCTCGCTCTTCGACATCACGCATTCGCTGCGCTATTCCTCGCTCGCGGACGACGTGAAGCAGGCTTTCGATACGCTCAAGCTCATCGAGCGCGAAGTCGAGAGCCACGACGGCAAATGGTATCTGATCAAGCGCGCGACCATCCTGCGGCGCATCGAGCGGCGCATGCAGGTGAACGGGCTGCGCGATATCGGCGCATACCGCGATCATCTGCGCTCGAATCCGGACGAGACCACGTCGCTGCTCGCCGACATGCTGATCGGCGTGACGCAGTTCTTTCGCGATCGCGAGGCGTTCGACGCGCTGCGGCGCGATGTCGTGCCGCAGTTGCTCGACGCGACCAAGGGCGAGTCGCAGATACGCGTGTGGGTGCCCGGCTGCTCGACCGGCGAGGAAGCCTATTCGCTCGCGATCATGCTCGCGCAGGCGCGCGAAACCGCCGGTTTCGAGGCGACCTATCAGATCTTCGCCACCGATATCGACGAGCCCGCCATCGCGCAGGCGCGCAGCGGCTCCTATCTCGGCTCGATCGCGACCGATATCCCGTCTGAGCTTTTGCGCCGCTATTTCAAGCACGAAGGCGGACGCTACCAGATCGTCAAATCGGTGCGCGAGCGCATTCTGTTCGCCGCGCACAGCCTGCTGCGCGATCCGCCGTTTTCGCATCTCGATCTGATCTCCTGCCGCAACGTGCTGATCTATCTCGATCGCGCGGTGCAGCGGCAAGTGCTCGAGCTCTTTCACTTCGCGCTGCGGGCGGGCGGTTATCTCTTTCTCGGCACGGCCGAATCCGCCGATACCGCCGACGATCTTTTCACCATCGTGGACAAGAAGAGCCGCAACTATCGCGCGCGCACCGTGCTGAACCGCGTGAAGCCGCCGGTCTCGTTTCCATCGCTTGGCCCCACGAACATCGGGCCGCGCGAAGAGCTGATGACGACCGCCGCGCCGGTGAGCATGGCCGCCGGGCCCGAAACGCCGGAGCGCCGCAGCTTCTCCTTCGCGGCGCTGCATCAGCGCGTGCTGGAAGAATATGCGCCGCCTAGCGTCGTTGTCGATCGCGATTCGAACATCGTGCATCTGTCCACGACGGCCGGGCGATTCCTGCGGCACGGCGGCGGCGAATTGTCCTCGAACATCATGGCGCTCGTGCTGCCCGAGTTGCGGCTCGACCTGCGCACGACGCTCTTTCGCGCGCATCAGACGGGCGGCAGCGTCGAGGCGCGGCGCGTCAAGCTGACTCAGGACGGCCGCGCCGTCTGGGTCAACATGACGGTGCGTCCATTTCATGACACCGGCGTGAACGCCGACTTTTTCCTCGTATTGTTCGACGAGGTGCAAGAGCACATGGCCGACGAAGGACTGCCCGAGCAACGCGGCCAGGATCCGCTCTTGTTGCAACTGGAACGCGAACTGCAGCACACGCGCGAGCAACTCGCGACGACGATCGAGCAGCATGAGACGACCGTCGAGGAACTGAAGGCGTCGAACGAGGAATTGCAGGCGATCAACGAAGAGCTGCGCTCGGCGACCGAAGAGCTCGAAAGCAGCAAGGAAGAACTGCAATCGGTGAACGAGGAACTGACCACGGTCAACGCCGAATTGCAGGCGCGCGTCGAGGACACGGCGAAGGCGAACGACGACCTGCAGAACATCATCGCGGCGACGGAAATCGCCACGGTGTTCGTCGACAAGCAGATTCGCGTCAAGCGCTTTACGACGAGCGCGACGCGCGTGTTCAAGCTGATCGACGTCGATATCGGCCGCTCGCTCTTCGACATCACGCATTCGCTGCGCTATTCCTCGCTCGCGGACGACGTGAAGCAGGCTTTCGATACGCTCAAGCTCATCGAGCGCGAAGTCGAGAGCCACGACGGCAAATGGTATCTGAT